>JBAQCT010000033.1:0-33037 GCA_049294375.1 Gallionella sp. | reverse complement strand
AATGCGATTTTTTATTTCGTGCCTTTCGTGTTTTTCGTGGATAAGTTTGCATTTTTAGGGTGATCGTTTTTTTCCGGCTGCGGCTCCGGCGCGTTGCCACCCCAACCTCCGGCGGGGCGGTTCTTGCCCTGATCCCCCCAGACGAAGCGGCCAAACAGCACACACCCCTTCATCGCCGGATCGCAAGGCAGGTTATTCACCTTCTGGCATTTGCCGTCAGCTTCGTGCGGACAACCCCAGCCACCCATGTTTAAACTCCATCAAGCTTTTTTCACGAACTCGGTTTTTAGTTGCATCGCGCCGATGCCGTCGATCTTGCAGTCGATGTCATGGTCGCCATCGGTCAGACGGATGTTCTTCACCTTGGTTCCCACCTTGACCACCGAGGACGAACCCTTGACCTTCAAGTCCTTGATCACCGTCACCGAGTCGCCGTCGACCAGCACGTTGCCGAACGCATCCTTGTACACGCGCTGCTGCTCTCCGCTCTCGGCGGGCGCGTCTTTCGCCCACTCGTGCGCGCACTCGGGACAGACATAGTTGCTGCCGTCTTCATAAGTGAATTCGGAACTGCATTTGGGGCATTTTGGTAAATTGCTCACTACGGTACTCCTGTAAAAAATTGCGGGCAGCGTTAATGATAATCGTCTTCGCGCTGATGGCGCACGGCAACGATGGTCACGGTTTCCTTGTCGTCGATCTCGAACAGCGCAACATATCCGGTGCTACCGAACGGGATCACCAGCTCGCGCAGCAAGGCATTTTCGGGAACCGCCTTGCGGCAAGTGAACGGAAATTGTTGCAGCAACTCGATGCTTGCGGCGATGGTCTTGCGCGCGTGCTTGGCGGCTTGCGGGTCTTGTTCGGTCAGGAAGGTGAAGAGTCGCTTCAAATCTTCTTTAACTTCCAGCGTGTAGCGAACCCTGTAGTTCACCTGCGCGTCTTCTTCTTGGCGCTGGAGATAATGCCATCCAGCTCCCGCAGCACCTCTTCCGAAGAAAAATAGACCCCCGATTTTTTAGCGGCATCGCGCGAGGCCAACCCGCGCGCGATGAATTCCTGCTGCGCCCGGCGCAACTCCACGTTGCGGCGCACCGCATCCTCGACAAACGCGGAAAGCGTCTCACCCGGACGCAGAATATCCTCGGCAGCCTGCCGAAGTTCTGGTTCAACGCGCAGCGCAGGCATGGTAGCGGTTTTCATGGTTCACTTCGTGTATTACAAATGTGATGCACATCATCGTCGAAGTCGGGAAGAGATGCAAGGGCGGGGTTTGTAGGGCGGAATAGCGCAGCGTATTCCGCCGGATGTTTGCATGCGGCGCAATGCCCGTTGGTTATTGCGCCCTACGTGTGCTACGCTGGCTTGAGCGCAGAGTGCAGAGTTATGTTTGGTCTAGCTTTGCCTCGGCTTTAATACTTTGAATGACAGGGCGGAGCAGGTTTAAAACAGATTTGTATTCACTTCGCACCTCTAGCTCACTAGGAGTGCCTTCTGCCATAAGCCCCTTACTTGCTGCGATACTTAACCAGATTTCACTGTCGTGGCAATGCTCGTAGACTTTTTGCAGTTGGAGGTGCACCTCTTTGGAAAGATAAATTTCCGCACGTTGCACTGCCTTTTTCTTAAATGTCTCTAACCTCTCTGCGGTTGGGACATTAAACAAACCACGGAAACAATCAGAGAAAGATAGTACCTCTTCGTAAATTTCGACTTTGTGAATATGCAGGGAAATTTTGTTGGCTCTTTTAGCCTCGTTTGCAGCCCATTTAGCATAAAGAGCGGCAAGTAGTGCGGCAGCTACGGCTGCCAACGCAATATAGTCACTTTGAATCATAGACACTCACGCTCTCTTGATGCATAACGTAGGCAGGCAGCAAAAATACCAAATTTTCTAGGCTGGCCTGCCGCTTTTCTCATAGAGATTGGCTTAAAAACTGATTAAAAATTCGCGAGGAGGGAGGGATGCAAGGCGCACGGAGCGCAGAAACCGGAATGTACAAAAGGTACATGAGGATTTCGAGTACCGCGCAACGCCGCAGACGCCCTCCGCAGCAATTTTTACAGCTTATAACCCCGATGCACCGCCACCACGCCGCCCGTCAGGTTGAAGTACTCGACGTGCTCCAGCCCGGCTTCTTCCATCATTTTCTTCAGTTCCTCCTGCCCCGGATGCATGCGGATCGACTCGGCGAGGTAGCGGTAGCTATCGGCGTCGTTGGCGACGAGTTCGCCGATCTTGGGCAGCAGTTTGAACGAGTAGGCGTCGTAGATCGCTTCCAGCGGTTTGGCGACTTTTGAGAATTCCAGCACGATGACGCGCCCGCCTGGCCTGATCACGCGGTGCATCTCGCGCAGTGCCGCATCCTTGTGCGTGACATTGCGCAGGCCGAAGGCGTTGCTGACACAATCAAAATAATTGTCGGGAAAGGGCAGGTGCTCGGCGTCGCATTGCGTGGTCGGCGTAACAATGCCATCGTCGAGCACACGGTCGCGGCCGACGCGCAGCATCGCATTGTTTATGTCGGTAAGCACCACCTGCCCACTGCTGCCGACTTTTTTGAGAAAGAGCCGCGTCAAATCCGCCGATCCGCCCGCCACGTCCAGCACGCGCTGCCCCTCCCGCACGCCGCTCACACCGACGGCGAAGCGCTTCCAGATGCGGTGCAGCCCGACCGACATCAGGTCGTTCATCACGTCGTATTTGCTGGCGACCGAGTTGAACACGCCCGCGACGCGCCTGGCTTTTTCTTCCTCGGCGACGGTCTCGAATCCAAAGTGTGTCTCAGCCATTTTCATGCTCCTTAAAATGCCTTGCTGAATTTCAGCGTGCTCATAGCGAGCGGATCTTGTTCATCAGCGCGGTGGTGGAGCGCTCGTGCAGGAAAGGGATGCTGTGCACCTTGCCGCCCCAGCCCAGCACTTCGCGCGCGCCGACAATGTTTTCGGCCTTCCAGTCGCCACCCTTCGCCAGCACATCCGGGCGGCACGCGAGGATCAGGTTCAGCGGCGTGTCCTCGTCGAACTCCGTCACCAGGCTGACCGATTCCAGCGCGGCCAGCACCGTCATGCGGTCGGGTAGCGGGTTGACGGGCCGGTCGTTGCCCTTGCCGAGGCGTTTCACCGAGGCGTCGCTGTTCACGCCGACGATCAGCGATGCGCCCAGCGCGCGCGCCTGCGCGAGATAGGTCACATGGCCGCGGTGCAGCACATCGAAGCAGCCATTGGTGAACACCAGCGGGCGCGGCAGTGCGGCAATACGCGCGGCAACTTCGCCGGGCTTGCATAGTTTGTGTTCAAAGTCGGGCGCGGGATACATTGTTAAACTTGTCGCAAAGCGACACCTTATCCCCCTCTCACGCTTGCGGGAGAGGGCAGGGGAGAGGGAACGGACATGTTGACAATTGTCATGGCTGGTTTTTTCGGCATGTCCGTTAATCGAGATACTCGAACAGCTTGACCACGCGCTGCACGCCGCTGGTCGTGCTGGCCACTTCTGCGGAGGCGTCAGCCTCGGCGCGTTTGACCATGCCCATCAGGAACACCGTGCCGTTTTCCGTGACGACTTTGACGTGGGTGGCGCTGAAGCGCGGGTCGTTCACGAAGCGCAATTTTACATTCGAGGTAATCATGCTGTCGTTGCTGCGCGAAGTCAGTGAGGTTGTGCCGGAAACGACCAGTTCGTTATTCATGTTGCGCACGTTTTCGATGCTCATGATGAGCCTGCCGACTTCGGTTTTTACCGCTTCAGTAGGGACTTCTCCGCTGATCAGCACATTGCGGTTGAAGCTGCTGACGTTGATATGTACGCCATCCTTGAATTGCTTGCCGATGCGGTCGAACGCCTTGGTTTCAATCGCCAAGTCCTCGACATAGGCGCCGCTGGTGCGGCGATCCTGCACCACCATGGCGCCCGTGCCCACGGCTGCCGGGACACATCCCTGCAGCAAGCCCGATAACAACACAACGAACAGTAGGTAGGCAATACGCATCGTCATTCTCCCAATAGTAAATAATCAATCACATCGCACAGGCAATGCAAGGCCAGCAAATGAACTTCCTGGATGCGCGCGGTGCTTTTTGCATCCACGCAAATCAATACGTCGCTGGCATGGAGCGCACCGGCCATTTCTCCGCCATCGCGTCCGGTCAGCGCGACCACGCGCATGCTGCGCTCATGCGCCGCATGGATCGCCGCGACCACATTTGGCGAGTTGCCGCTGGTCGAAATCGCCAGCAGGCTGTCGCCGGGCAGGCCGAGCGCGCGCACCTGCTTGGAAAATATCTTGTTGAATTCGTAATCGTTGGCGATGGATGTCAGCACGGAACTGTCGGTGGTCAGTGCGACGGCTGCCAGGCCGGGGCGTTCTTTCTCGAAGCGGTTCAGCAGCTCCGCAGAAAAATGTTGCGCATCCGCCGCCGAGCCGCCGTTGCCGCAGCACAATATCTTGCCGTCGTTGGTCAAACAGTCGAAAAAAATCTGCGCGCCCTCTGCGATGGGTTTTGCCAGCACGTCCTTGGCTTTCAGTTTGAGTTCCGCGCTGTCCTTGAAATGCTTGATGATCCGCTTGTTGATATCCATGGTGTGTGATGCCAGTCGTTGGACGTTAGTCATTAGTCGTTAGTTGTCGTTCTCCGCTACGCGGGTTTTTAAATGGCGACTAACGGTTAGCAACTAACTACTGTTCCGAGAGCGGATTTTAACCGAATCAGGACTCGAACGCATTTTTGAGCCACTGCGCGTTCACGCCTTGCGCATCGTCCATCAGTACGGCATCGAAGCGGCACGGCGGTATATGCGCGAGGCGGGCGAGATATTGCTGCGCGGTGCGGATGAGGCGTTGCTGTTTGCGCGTATCGATACTGGCTGCCGCGCCGCCGAAATCGGCGTTGCGCCGCAGGCGCACCTCGACGAATACCAGTTCCGCACCATCTTGCATGATCAAATCGATTTCGCCAAAGCGGCTGCGGTAATTTTCCGCAACCGGTTTCAGACCCTGTTTCCGCAGATATTGCGCTGCCCACCGTTCGGCCTGTGCGCCGTTGTTCATGGCTTGCCGATGGCATAATCGGGAATCGCCTGTTGCGCGGGCGCCGCCTGCCCGTTGCGGGTCTGGGCATACCCCTGCACGAAGACTGCCGGGATCGGCACGCGCTGAAAAACATGTCCGTCAAGCTTTATGTGGCCGCTCACGCCATCCATTGGCAAAGCGTCATCAATCTTGCCGGCCAGCAGCAATTGAGTCAGGCGAAAAGCGTCTATGCCGAGCGCGTAAAGCCGTTCATTGTCGGCGGAAAGCGGTTGCTCGGGGCGCGGATAGATCATCACCGCCGGGTGGTCGGGCTGCAGCAGCCACGGCATATCCACGAAGCGTATGCCGTTCAAATCGTAATTGGTTAGCGTATTGCCGTTGCCGGTAAAGATTTGCGATGTGCCGTAAATCGGCAATTTATTCGGGAGGTAAGGGCGGATCAGGCGCGCTTTTTCGGCATCGACAGAGAGAAATACGGCGGTATCGGGCATGTCGGTGATGCCCGCGAATACAGCAGGGTCGCCGTTGAATTCGATCTCATTCAGCAATGCGCCGCCCGAACCATTCCATTCTTCCTCGAAAGCGAACTGCAAACGCTTGGACAGTTGGGCGTGTGTCGTAATGGTAAAGGCCTGGCGCAAGCCCTGTTGCCTAGCCAGTTGCGCGACCTGCCTTGCTTCCGCTTCCGCAGCCATGCCGAAGAAATACAACGGCCCGACCGGTTTGTCTTCCACCACGTTCAACGCCAGAGTCGGCACGGGAATGTTTGGCTCCGCCGCCAGCGTGCTGACGCCGCTGCGCGTAAGCGGCCCTACTACGGCACGTGCCCCGCTGGCGACGGCCTGGCGATAGAGCGCGATAATGTCCTTGTTCTCGTCGAAACAGCCATATACGCGCACCGGCAACCTTTCCGGCAGTTGCATTTCCAGATTGGACGCCGCCTGGAATCCCTGCCGCACCGCATCGGCGGCTGATTTGAAAATCGCCGATTTCAACGGCAACAGCAGCGCGATATGCGGCGCAGGTTTTTCGTTGCCGGGCGCAATGTGCTCGTCGGTGGCGCAAGCAAAACCGCTCACGTATAGTGTGAGCAGGGCAGCCAGCCAGGTTAAAAACCGCTTGAAATGTAAATGGAACATACCTTGCATAACAGACATCCGCAAATACTTGAACCCGCATTATATGTAGTTGCCACCCCAATTGGTAATCTGCGTGACATTACCCTGCGCGCGCTGGATGTGCTGGCTGCAGCCGACGTGGTCGCAGCCGAGGATACGCGCAACACAGCCCATTTGCTGACGCACCACGGCATCGGCGCAAACCGGCTGATGGCAGTGCACCAGCACAACGAGCGGGGCGCCGCCGAAAAAATAATCGCGCTACTCCGGGCGGGGCAAAGCGTGGCATTTGTCAGCGATGCGGGCACGCCCGCCGTCAGCGATCCCGGCGCGCTGCTGGTGCAGGCGGTGCTGGAAGCGGGTTTGCGCGTCATCCCTATTCCTGGTGCAAATGCGGCGATAGCGGCATTGTCGGCGGCTGGCCTGGCCGATCCGCATTTTCTGTTCTACGGATTCCTGCCCAATAAGTCCGCCGCGCGGCGCACCGCTCTACAAGAGCTATGCGGCCATTCTTATACCCTGGTGTTTTACGAAGCGCCGCACCGCATCGTCGGGTGCGTTGCCGATTTATGCGCGATATTGGGCGGGGAGCGGCAAGTCGTGCTGGCACGCGAGATCACCAAGCTGTTCGAGACCATTCATGCCTGTTTGTTGCGGGATGCGGAGGCGTGGCTGCTGTCGGACAGTAATCAGCAGCGCGGCGAATTCGTCGTGCTGGTTTCCGGAGCGCCGCCGCAAACGGGTTTGTCCGCCGAAACGCTGAATACGCTATCCCTGTTGCTCGAAGAGCTGCCGCTCAAACAGGCAGCACAGCTCGCCGCAAAAATTACCGGCGCCAACCGCAGCGACTTGTATCAACAGGCATTACAAATGAAAAATACGGGTTGAGCCGGGCTATTCCGTTGCTGGTGTAAAACCGCCAAGCGTCCCCGGCAATCCGGTATAATGCCGCCTCTTATGGCAGATCCAGCAGCAACCAAAGTAATGTTTTCATCCCTCAATCTTGACCCGCAGATCCTGCGCGCCGTCGAAGAAGAGGGTTACACCGAGCCGACGCCGATCCAGGCGCAGGCCATTCCTCATGTTCTGGCGGGACGCGACCTGATGGCGATGGCGCAGACCGGCACCGGCAAGACGGCGGCATTCACGCTGCCGCTATTACAGCTTCTGCTGCCGCATGCCAGCACCAGCGCCTCTCCCGCACGCCACCCGATCCGCGCACTGGTTTTGACGCCGACGCGCGAGCTGGCAATCCAGGTCGAGGAAAGCGTAGAGACATACTCCAAACATGTGCCGTTGCGTTCCACCGTGGTTTTTGGCGGCATCGACATCAAAACACAAAAACCCGCGCTGATGAAGGGCGTGGAAATCTTGGTGGCCACACCCGGACGCTTGCTGGATCACGTCGAAAGCAAGAACCTGATGCTCAACCAGGTGCAGGTGCTGATCTTGGATGAGGCCGACCGCATGCTGGACATGGGTTTCATGCCCGATCTCAAACGCATTCTCACGCTGCTGCCCAAACAGCGCCAGACTCTGCTGTTCTCGGCCACGTTCTCCGACGAGATCAAAAAGCTCGCTCATGATTTCCTCGTCAAACCCGTCACCGTCGAAGCGGAGCGCCGCAACACGGCGGCAGAAAACGTCACGCAATCCGTTCTGATGGTGGATCATGACAACAAATTTGACGTGCTGGCCGATCTGCTCCGCTCACGCGGACTCGGTAGCCAGGCGCTGGTCTTTACCCGCACCAAGCTGACTGCGGCGCGGTTGGCGCGCAAGCTGGACCGCGAGGGCATACCCTCCGATGCCATCCACGGCGACAAGACGCAACTCGAGCGCATCAAGGCGCTGGATGCGTTCAAGGAAGGCAAAATCACCGCACTGGTGGCGACCGACGTTGCCGCGCGCGGGCTGGATATCGATCAGTTGCCGCTGGTGGTCAATTACGAGCTCCCAACCAACGCAGAGGATTACGTCCACCGCATCGGGCGAACCGGAAGGGCGGGCGCCAGCGGCGAAGCGATCTCGCTGGTGGATGGCGAAGAAGAACGTCGGCTGGTCGACATCGAGAAGTTGCTCAAACGCTCATTCCCACGCGAGCGGGCGGCGGTTTCGCCGTCATCGCGCGCCTCTTCCGGACACCGGCCTGCCAAGTCGGCCACGTATGTACATGCCAAAAAACCTGCACCGGTTGACGACTGGTTCCTGAAACCTTATGAGCCTTCCCCGGCTGCCGCAAAAATCGAGGAGCACCCCTCTCTGGGCCCTGATAAGCCCAAAAAACAAATTGCCGCGCTGTTGTGCAGGCAGCCTGCCAAGAGCTGAATTTCCCTGCAATTCTCCGAACATTAAGGCTTCCGCCGCATCTGATTTTTGCGGGAGGGCGGCAAAATGGATTTTTGAGGTTCCCCTAACGGTCATGGCAAGTTTGCCGCCTCCGATGATGAAACTTGCCATGACCGTTTCCCCCTATCCAACTTTCCCCCGCAGGCGGGAGAAAGGGCAAACGAATCGCTACGCGAGTTTCACGTTAAAGCATGAATTCTATTTCCATCAGCACAGCTTCTGCCTCTAAACCGCGCTGCTCATGGGCGGGCAGCGATGCCCTGTACCAGGCTTATCACGACCGCGAATGGGGCGTGCCGCTGCATGACGATCAACGCCTGTTTGAATTTCTGATCCTGGAAGGTGCGCAGGCGGGGTTGAGCTGGATCACCATTCTGCGCAAACGGGAAAATTACCGCGCCGCCTTCGACAATTTCGATGCGGCACGCATTGCCCGTTATGACGCTGATAAAATAGAATCGCTGCTGCAGGATGCGGGTATCGTGCGAAACCGCCTGAAATTGGAATCCGCAGTTGTCAACGCGCAAAAATTTCTGGAGGTGCAGGAGAGGTGTGGCAGCTTCAGCGCATTCATCTGGCAGTTCGTCGGAGACAAGCCGAGGCAGAACGCATGGCGTGGCCTCGCCGATGTGCCGGCCAGTACACCGCAGTCGGATGCGATGAGCAGGGAATTGAAGCGGCAAGGCTTCAAGTTTGCCGGCACGACGATCTGCTACGCCTTCATGCAGGCAACCGGCATGGTGAACGACCACACCACGAATTGTTTCAGGCACACCGAATTGAGCGATAAAAAGGGATAACCCAAAAAAGGAATGACCCAAGAAGGAATGATCGGAAATGCTGCTCAAATTTACAAAAATGCACGGTGCAGGCAACGACTTCGTGGTGTTGGACGGGGTGCGCCAGCGCATTGATCTCAGCTCGGAGCAGTTGCGTTTTCTTGCCGACCGGCATTTTGGTGTAGGCTGCGACCAGATTTTATTGGTGGAAAAAGCACAGCATGAAGACGCGGATTTCCGCTACCGCATTTTCAATGCCGACGGCGGCGAGGTCGGGCAATGTGGGAATGGCGCGCGCTGTTTTGTGCGGTTCGTTCATGACCAGGGGCTCACACCGAAACGCGAAATCACGGTGGAAACCAGGAGTGGCTTGATCAGGCCGCGCCTCGAAAACGATGGGCGCGTGACGGTTGACATGGGCGCGCCGATCTTCGATGGCGCGCGCATTCCATTCGAGGGCGGCAACGGTGCGGCGAGCGAGCCGTTGAATGTGGCGGGAGAGATGCTGGAAATCAGCGCACTGTCGATGGGCAATCCGCACACGGTGCAAGTGGTGGCGGATATTGAATGTGCCCCGGTCGAAAGATTGGGGCCGCTCATCGAGCATCACCCGCGCTTTCCCGAACGCGTCAATGCGGGCTTTATGCAGGTGATGGATCGACAGCATATCCGGCTGCGCGTATATGAACGGGGATCGGGCGAAACACTGTCTTGCGGTACCGGAGCCTGCGCGGCAGCGGTAGCAGGCATCCGGCGCGGCCTGCTCGATAGCCCGGTCAATGTCGCGACACGCGGCGGCGCATTGATCATTGCGTGGGGTGGTGAAGGCCAGCCGGTGCTGATGACCGGTCCGGCGATAACAGTATTTGAGGGCGAAATTACTATATAAGCAGGGAGCCACAATGAGATCGGAAGACGTAGCACAGTATTTGCTGGATAACCCCAGGTTTTTTGAAGAGCATATCGAGACGCTGGCGCAAATCAATTTGCCGCATCCGCACGGCGGGCGCATGGTTTCGCTAAGCGAGCGCCAGTTGCTGGCCTTGCGCGACAAGAACAAGGAACTCGAAAAGAAATTGCATGAACTGATCGAATTTGCCAAAGCCAACGATGCATTGCAGCACAAGGTGCATGATTTCGTTGTTGCGCTGTTTGTCGCGCACGACCTGGTTACCCTGCAGGAAATGATCCCGCACCTGCTGCGCGAAATTTTTGCGGTGCCGCATACGGCGTTGCGCCTGTGGCAGTTCAATCCGCCCAACGCGGAAGTGCTGGCATTCGCCGATGCGCAGGCGCAACCGGTCTGCCTGCACCATGCCATGCATGACACCGCCGGCTGGTTCGGCGAAAATGCCGCCCAACTGCATTCGTTCGCTTACTTGCCGCTGCATGCCGGCAGCGAAACCATCGGCCTGCTGGTGCTGGCCAGCGAAGACAAGCAGCGTTTCTATCCGGAGATGGGGACGGTGTTCCTGGAGCGCATCGCCGAAGCGGTAAGCAGCGCATTGCATCCCCATATATTACAAACATGACCGATGCCGCTCCCGTCCCGAGCACAGTTGAAGGGCTTAACCGGAAATACCTGGACGGTTACCTGGCGTGGTTGCGTAACGAGAAACAATACTCCGCATTGACCGCCGAAAATTATGCGCGCGACATCTCGCATCTGTTCGAGCTGGCCGCCGCCACGCCACTGGATAGCCTTAAGATTCACCACATCCGCCGCTTCATCGCGCAACTGCACAGCAAGGGGCTGGGCGGTCGTTCGCTGGCGCGCATGCTGTCGGCGTGGCGCGGCTTTTTTAATTACCTGATGCGCGACCACGGTTTGGCGGGCAATTCCTGCGTCGGCCTGCGCGCGCCGAAGTCGCCGAAGGCACTGCCGCAAGCGCTGTCGCCCGACGAGGCGGCGCGCATGGTCGATCTGCCCGCCGATACGCCGGAAGCGATCCGCGACAAGGCGATGTTCGAGTTGTTCTATTCCTCCGGCCTACGCTTGGCCGAACTGGTCAACCTAGATCCGGTGCAGCTCGACATGAGCGCGGGCGAAGTGCGCGTGACCGGCAAAGGCAGCAAGACGCGCATCGTGCCGCTCGGGACTTATGCCATCGCCGCATTGCAGGCTTGGCTGGCGGTGCGCGACCAGATCGCCAATGCGAGCGAGCCCGCGCTGTTCGTCGGGCAGCGTGGTAACCGTATCTCGCCGCGCGTGGTGCAATTGCGCATGAAGCAATGGGGCATCAGGCAAGGTATCACCAGCAACGTGCATCCGCATTTGCTGCGTCATTCGTTTGCCACCCATGTGCTGCAATCCAGCGGCGATCTGCGCGCGGTGCAGGAAATGCTCGGCCACGCCAGCATCTCCACCACGCAGGTCTACACGCACCTCGACTTCCAGTACCTCAGCAAGATTTACGATGCGGCGCATCCGCGCGCCAAGAAGAAGACATGACCCAATCCGACAACAACACGCGCCGACCGACCGGCGGCAAGAGAGACTTCCGCAAACGCCACGGCGCGAACGAGCGCCGTCCCGCGAAGAGCCCTCTCCCGGCCTTTCGGCCACCCTCTCCCGCAAGCGGGGCTGGGGGAGAGGGTGCTCCCGCAATTTTGCTAAAGGCGGGGCGGGAGAAATCTCTGCTGCGCCGCCACCCGTGGATATTTTCCGGCGCGGTCGAGCGCGTGGATGGCGCTCCTCTTAACGGCGATACGCTGGCGGTATGCGATGCAGCAGGAAATTTTCTTGCCCGGGCGGCGTATAACGCGAGTTCGCAGATCACCGCGCGCGTCTGGTCGTGGCGCGAAGAGGAGGCCGTCGATGCGGAATTTTTTCACCGCCGTATCAGTGTCGCACTGGAGGCACGCCGCGCACTGCTTCCTCTCCCGCAGGCGGGAAAGGGTTGGGGTGCGGGGCTGAACAACGGAGCGCGCCTCATTCACGCCGAATCCGACGGCCTGCCGGGATTGATTGTCGACCGTTATGGCGATACGCTGGTGATGCAGATCGGCAGCGCGGGTGCGGAACGCTGGCGTGACACTATCGCCGATATTCTGCAGGAATTGTTCATTCCCGCATGCATCTACGAACGTTCCGATTCCGATTCGCGCGGGCTGGAAGGCCTGGAAGCGCGCACCGGCGTGCTGCGCGGCACGTTGCCGGAAAGTGTCGAAGTCGTCGAGCACGGTCTGCGTTTCAAGGTGGATGTAAAGTCAGGGCAAAAAACCGGTTTCTATCTCGACCAGCGCGACAACCGTGCGCTGACCGAAACGCTGGCCACTGGCCGCGATGTGCTGAACTGTTTTTGTTATACCGGGGGTTTCTCGCTGTACGCGTTGCGCGGCGGCGCGAAATCGGTGTTGTCCATAGATGCCTCGGACGATGCGTTGCGTATCGCGGCAGATAATTTGGTGCGTAATGGCTTGGACGAAACGCGCGCCGAATGGCAGGAGGCGGACGTGTTCATGGCGCTGCGCAAGCTGCGCGACCAGGGCCGCTCCTTCGACTTCATCATTCTCGACCCGCCCAAATTTGCCCCCACCGCCGCATTTGCCGAAAAGGCCGCGCGCGGCTACAAAGACATCAACCTGCTCGCCTTCAAGTTGCTCAGGCCGGGTGGCCTGCTCGCCACCTACTCATGTTCCGGCGGCATCAGCGCAGACCTGTTTCAGAAAATCGTCGCCGGAGCCGCACTGGATGCGGGCGTAAACGCGCAGATCGTACATTATCTGCATGCCAGCGCAGACCATCCGGTGCTGCTCAGTTTTCCGGAAGGCGCATATTTGAAGGGGTTGGTGCTGCGGGTCGAATCGTAATCCTCAAAATCGTAGTTGAACATTTGGCTCGCGATGAAAGCCCGGACGCCATCCGGTTCTTGTGCTTTTGACGCAAATCACCTTTTGGGTGAACCTGTTGCTGCGGTTTTCAGGATAATTCGACAGTATGGGTAAAGCGTAGTTTTACCCATCCCGCGCTTGCTGCTCCGGGAGCGCACATGCGCTCAGGCTATGCGCCTTCGCGCTATATCTTGAACTTGTTTACCGCTGTACGCATGGCGTCTGCCAGTTGCGCAAGATTGTCGGCAGCATCGGCTGTCGCCTCAGTGGCTGCATGGTTCTCTTCAGTCATTTGCGCCACCTTCTCGACATGTGCGGCGATGTCGTCGCTGGCTTTGCTTTGCTGCACCAGCGCCGAAGAAATGCCGCTGACCGTTGCGATTACGCGGTTGGATTCTCCCTTGATCTGATTGATCGCATCGCCTGCCTGTTGCGCCAGCGCAGCCCCGCCGCTTACCTGATTGACCGCGCTTGACATGCTGGCAACCGCGATGCTGGCGGTATTCTGGATGGCGTCGATCATCTGGGAAATTTCCTTGGTGGAGATGGCGGTGCGTTCTGCCAGCTTGCGTACTTCATCGGCCACCACCGCAAAACCGCGCCCTTGCTCGCCGGCGCGCGCCGCCTCGATGGCGGCATTCAGCGCCAGCAGATTGGTCTGTTCGGCGATTTCCTTGATGACCTGGACAATAGAGGAAATCTGGCTGGATTGCTCGCCGAGATTTGCGATGGAGCCGGACGTTTGGCGCACGGTATCGGCAATTTGCTGCATCCCCGTGGCGGTGTTGTGGATGATTTCGCTGCCCTGGTCGGACAGGTCGCCGGATTTCCGGGAGATTTCTAACGCTTCATGCGCACTTTCGGTCACATGGTTGATGCTGACGGTGACCTGTTCGACCGTTGCAGCAATCGCGGATGCGGCTTCGCTTTGATGTGCGGAGGCAGCGGCAACCTGCTTGGAAGTCGAAGACAAGGCACGGGAGGAATCGAACACCTTGTCTATGTTGTCATGTATCTCGCGAAATGCAGTTTGCAGATTGCCCATGAGGTCATTGAACGAGCTCGCTGTTTCGCCGACCTCATCGCGGCTCTCTACCTTGATGCGGCGGGTAAAGTCGCCGTTTTTACCGATGTCTACTATTGTTGATTTCATCGTGCCCATGGGGATGGTGACGGATCGGGTGATCAGGAAGGCCAGAATAACGGCCAGTGCTATGGCCAGCACGCTGCCGATAATCATTACGCGGGTGGCGGATTTGGCGGCATTTGCGGTGCCTTCGACGACCTGGTTCGCTTCGGATATTTGCTGTACGCGGAATTCTGTCAGCGCATTGGAAATCGATTCGCTTTCCTTGTCGAACCCGGATTCGGTAGCGGAGCCTTTCATCAGTATATTGCCGGCATCAAGACCCTTGGTGATATAGGTCTCCGCCATTTCCTTACCCTTGGCGTTGAAAGCGTTAAAGCGCGTTTCGATAACCTCCATTTGCTTGAGTTTCTTGGTGTCGTTCTCCCGCTGGTACATTTGCTTGAATTTGGCCACGCCATCCAGAAAGCGCTTGGCTGCCTCATCGGATTCTTTATAGCCTGCCCGGTCGTGGGTGGCTGAAACATCGGTCAGGAATTGCTGCACTTCGGAGCGGCTGAGATCCATTTCATCCACTATCAGGACATAAGGCAAGGTTTCATCCTTGATCTGGTTGACGTCCCTGGTGAGGGTGGAAAGCGACATTCCGACCAGCAGCAAAGTCGCTGCGAATAACACCACCACGGTGGCGAAACCAACAGCAAGCCTGATTCCGATATTCAAGTTTTTCACGTCAGCCTCCTAATTTGCTTATATTTTTTGTGTTTTCCATTTCGTATCATACAGCTAACCGATGCATCCGACATGCTTGATACTATGTCGGCTCGGGGATAATCTCTTTCAGCACCTGAAAAATTTCGCGGTAATTTTTGGGAGGCTTCCCGGCTATTTGTTCTTTTTGCGCGTTGCGGATCAGCGCGCGCAGGCGTTGTGCGTCGGCTTGCGGGTGGTCGGCGAGCAGTTCGGTCAACGCGGTATCGCTTTCCAGCAAACGGTCTCGCCAGCGCTCCAGCTGGTGCATGTAGGCGGTGTGCTGTTGCGAGTAGCCTTTCCAGGCGTTGAGTTTGGCGATGATCGGCGCGGGATCGACATCGCGCATCAGTTTGCCGATGTATTGCAGCTGGCGGCGTTGCGCGCCGAACTTGTTGATGTTCTTCATCTCGCGTACCGCATCGCGCAGATTTTCCGGGATGTCGAGCTGCGCGAGTTGATCTTTGCTCAGATCGGTCAGTTCTTCGCCGAGGTCGCGCAATTCGTGCATCTGCTTCTTGATCTTGGTCTTGCTGGGCGGCAGCTCTTCCTCGCCTTCGGCGGGAACCGGCTTGTGGCGCAGCCAGCGCCCCCTTGTGGTAGCGTCATTTGCATTGCGCGCGTCGGGGCGGATGACTTCCACTTCGCCATCGTCATGCTCGTCTTCGTCATCTCTCAGATGAATATGCAGCGGCTGGTTCGCGTCGCGGTCGTTTTTGTTCGGATTCATGGCGGTGTGTGTGGCTAGTCGATGCTGCTATGATAACGCCTTTCACAATTTTACCGTTCACTACATGAATGCCTTAGTTTCGTCTGCCCCGCGTTTCTCCCATCCCGCCGATGCATTGCGCAACATCGCCCAGGATATGCTGGAATATGCCAAACAGCGCGGTGCGTCGGCAGCCGCCGCCGAAATATCGGAAGGCTTCGGGCAAGCCGTCACGGTGCGCCACGGCGAGGTGGAAACCATCGAATACAACCGCGATAAAGGCTTGGGCGTCACCGTCTATATCGGCCAGCAGCACGGCAACGCCAGCACCTCGGATTTTTCGCCGCAGGCGGTGCGCGATACCGTGGATGCCGCGTTGTCGATTGCCCGCTACACCGCCAAAGACGATTGTTCCGGTTTGCCGGATGCCGACATGCTGGCAAGCGACTGTCCCGACCTGGATTTGCACCATCCGTGGGATTTGCCGGTGGACGACGCGATCGAACTGGCGAGGCGCTGCGAACAGGCCGCGCTGGATGCGGATGCGCGCATCAACAATTCGGAAGGCGCGACGGTGAACGTGCATGAGGGGCAGTTCGTGCATGCCAACAGCCTCGGTTTTATCGGCGGCTACCCTTCTTCGCGCCACAGCCTGAGTTGCGCGGTAATTGCCGGTAGCGACGATGCGATGGAGCGCGACTACTGGTACAGCGTGGCGCGCGATGCCAAGGATTTGCAGGATGCGCAACAGGTCGGACGGATCGCGGCGGAGCGCACCGTGCGCCGCCTGAACGCGCGCCAGATCGACACCATGCAGGTGCCGGTGCTGTTCGAGGCGCCGATTGCGTCGAGCCTGCTGGGGCATTTCACCGGCGCGGTGAGCGGCGGCAGCCTGTACCGCAAATCCTCGTTCCTGCTCGACCACTTGGACAAACCGGTTTTCTCGCCGCACATCAACATCGAAGACATCCCCGACATCCGTAAGGGGTTGGCCTCCAGCCCATTTGACGACGAGGGCGTGCGGGTGCAGCGCCGCACCATTGTCGAGAACGGTGTATTGCGCGGCTATTTCCTTGGCAGTTATTCGGCGCGCAAATTGGGCATGCGCTCCACCGGCAATTCGGGCGGAAACCACAATCTGATCCTGAAGCCGTCGGGCAGCCAATCCGGTGAACTGGATTTCGCCGGGCTGCTGAAAACCATGTCGCGCGGGCTGCTGGTCACCGAGTTGCTGGGCAGCGGCGTAAACAACGTGACCGGCGATTATTCGCGCGGCGCGGCAGGTTTCTGGGTGGAGCACGGCGAGATTCAATACCCGGTGCAGGAAATTACCATCGCCGGAAATTTGAAGGATATGTTCCGCAACCTCGTCGCGGTAGGCAACGACATACTGGTGCAAGGCTCGCGGCAATGCGGCTCAATCCTGGTGGAAGGCATGACCGTGGCGGGGCGATAAGCGGGAGCGCAATGGCTAAACAATATTCACAACTGACCGGCGATTTGTCAGATTTCATCCGGCGGCAGAAGATATTCTTTGTGGGCACGGCGGCCAGCGATGGCCGGGTGAACGTGTCGCCGAAAGGGATGGATACCCTGCGCGTCGTCTCGGCAAACCGTGTCGTCTGGCTCAACCTCACCGGAAGCGGCAACGAGACGGCAGCGCACCTGCTCGAAAACAACCGCATCACCCTGATGTTCTGCTCATTCGAAGGAGCGCCGCTGATTTTGCGCCTGTATGGACAGGCACAAGTTTTTCACCCGCGCGACGCCGAGTGGGAATGCCTTATCCCCTTCTTCATGGGGATTCCCGGTGCGCGCCAGATTATCGATGTCTCGATTGAATTGGCGCAGACATCCTGCGGCTGGGGCGTACCGTTGTTTGACTTCAAGGCCGAACGGGATCAACTGGAAAAATGGGCCGAAAATAAAGGCCCCGAAGGAATACGGAAGTATTGGGAAGAAAGAAACCAGCACAGCATCGACGGCAAGCCGACAGGGATCGGCGTGAAGTAGGGCGAATGGCGATGCAGCCACACACGCCGACAACGAACCACGAAAACCTTCCGCCGCTGATCCGCGCATTGCTTGACACGGCCTGTTACAGTCACGCGGCGGCGCAAATCGAGTTGATCGAAACGCATATCTCCTGGGTGCTGCTCACCGGCGAGTATGCCTACAAAATCAAGAAACCGGTGAACCTCGGGTTTCTGGATTTCAGCACGCTGGCGCTGCGAAAACAGGCCTGTTCCGATGAAGTGCGCCTGAACCGGCGTCTGGCACCCGAGCTGTATCTCGGTGTGGCCGCCATCACCGGCAGCGCAAATGCGCCGCATGTTGACTGCCAGTTAGAAAACCCTCCAACTGAAGAAATCATCGAATACGCCGTGAAGATGCGCCAGTTCTCGCCCGATGCCACATTGGATCATCTGGACGAACGCGGCGAGCTGGGCAATGTGCAAATAGACCGGCTCGCCGCGCGGCTGGCCCGGTTCCACCTCGGCGAATGCCACAGCGCTCCACCCGATAGCCCGTGGGGCGAACCGGAAGCAATCCTCCAGCCGGTCAAGGATAATTTCCGGCTTCTGGCCGAACGTCTGAATCAACCCGCGGAAATCCGGCGGCTGGAACAACTGCAAAACTGGAGCATGGCCGAGCATGAACGCCTCACGCCGTTGATGCGCGAGCGCAAGCGCGATGGCTGGATTCGCGAATGCCACGGCGACCTGCATCTGGGCAACCTGGCTTGGGTGAACGGCGAATTGCTGATTTTCGACTGCATCGAATTCAGCCCGGCCTTGCGCTGGATCGACGTCATCTCGGAAGTCGCGTTCTGTTTCATGGATCTGCTGCGGACCCACCCCCATCCTGAAGGGGAAGGAACGATTGCCCCTCCCCTTTCAAGGGGGAGGTTGGGAGGGGGATTGGTTGAGGAGAGGGCTGTCCAGCGCCGCGACCTGGCGATGCGTTTCCTGAATGCATGGCTGGAAGCCAGCGGCGATTACGGCGGCGTGGCGCTACTGCGTTACTACGCCGTATACCGCGCCATGGTGCGCGCCAAAGTCGCCGCATTGCGCGCAGTATCAAGCAGCGGGGTCGGAGCCTACCTGCAACTGGCCGAGCAGTTGACGCAGGATGCACCTGCGCAACTCTGGATCACGCACGGCCTGTCCGGCTCCGGCAAGACCACGCTCACCCAGTCGCTGCAGGAACAGCGCGGCATGATCCGCTTGCGTTCCGATGTCGAGCGCAAACGTCTGGCAGGCCTCGATGCATTGGCGCGCAGCGGCGGCGGAATCAACGCGGGGCTATATACGCAGGAAACCAGCCGCCGTACTTACGCGCATCTGGCACATCTGGCGGATGGGTTGCTGGAGGCAGGCTGGCCGGTGATCGTCGATGCCGCATTCCTCGAACGCTGGCAGCGCGACCTGCTGCGCGAAATCGCGCAACGGCGCGAAGTGCCTTTTAGGATACTGGATATTCGGGTCGATCACGCCATATTGCGTGAACGCGTCGGCCAGCGCACCGCGCTGGGAACAGATGCGTCGGAAGCCGATTTGCGCGTGTTGCAGCACCAGATCGAAACCGTGCAGCCGCTGGGGGAGGATGAATTGCCTGAGGTGATAACGGTATCCGGTGTGGACGGGAATCTGTCGTAGATGCTGAATATTTGAATCTCTTCGGGTCGAATTCCCCGCCGCTTGCGGCGTAA
This sequence comes from Gallionella sp., assembly GCA_049294375.1. Taxonomy (GTDB): domain Bacteria; phylum Pseudomonadota; class Gammaproteobacteria; order Burkholderiales; family Gallionellaceae; genus Gallionella. Next base: position 13,666 of record JBAQCT010000033.1, on the reverse strand, counting down.
CGATTTTCGTAGGGTGGATTAAGCGCCAGCCCTCACCCCAACCCTCTCCCGAAGGGAGAGGGAGCGATCGCCCTTTCCCCCTCCGGGGGAAAGTTGGATAGGGGGCAGCGCGAATCCACCGAAGCAAATGGTGGATACACGCCTGCGGCGTTTTATCCACCCTACCCAATACCCCGCTGCTTGCGGCGGGGTAGTTTATTTCACTGGTTGATCACGCTCTTTAGCCAGTCCGATGGAATGGGATTGGGCATCTCATTCATAGTGCGTCCACATCCGCAAGACGCGAACCGTTTTCTCTTTGGTAAAAACTTCATACACGATGCGATGCTGAATATTGATGCGGCGAGAATATGCGCCGACAAGATCACCGACCAACTTCTCGAAGGGAGGAGGATTCTGAAATGGGTCGTTGGCAAGAACCGCGAGCAGTTCTTGCGCCTTTGATTTAAGACCACTTGCCGCAAGTTTCTTGGCATCCTTCATTGCTTGCTTGGCATAAACAACCGCCCAACTCACCACTTAAGCGTCTTCGAGCTTTTTGCGAGAGGCTCGGCCATACCAGCCTTAATCGATTCGCGCATGCCAGGCACAGCCAGTAAGTACAAAGTTTCTTGTATTGCGCTCCAATCTTCTGCGGAGAGCAGCACGGCACTGCTGCGTTTTCCGGAAATGATAATCGGTTCGTGCGACTCTGCGGTTTGATCAATGAGCCGATACAGATTGGCGCGAGCTTCGCTGGCGGTAAGCGTGTTCATTTCGTGCTCCTTCAAGGAATTCGCATAGTACGGTTTAACGTACGTCACGTCAAATTGCTATGCGAGCGCTACATGAGGCAAACGTAGAATTAACCGGTGCCGCGCTTTTGCGGGTTGAATGTCGGGTTATGCTTCTACTGAGCAAGGGCAGAGTGCACATTTTTCATGTCGAATTCAGCAGCCATATTGGTCCAAGATGACCGAATGTTCCATAATTTCGCTATGCCTTCCATCGAAGCGTCAACCGCTAACCGACATGCCACCTGTAGAGACACCAAAGCTTTCCCATCGGCACTCTTGGCGTACCTGAATACGTTGACCTCCGTGTACTTGTGATCCGGCGGCCAAGTCACAAAACTTATAAGAGCTTCATTGGATTTTTTGTTAGCAATTATCTGCAATTGGGCTTGAGGATTGGTTGCCTTGACTACCTGCGCCATAGCCACAGCCGCTTTTTCGGGATCGTTTTCCAATCCGGGCAACTGTTGGTAGCGATAGCCAATCAGTTTCGTCCAGTTCTCGAATGATTCACTTTCACGCACAAACTCAATAAGTTTGTCACCAGCGGGAGGGCTGCCTACGAATTTCTTGGTAAAAGTCTCGCCATCGAAGGTAGTTGCTGTTGGCGCTGGCTTCGAAGTGACCACATTATCAAGTGATGGGCATGCCCGATCCGGAAGCCTCGTGTCACATACAGAGAGCTTCGCAAGATATTGCACCCAATGCGCTACTTGTTCTGGCGATGGCTCGGATCTGAATGACTTCTGGATGACGTAAAAGCTGTCGTTACCCTTAATGGCCTTCATCCACGCAAACTCAGATGGGCCAGCTACGGGTGAACGTTTGCATGAGACTGCCCAGATAGCATATGGGTAGCCGTTGTCAGTACCCTTTGCGACAGGCTTAATACCTCCAACTGCTGCACGTTCTGGGCATCCGTTTAACCAACGCTTTAGGTGAAAATCTTGAAATTGCTCGACCGTCGCGTTCTTTTCTCCCAAAAACACATTTATAGCGAGAGTTTCACTCCAGTCTTTCAGTGACTCACCATCTGGAACCATTTGTGTAATTGCGGCATTTCCCTGCCTCACTTGCGATGCAATTTTGTAGCCAGGCGGCACATTCTGAAGAAGATTCTCATCTTTTAGCTGAGCCTGAGATGCGAAGGGGCAGGCAACCATTAAGACAAATGCAATGTGACTAGCGCGCATTGAAACTCCTATAGGCATAACGTAAAATATACATTGTCAAAAAATGCCCACCTATAGCCATTTGTTGCCATAGGTGGAGTTTCATGTCTATAGATGGATACATGGTATCTCCACTGCTAGGTACGTTTCACCACCCTATCGGCCAGGTCGAGAAACACATTAAACGGGTCTGCTCTCCGAATTTGCGAGATGCCGGAGTGGCGCGAGGAAAAAGCAGAATGACTTGATGCCATGGTGAATCCCCTTTGAACAAGTGTGCGGCTGGCGATTGTTGTCGCACCTCATCTCATTATGGATGAGCTTGCGCCAGCTCCTGTTCTGGGGAATCCGCCGGTTGCCCCGTGCCGTGCGTGCGGCGCGGTGTGCGTTGCGGCGGATGTGCAAGTGGCGAACTTTATTTGAGTCGCGGGGTGGGTGTCAATAGTAGTTATAAGAGTAGCCCAGATTCACTTCGTGAAAGCTCTTTCGAAACCCCTAGCCCCACGGGTTAACGACTTCCAATCCGGGGTAGTCGAAATCTTTCTGGTTGCGCGTGACCAGGCGCAGTTCGTGATGCAGGGCGGTGGCTGCCAGCAGGCTGTCGATGCTGGGAACGGTGCGTCCCATCTGTGCGATCAGTCTGCCCCAGCGGTCTGCCACTGGAATATCTACGGGTAGAACTCTGGTATCGAACCAGTCGGCCAATTCATGTTCGAGCCACAGCCGGAGTTTTTCGCGGCGTGCTCCGTCCGGCATATTTTCAATGCCCTTGCGGATTTCGCCCAGAGTCAACACGCTGATGTGCAGGGCTTCTGAAGGGATGTTTTCAAACCACGCCAAGACCGCCTTGGCAGGCTTGGGGCGCACCAATTCCGAAATGACGTTGGTGTCGAGCAGGTAGCTCATAATTTTATTTTGCGTGTGGGAGTTTGCTCGCGCGCAATATCCAGATCGCAACCTATAAGCGGCGATGTTCGCAGTAATTCCACTAGGCTGGGTTTGGGGTGGGTGAGCTTCAGGTAATCGCGACGGGAAAGCAGCACGGCAACCGGCTCGCCATGCACGGTAATGTTTTGCGGCCCTTGGCTTTGCGCGCGTTTAACGACCTCGCTGAATTTGCCCTTTGCTTCCTGTAGTTGCCATGTTTGCACGATGCCCTCCTGAAATCTAGTCTGTCTGACTAGATTGTATCAGATGTGATACGGATCGTGAGAGCCTTAAAGACGTTGGCTGATTAAACGGGCCGGGTTCAAATTGTTTTTCCAGCAAGGGAATATCTACCAAAATGGCGTCTGTAGAAGCATCAGGGCGAACGGTGTAATGAATTATGCAATGCCCAACAACCCGGCACGGATTCAGGAAGGTGCGATGACGTAGCGGTCGCGCCCGGCGCTTTTTCCCTTGTATAGCGCCCTGTCGGCGCGTTCGATCCCGCTGCGCAGTTCCTCGTCGTCCCCTACGGCGGATATCCCCATCGTGACGGTGATCGCCAGAGGTTCTCTGGGCGGTATCGGGACAGGTGCGCTGCGTACCACGTTGATCAGGCGCTCGGCGGCCAGAACGACGTCTTCGGGGAATTTTGTCTGCATCAGCAGGAGGAATTCTTCGCCGCCAAAACGGTACAGCGGCTCACCGGGGCGTATGTTGCCTTTGAGTACGCCCGCCAGGTGCGACAGGGCGATATCGCCGACCGTGTGGCCGTGGTTGTCGTTGATGCGCTTGAAGTGGTCCACGTCGATCATGGCAACGTATATGAGCGACTTGTTGCGCTTGCAGATTTTTTGCAGTTGAATGAATTCTTCTTCGAGCCCGTAGCGGAGCGGGAGTCCGGTCAGGTGGTCATGGCGCACGGCATTGGCCAGAAACTTTGTCTTGAATCCGGCCAGCAACCCGATCAGCTCGGCTTGCGTTTGTTCGAAAACTTCCAGATTCTCGCTTCGCCCCGGCCGTCCGGCGAGCACATCCGCACAGATGGATCGGATGGCATCATGCATGGACTGATGTACAGCCAGGAGCCGCTTGGTGTTCTGCGCGCCCAGCTTTTCAAAATCAGATTGTTTCGACACAAACCAGCGGCCAAAGTGACATAAGGTATGCGACAAGGGTGCGAGCACATCTTCGCCTGGCACAGTGCGCAATACCGCGCAGCGCATCACACGACGCGTCCAGTCCAGATGCGCCGCTACTGCCGCATCGAGCTCGGTAATGAAATTTTCCAGTTCAGGGGATAAATCGGGCATGGCGCTAATAGCTTCTCTACGATAGATTCTCTGCGAAAAATTGCCAACGTTGCTGACCTCTCCATCCATGCAACGCGGCTATGAATATTTGCCGCAGATTATGGCCATAATCCGGCATCCACATCATAGCTATGAATAGCTAGTTATTCCGGATAGGCCGTATCCTGCAACAATAGCGGGCTACCATTCCCGATCAATAGGGCAATATCGTAGGGCGGGTTCTACCCGCCGGATGCAGTTGCCGGGCGGAACCCGACCTACGGGTTATTTTCCGTTTGAAGGAGAAATGAAATCAGGCCGCCCTGCAGGCGAATTTCAGCAGGGTTTCGCCGATCGTGTTGGATGGAACCGTTTTCCATTCGCCGATTGCTGAGCTGCTATAAACCGCGATTCCTTCAGCCATCCTTTCAGGGTGCCTGGCGAAAAAGAGCGGGCGATATTGTTTTTCCTTGCAGTTGAATTCATATTGCCGCCTCGATGACAGATAGGCATCGCCACTGCTTGTTTGAGGCGCTTTAAAATCGGACAGCCACCATAATTTCACTTCGTTGCCGGTTTCGCGAGCCGATTCCGAATTGGCGTATATGGCTGATCTCTCATCCTCGCTGATCTTGACCCACTCCGACGCCGCACTACTGCTTGAAACAACTAACAACAGCATCAAAAGAAACCTGTGCATCGCAATTCCCATCAGCCGATTTCACAAATGTCGCTCCACCGTATTCCGGATAATTTTTACCATGCTGGAGCGCCCCGGCTGAAACAACACATCTGCTTGGTTGTATTGGTCAGCGCAAGTTCATTCTGTCCTGCTCTCAAGCAGTTGAAAATCGCTATGGTTAGCCATCGCTAGGATTAGCGAGCGCGCCGATTCCGGAAAGTAGTATGATTTGCGCCCCTGGGGATACTCGAATTGCCATGGCTTCCATTCTTTGTGTTGACCCGTCTGCCAGTTATCGCGCACTTGTGGCGCAGCTCGCCGCCGATTCCGGGGTAGACATAACGTTTTGCCATGATACGCAGAATGCCTTCCGCTGCCTCAACGACGCCCAGCACTACGCGCTGACGATTATCGCGAACAAGCTCGATGATGACGAGACCGGCGTTGACGTGATCAGGAGCGCGCGCCTGTTGGCTCATCGCGCCACGATGCCGATCTTATTCATCATGACGGATCGCGACCACGATCTCGCCTTCAGTGCCATGCAAGCCGGCGCGACGGAAGTTGTCCTGCGTTCGGACAGCGCATTGCTGGGTTATTTGATCAATGAATTCTCGAGCCCGCTGCAGATACCCGCCCAAACCGGGCGCGTCCTGCTGGTTGAAGATTCCGAGAGCCAAGCTGATTACGTCAAGCAAATATGCATCACACTTGAGCTGGGAGTCGACCGTTGCCTGTCGGCGGAGGAGGGTATCGAATACCTGCGGCAAAACAATAACTACCAGATCGCGGTCGTCGATATCGTGCTGAAAGGCATCAACAGCGGCTTGGCTCTGGTCAGATATATCAGAAAAATGGCCCCGCCCCGTTCGCGATTGCCCATCCTCGTGATGTCGGGCTTCAACGATGCTGCCCGACGCATCGAGGCCTTGCGCGCCGGTGCTGACGATTTCCTCAACAAGCCATTTTCAGAGGAGGAGTTTGTCTGGCGCCTGCATCGAATTATCCAGGCCAGCTCCAGCAACGGCCGCGAAAACATCAAATTGCATCGCAGGTCGGAGGATACGCTGGCCTGGCAACAACTCGGACTCTCGTTGCGCGAGATCGACGTTTGCAAGGCGCTGATGCGGGGTGTCAACGATAAACAGATCGCGGCCGATCTCAATATTTCCTTTTGGACGGTGCGGACGCATATCAGCAGTATCTTCACCAAGCTGGAAGTGCTCAACCGCCGCGAGCTGATGGCGCGATATTTGCCGAGTATCAATAAGTAGCAGTGCTCAACCCGACGGCAATTCGTCCACGAAAAACACGAAAGGCACGAAATAAGACAATAAGTTGCATTGGATTGATGACTCACCTGTTGGGTGCTCATTGGCAACATGGGGTCCTTTGAATTTTTTGCGAGCTTCCGCCTTGCGGCGAAATGCCTGCTTACACCATTTCGTGTTTTTCGTGGCTTTCGTGGATAGCTGATTTTTCTGGGTTCAAGCATTACCAGAATTGATACGCAGGAAATCAGCGCAGGCTGATGATGCGCCAGCCGTGCTGCTCGGCGTGAGCGCGCAGCGTCGCGTCGGGATCGGTCGCAACCGGGTGCTTTACTTTGCGCAACAGCGGCAGGTCATTCAGCGAGTCGCTGTAGAACGTGCTGTCGGCGAAGCTCTCCAGGCTCCAGCCGCGCCCGGTCAGCCATTTTTCCAAGCGTGTGATCTTTCCTTCGCGAAAGCACGGCACATCGGCGACGCCGCCGGTGAATTCGCCGTCCTTATGCTCAGGCTCGGTGGCGATGAGGTGCTCGACGCCGAATTCGCGTGCGATCGGCGCGGTGACAAAACTGTTGGTGGCGGTGATGATCGCGCAGATATCACCCGCATCGCGGTGCTGACGCACCAGATCGCGCGCCGGTTGGGCGATCATCGGCAGCACGCTTTCAAGCATGAATTGCCGGTGCCATTCGTCCAGCGTCTTGCGCGAATGGCGCGACAGCGGCTTCAACTGGAAATCCAGGAATTCGTGGATGTCCAGTGTTCCGGCCTTGTATTGTTCGTAGAAGGCGAGGTTTTTCACCTCGAACAGTTCGCGGTCGAGCACGCCGATGCGGATCAGAAATTGCGACCACTCGAAATCGCTGTCGCCGTTCAGCAGGGTGTTGTCCAGATCGAATAAGGCCAGGTTCACTTCAACTCCAATTTCTTCTCGAAAATATAAATCGCGGGCATGGCCCGCTCCTATAGTTTAAAAGTCTAGCGCCGCCAGAAATGCGGGGTGAACAGGATCAGCACGGTAAATATTTCCAGCCGCCCGATCAGCATCGCCAATGCGCACACCCAGATCTGAAAATCGGTCAGCCCCGCGTAGTTGCCGGCCGGACCGACCTGGTTCAAACCTGGCCCCGCATTGTTGATACACGCAATGATCGCGGAAAATGCCGAGATGAAATCCAGTCCGCTGATCAGCAACACGAAGGTCAGTGTCGCCACGCTCATGAAATACAGGAAGATGAAACCCAGCACGGCGAACACGATATTGTTGGGTATGACATGCCCGCCGATCTTCATCGGATCCACCACAGCCGGGTGCAGCAAGCGCAGAAACTCGCGTCCCGCTTGTTTGAATAGCACCAGCGTGCGAATCATCTTGATGCCGCCGCCGGTCGAGCCGGAGCTCACCGCGATACAGCTCAGGAACAACATCCACATCGGCGCGAAGATCGGCCACTGATTGAAGTCCACGCTGGCGAAACCGCAGTCTGTCGCCATCGATACCAGGTTGAAACTGGCATGGCGCAGCGCCGTCCAGAAATCCGGATAAATATTCTGCCACCACAGAAATGTCCCGATGCCGACGCAGCTACCCACAATCAGGATAGTCGTCGCCACCGCCTCCGCATCGCGCAAGTAAACTTGTAGCGATTTGCCGCGCCACGCCAGAAAATGCGATGCAAAATTGCTCGCCGCGATCAACTTGAATACGATCAGCACGAACTCGATCAGGGGCGAATTGAAATAACCTACGCTGGAATCATGGGTGGAGAATCCGCCCAGCGATAATGCCGCAAAAGCATGACAGATCGCGTCCAGCCAGTTCATGCCCGCCCACTTCAGCGCGGCGATGCAGGCCAGCGTGATACCCAGATACACCATCCACAAGTTGCGCGCGGTCTCGGCGATGCGCGGTGTCAACGCGGAGTCCTTCATCGGCCCCGGCGTTTCTGCCTTGAACAATTGCCGTCCGCCGATGCCGAGCAGCGGCAGAATCGCCACCGCCAGAACGATGATACCCATACCGCCCAGCCAGTTCAGTTCGTGCCGCCAGATGTTGAGGGCGGGCGGCAGGGTATCCAGCCCGGTCAGCACGGTCGCGCCAGTGGTGGTCAAACCCGACATGGTTTCGAAATAGGCGTCGGTGAACGACAGGCCGGGGATCATCATCAGCAGCGGAATGGTGCCGAAAGCCGGCATCGCCGTCCACATCGCCACCACCAGCAGATAGCCGTGGCGGATCGACAGCTCGCCCTTGTAACGCCGCGTCAGCATCCACATCAATACGCCTGCGGAGGCAGTCCACACCATCGCCAGCAGGAAATCCAGCAGCATGGCGCCGTCGTCGTAGATCAGGGAGGTGGCCACGGGCATGACGTAGGCGGTGCTGAACATCACCAGCAACAGGCCCAGCGCGTGGATAACGGTCAGTGTGCGTTGCATCAGAAGAACCCGATGCCGACCTGGAAGAGTTTTTCGACCTTTTTCACCATCCGCTTGTCGGTGACAAACACGATGACATGGTCTTCGGCTTCGATCACTGTATCGTGATGCGCCATGATGACTTGGTCTTTGCGCACGATCGCGCCGATGGTTGCGCCCTTTGGCAGGTCGATTTCTTCGACATGACGCCCTATGATGCGCGAGGATTGCCGGTCTCCGTGTGCCACCAGTTCGAGCGCTTCCGCCGCGCCGCGCCGCAGCGAATGCACTGCGGCCACGTCGCCCTGCCGCACGTAGGCGAGCAGCGAGCCGATGGTGACATGCGCGGGCGACAGGGCGATGTCGATCTTGCCGCCCTGCAGCAGGCTGACGTAGGCGCTGCGGTTGATCAGCGAAATTACCTTGCGAGCGCCGCCCTGTTTGGCGAGCAGCGCGGACATGATGTTGTTCTCGTCGTCGTTGGTGAGCGCGCAGAATACGTCGATCTCGCCGATATGTTCCTGCTGCATCAGTTTCTCGTCCGTGCCGTCGCCGTTGAGCACCAGCGTATTTTTCAGTTCACCGGCCAATTTTTCGCAGGATTTCTTGTTGTGTTCGATCAGCTTGACCTGATAATCCCGCTCCAGAGCCTTTGCGAGGCGGCGACCTATGTTTCCGCCGCCGACGATCATCACGCGCTGGGTCGGCTTGTCCATGCGGCGCATTTCGCTGAGCACGCTGCGTATGTTGTCGGCCGCAGCAATGAAAAATATCTCATCTCCGTCCTCGATCACGGTGTTGCCCTTTGGGATGATCGGGCCGTCCTTGCGGAAAATTGCCGCGACGCGGGTCTCGATTTGCGGCATGTGGGTGCGCAGAAAACTGAGCGGTTTACCCACCAGCGGCCCGCCCTCGAAGGCGCGAACCGCCACGAGCGACGCCTTGCCATCCGCAAATTCCAGGACTTGCAGCGCCTCGGGGAATTCGATCAGTTTGGTGATATATTCGGTGAGAATCTGTTCCGGGCAGATCGAGAAATCCACGCAGAAGTTATCCGCGTTGAACACTTCTTCGCGTTCCAGATAATCGGTGGAACGTATCCGGGCGATGCGGGTCGGCGTGTTGTAGAGGGTGGCCGCGAGTTTGCAGGCCACCAGGTTGACCTCGTCGCTCTGCGTGACGGCCAGCAGGATGTCGGTGTCGGCGATGCCCGCCTGCTCGAGCGTGGAAGGGTGTGCGGCGTTACCGGTCAGGGTACGCAGATCCAGCCTGTCCTGCAGCAGGCGCAGCTTGTCGCCATCGGAGTCCACAACAGTGATGTCGTTGGCTTCGCCGACCAGGTTTTCCGCCACGGTAGAGCCGACCTGTCCCGCGCCGAGTATCAATATTTTCACTGTATCCTCCTTGCCGTGCCGCTATCGCTGCGCCCGTATCCAGTTTTTCCATTCTTCGTACAGCTTTTTATCGCTGGCCGCAATCACCGAACGCTGCCAGATATCGCCCTGCGTAAAATCGTCATTCTCGATACAGCAGGCGTGCCCACCCGATTCGAGCAAAACCAACGCACCGGCGGCATAATCCCAGAGTTTTTGCCCGCCGTGCAAATACAGGTCATAGCGCCCGGCGGCGGTATAGCACCATTCCAGGGTGCTGGCGCCAAAATTGCGCTGCGAACAATACGGTGGGTTGGATGCCAGTTGTGTGACCAGCCTTGCGCCAAGGCGCTTTAGATCGACATTCGCCAATGCCTGCTGCAGCGATCCCACCGCTTCGCGCTTCACCAGCGGTTCGCCGTTCAGGAACGCGCCCTTGCCCGATTCGGCGGCAAACACTTCGTCCGCCACCGGGTCATACACGACACCCAGCACGCTTTTGCCTCCGCGCAGCAACGCGATGGATACCGCAAAGTAAGGCAGGCCGCGTACGAAGTTGGATGTGCCGTCGATCGGATCCACGCACCACAGGCCATCGTTGCCGGAATGCCATATCGCATGCTGATTCGTGGCGGACATTTCTTCGCCCAGCACGGGCACGTTGAGTATCGCTTGCAGTTTTTTCGTCAAGGCTGCCTGCGCGGCGACATCCGCCTCGGTGCAGAGGCTGCCGTCGCTCTTGCGCTGGTGCGCCACCTTGAGATAGCGCGGCATGATTTCCTCGGCCGCGACCAGCTTGACAGCCGCGACGGCCGCCTTGAGCATCGCGCCCATACCGCGTGCGGTGCTGCGCGTCATGCTTCTCCCTTCCATTTACCGTTTGTGTTTTTCATTTCCATTTACCGCTTGTGCTTTTTATTTCCATTTAATGGAACAACCCATGCTGGCGACCTGATCGCGCGGCCCCTGACCGGTTTTCGCAATTTGTACCATCGCGTCGAACAGGTCGCGCGGCGCATCGGCGACCGCCTCCTTGCGCGACGCATCCAACCGACCGCGATATTGGAGTTCCAGGTTGGCGTTGAAACCGAAGAAATCCGGCGTGCATACCGCACCGTAATCTTTCGCGACCTGCTGGGTCTCGTCCCATACATATGGAAAAGGATAGCTGTATTGGCTTGCCACCAGCCTCATGTTTTCGAAGGAGTCTTCTGCATACTCTGCGGGGTCGTTGGACATGATGGCGATGCTGTTGATGCCGTGCTGCAGCAGTTCGCGCGTGTCGCGCACGATGCGGTCGCGGATGGATTTCACATAGGGGCAATGGTTGCAGATGAACATGACCAGCAGGCCGTTCCTGCCGCGCGCGCTTGCGGGGCTGTAGCGCTTGCCATCCACGCCGGGGAGGTCGAAATCACGGGCTTTCCAGCCAAAATCGCACAACGGGGGTTGCAGGCTGACCATTTCATGTTCCTGACAAGATTTTGCGCGGTATTATATCATCGCGCCGCCGCCCTTATTTTACTGTGTCACAAAGCGCTGAAGAGCGCATTGCGGCGTTAAAATCGGGCTCAAAATGCTCATTTACCCTATGTAAATTCCGCTTTTTTGCCCGATTTTGCCTTGCACTGCACCCCTTGAGCGCTTTGTGACACAGTAAATTATTCATATGAAAGCTGACTATGCCGCGCTTTTACTGCCCACCGCCATTGCCGCTTAAAGGTTCATTTGGTTTGCCGCCCGAGGCGGCGCACCATGCCGCACGCGTATTGCGGTTGCGCGAGGGTGATCGCGTGGGAATGTTCGATGGGCTCGGCAATGCGTGTCACGGTGTGATTGCCGAAATCGCGGGCAAGCACGTGATCGTCGGTGGGGTTACCGCCGACAGCACCAACCGCGAATCGCCGTTGCAGATAACGCTGGCGCAAGCTCTGTCGAGCAGCGAAAAAATGGACTGGGTCATCCAGAAAGCCACCGAGCTGGGCGTCGCGGGAATCCAGCCGCTCGACACCGAACGCAGCGTGGCGCGGCTGTCCGCCGAGCGCGCCGCCAAGAGGCTCGAACACTGGCGGCAGGTTGCCATCTCCGCCTGCGAACAATGCGGGCGCAATCTGCTGCCGGAGATACATGCGCCGCTGGGCATCATGGCATGGCTGCAGCAAACGCGTGCCGCATCGGACAGCAAATTCATCCTGCTGCCTGAAGGTGCGGCCTCGTTACATGCGCAAGCCAAACCGCAAGGCAAGGTAATATTGTTGATCGGCGCAGAGGGCGGTTTTACCCAAGCTGAAAGCGACTCTGCGCTGCATTGTGGCTTCGCGCCGATCCGCCTCGGCGCGCGCGTGTTGCGCACCGAAACTGCGGCGGTGGCCGGGCTGGCTGCATTGCAAACACTGTGGGGAGATTTCAACCTGTAAAAACCATTATCCACGAAATACACGAAAATCACGAAAATTGAACCCACACCGGGTGGCTACACTGTTGGTTAAGCCTGCTTTTGTTCGTGCTTTTCGTGTATTTCGTGGGCTACGATCTGTTTTTGCTTAAACCTAAGGAGAAAAATAATATGCCTTACGTCAACATCCGCATCGCGGGAACGCTGACCCGCGAACAGAAAGCCGGTATCGCCGCCGAGATCACCGACACGCTTGAACGCATCGCGCTCAAGCCGAAAAACTATACTTACATCGCGTTCGACGAGTTGCCCGAAGAAAACTGGGCCATTGCCGGAGAGTTGCTAGATCAGTCATAGCGCGGCATGATGCGCGCTGTAGAAAAGCTATTTATCAGGAGGCTCTAAATGCCCATTATCACCACATCCGCCGATTTCGTTGCCTGGTTCCGCTCCGTCGCGCCTTACATCAACGCATTCCGCGGCAAGACTTTTGTCATCGCGTTCGGCGGCGAGGTGGTCGCAGACGGTAAATTTGTCGAGCTGACGCACGATTTCAACCTGCTGGCCGCGCTCGGCATCCGGCTGGTGCTGGTGCATGGCGCTCGCCCGCAGATCGAGCAGCATCTGGCGAAAAACAATCTCGGCGACACGTATTACCAGGGCGTCCGCATGACCGATGCCGAGACCATGCAGTGCGTGAAGGAGGCGGTTGGCCGGGTGCGCGTGGAGATCGAGGCGCTGCTGTCGATGGGGCTGGCGAATTCGCCGATGGCCAACGCCGACATCCGCGTGGCGGGCGGCAATTTCATCACCGCACAACCCATCGGGGTAATCAATGGTATGGATCTGATGCACACTGGCAGCGTGCGCAAGGTGGATGTCGCGGCACTGAACGACCGCATGGATTTCGGCGAGGTGGTGCTGCTCTCGCCGCTCGGCTATTCGCCGACCGGAGAGGTGTTTAACGTGACGCTGGAGGATATCGCCACCGCCACCGCCATCGCGCTGGACGCCGACAAGCTGGTGTTCCTGATGGATACCGACGGCGTGCAGGACAAGAAGGGCAAGCTGCTCAAGGAACTCACCATCGTCCAGGCGCAGGCGGTATTGTCCGGCAAACGCAAGCTGCCGAACGACGTGGGCATGTTCCTGCCCTGCGCGATACGCGCGTGCGAAGCGGGCGTGGCGCGAACCCACCTGATCAGCCGCCACACAGATGGTGCGGTGCTGCAAGAGTTATTCAGCGACGAAGGCATCGGCACGATGGTGGTGGAAAGCACGCTCAACACCCTGCGCGCCGCCACGATCGAAGATGTCGGCGGCATCCTGCATCTGCTGCGCCCATTGGAAGCCGAAGGCATCCTGG
>JBAQCT010000032.1:0-6871 GCA_049294375.1 Gallionella sp. | reverse complement strand
CATTTCAGACGTTAGCGAAACCCGTTTCCAAGTCCGCTGGCCCCAAGAGCCACACCCCCGTCAGATGGTTATGCTACGCTTTCATCTGACGTATGTCATTCGCAAATTCGATGGTAGACCCCATTAGTTCCTGGAGAAAAGAAATCCGAAGCTGACCCTATTGGCTGCCTATTGGCTTTTAGGTAGGGTTTGCGCTTAAATTGGCAACATTTTTTATAGTATCGAAAAATTGTTGTAATTTGTACATTGCTGAATTGCCTGATGCACTTAGGAGAAGGAATTCGCCAGGTGGTGGTGGGGTTAACGGTATGACTGAGTAGTGTTTTTTTAACACTTTTAGATATTCTTTTAATGACTCTGTCGAATTGTGGGCAATATGGTTACGAACCTTTTTAAATTCTCGTAGTTCTAATAGATAAGGTTCAATTGCATCTTTTATTGGGAAGCCATTTTTTAAATACAATTCAGACCTCTCAATAATCGTATCTGGGCTTGACCAATCTAAAAATGGCATGGCAGACTTGATTAAATTTTCAGTGTGAAGAAAATCAAGTGGGCTCAAAAAAGACTTAACTTTCTTTCTTCCTGAACACGGGTTTCTCTCCATGCAGTACAAAAGGAATATGTCGCGAATGAAGTTTTCATATGCTCGAAAGCTGGAGAAAAATATCGCTTCTGTAAGTAAATGGAGCTGCTTTTTAGATAGAGCGGAAGCCGCAAAATTTTTTTGATTTTCTGCATCAAATTTTACCAGCCTACAAACCTCAAGCTGGAAATCTTTGAGCGCTGCAGGAACAGCTCTGCGCGTGACAGCCATGCTTGTTACAGCGACATAAGTTGTGAGCAAATAAAATTAGCTCGCCCAACTCGAGCACCTGAATCTGTTGTTCCACGGCGTGACCAATTTACAAAATTATTCCATTCGATATCAGGGGTGGTTCCTTTTGTATCCATCGTGGATGCCACATCGTCGTATGTGGCGCTGATTTCATCGAGCCTATTTCGAATCCTGCCAATTAGTTTCTTATTCAGCATAGCGCGTCTATTTGTGTCAAGGTTTTTTAGGCCATACAAACAGTGGCCTATTGCGGTAAATAGCGAATAAAAAAGATGGATGCGCGACCAGTTTGTTTGTGCTAATTCTTCTGGCGGGTAGATTGAGCCGATATAGCTCATAATGTTGTCAAATCGAGTTGCTGCTTCTTCGATGGAGCCAATAGTATCATCAAAAAGTTTGTAAAATTTTTCATTTGATTTGTTGGTTTGCACCCCGTCAATTAGTGAAACAAACAGATCGGCGGATAATTCTGCCTCGGCCATTCTAGTTACTTGTGCTTTTGTCAAGACTTTGGCTTCCAAAAAATATTTTACATATTGATAGCCATATTTGAATACAAATTGTTTAAAGAATCCAAGGTATGACGCATTAATTTTTTCCTGTTTGTTTAGTGAAACAGTGTATGAGTTAATTCGAGCAAATATGTCTAATATCTCTTCATAGTCGACGCCTAATAACAGATCAACACCAAGCTCATATTGCAAGTATTCTTTTTGAGTGTCTATAGAGAGTTTGGCGAATGTATAGCCCGCTAAATTTTTGTTGTGAGCTCGCGAAATCTTAAAGTCACCGTTGATAAAGCCCAAAATGGCTCTAAGACGCTGCTGCCCATCTACGACGACTCTAACGGAGCGAGCTCCTTCTAATCGTTGTGTGATAAGTATTTTTGGTATTGGTTTGCCAGTAATTATGGTGTCAATAAGGTAAGACTTTGCCTTTTCTGACCATACTGAGCGCCGTTGAAAATCAGGCGATAGCTCTAATAGTCCATTGTTGTGCCATTCTAAAAAATCTGCGATGCTGTAAACCCGGGTATCAAAATTTTTCATTATCAACTCCAATAAACTTGTTGAATTTTGTGACTTAACATGGAGCGATTTTTTCGCAACCATACGATTTGATTGTGGATACTACACTAGCTTTTTTAACTGATACAGCCTTTCGAATACTTTAGAATATTCTAGGGTCAGCATCGCATTGTTCCAGTGCAGCCAACCAGAGAATCGCAGAATGGCTTGTCAGTCGGCCCTCAGTAGCCTCTGGGTGAGAAGCGTTTTCATGTCTTTTCTTGTGTCCGCAACGATGTGAATGTAGACGATTTCCTGTCTCACCTCATCAATGCCATCGGGGTCAGCTTCGCATTGTTTTTGACGAGGCCGTAATATGCTGTATGGCGAAGCATTACAGGAAGACGGCTGGTGAGACGTTAAAGCGCGCTGCCAGCGCCTTCACTTGGCGCGTATTGAGTTCGCGCTTACCGTTCAGTATCGCGGATACGATGCTTTGTCCGCCCAGCTCTTCGGCCAAGTCCGTTTGCTTGAGTTGGTGTTCTTCCATCAGGTAGGCGAGCACTGCCGCCGGGGTTGCCTCGGGTAACGCGTGATGCTTTGATTCATAGGCTTCAATCTCTTTGGCTACGAGATCGAGCAGCGGCATCAGCCGGTGCGATTCGTTGGCGCCGATGCGGTCAAGCAATTCTTCCATGACAAGCACGCGGCGCTTGTAATCCCTTTCGCCGCTAATCGGGCCGAGAGGCACAAGCTTGTTCAGCCCCTGCCAAGCCGATTGCACCGATGCCAGATCGAGATGACGTTCAGCGACTAGGTTCATTTCCGTTTGCTCCTTTTGCGATCCTTGTTCCACCGGTCGTATTCGGTATGGGTGAAAAACCCCTTGATATAAATCCTCTGGTGCCGATAGTGGATGATGGTTATCAGCCGGTAGTTGTTACCCTTGATGTTGAAAATCGTATACGAGTCGGCGAAATCTGCTGTCGGTAGCACGGCGCGTATGGCATGAATGTCCGAAAAATCCGTCTTCTCGAAAATTTTCCGCCAGCTTGAAAGTGGTTCTGCCGCGTCGGCGTGGCGGGCGGCATAGCCATCCAGCGTTTTCTTCTTGATGACGTTCATTGGGTTTAATATAGCAATTTGCTATAAATATGTCAACCGCTTTGGATTGTGCCAGTTACCTCGACCGGATAAGAAGGTCGGGCTGTGCCCGACATGGTGGGTGGAACCCACCCTACAAAAGCTGCTTTTTCAACTGATAGAGACTTTCCAGCGCTTCCTTTGGGCTCAATTCATCCGGCTGCAATTCGCGCAGTGACTTCAACGCCGGATGTTCTTCCGGTTCCGGCATCTCCGGTTTGCGGTCGAACAGGTCGCCCTGCGGGTTCTGCGCCGCGCTGTTCTGCTCCAGTTTGCGCAGTTGTTTTTTGGCAGCCTTGATGACATCGTTCGGCACGCCCGCGAGGGCGGCGACCTGCAGGCCGTAGCTCTGGCTGGCCGCGCCCTCATTGACGCTGTGCAGGAACACGATGCTGTGCTGGTGTTCGATGGCGGCGAGATGGACGTTGGCGAGCTGGGCGAATTCTTCGGCGAGCCGCGTGAGTTCGAAGTAGTGGGTGGCGAACAAGGTGTAGCTGCGGGTGCTCTCCAGCAGGTGGCGTGCGATGGCGTAGGCGAGGGCGAGCCCGTCGAAGGTGGCGGTGCCGCGCCCGATCTCGTCCACCAGCACCAGGCTTTTCTCGGTGGCGTTGTGCAGGATGTTGGCGGCCTCAGTCATCTCGACCATGAAGGTGGAGCGCCCGCTGGCGAGGTCGTCGGATGCGCCGATGCGGGTAAAAATCTGGTCGATCTCGCCGAGCGTTGTTGCTTGCGCCGGAACGAAGCTGCCGACATGCGCGAGCAGCGCGATCAGCGCGACCTGGCGCATGTAGGTGGATTTACCGCCCATGTTCGGGCCGGTGATCAGCAGCATCTTGCGCGCGGCATGCAGGTCGGTGTCGTTGGCGATGAAGGGACTTTGTCCATTTTCTAGGACTTGCGCTTCCACCACCGGATGACGGCCTTTGATGATGTTTATCTGTGCGTCGTCGCCGAACTGGGGCGCGCTGAAATTCAGCGTGGCGGCACGTTCGGCGAAGGTGGCGAGCACGTCCAGTTCGGCGATGGCGGCGGCGATGCGTTGCAGTTGCGGGATGAATGGCGCGAGCTGGTCGAGCAGTTGTTCGTAGAGGAATTTTTCGCGCGCCAGCGCGCGGTCGTTGGCGGACAGCGCCTTGTCCTCGAACGCCTTGAGTTCCGGTGTGATGTAGCGCTCGGCGTTCTTCAGCGTCTGGCGGCGGCGGTAATCGTCCGGCACGTTCACGGATTGGGCCGCGCTCACTTCGATGTAGAAACCATGCACGCGGTTGTATTCCACCTTCAGCGTGGCGATGCCGGTGCGCGCCCGTTCGCGCGCTTCCAGCGCCAGCAGGAAGTCGCCGCAATTGGTCTGGATGCCGCGTAGTTCGTCGAGTTCGGCATCGAAGCCGTCGGCGATTACGCCGCCTTCGCGCAGCACGGAGGAGGGTTCGGGTTTCAGCGAGCGTTGCAGAATGGCGACGAGTTGCGCATCGGCTTGCAATGCATCGGCTAGTGTTGATAGCAAGGCGGGTGATTCCCCCCTCTCCCCAACCCTCTCCCGCGAGGGGAGAGGGAGTAGGGCAGTGTGTAATGCCGGGAGTTGCAGTAGGGTATCGCGCAGCCCGGAGAGGTCGCGCGGGCGCGCGCTGCGCAGAGCGATGCGGGCGGTGATGCGCTCCACATCGACGCTGGGTTTGAGGTGGTCGTGGACTGTTTGATGCAGGTCGCTCAGTTGCTCTACCGCGTCCAGCCTCGCACGCAGCACATTCCGGTCGCGCAGCGGATGGTGCAGCCAGTGGTGCAGCAGGCGGCTGCCCATGTTGGTGGCGCAGGTGTCGAGTAGCGAGAGCAGGGTGGGTGCGGGTTCACCGCGCAGGGTCTGGGTGATTTCCAGATTGCGTCTGGTCGCGGCATCCATGCGCACGTACTGGTCGGCGCTGTACACCTGCACGCTGCGGATGTGGCTGATGGCCTGGCCTTGGGTGAGCTTCGCATAGCCGAGCAGTGCGCCTGCCGCTTCCAGTCCGACGCTGAAATCGTCGCAGCCGAATCCGGCCAGATCGAGTGTGGCGAACTGCTGGCACAGCGCGCGGCGCGCGGTTTCGAGGTCGAAGTGCCAGTCGGGCAGCGATTTCAGCGCGGCGTGAGAGCCATCCCCCACCCCAGCCCTCCCCCGGAGGGAGAGGGAGTCAAGGTTTTCGGCGTGCAGGATTTCGGAGGGTTGCAGGCGTTCCAATTCGGCGGGGAGGCTGGAGGCCGAAGTCTCGCAGACGCAAAATTGGCCGGAGGCGAGGTTCAGCCAGGCCAGCCCGATTTCGTTGCGCCTCTGGTGCAATGCCAGCAGCAGGCAGTCGCGCTTTTCTTCCAGCAACGCGGAATCGGTGACGGTGCCGGGGGTGACGATGCGCACCACCTTGCGTTCGACCGGGCCTTTGCTGGTGGCGGGGTCGCCGATCTGTTCGCAGATCGCGACCGACTCTCCGAGCTTGACCAGCCGCGCCAGATATTGCTCGGCGGCGTGGTACGGTACGCCCGCCATTTTGATCGGCTGGCCGTTGGATGCGCCGCGCTGGGTCAGCGTGATGTCGAGCAGCTTGGCGGCGCGCGCCGCATCCTCGTGGAACAGCTCGTAGAAATCCCCCATGCGGTAGAGCAGCAGCATGTCGGGATGCTCTGCCTTGATGCGCAAATATTGCTGCATCATCGGCGTATGGCCCGACTCTTTGCGTTCTGTATTCACGTCGTTGTCAAACCGGTTCAAGGCCGCCTGTTTTTATTTTCCTGGGATGCCGCAATAAATTCTGCATGGGCTTCTTTTCTGGCCTTGTTGATGCGAAGGTATGTCCACGCGACATAGAGCGTCAGTCCGGTGAAAGCAAGGCAGACGCCCAGCCATGACCCCAACCCGTTCTGTGCCGCATCCTGTTCGGAAGGTAGGGTGAATATGCCGATCGCGATCGAAGCGAGCACGATCACGCCTCCGTGCATTACCTGGACTGGGCGATCAGGGACATATTTTTGCATTTTTTCCTTGATAAGCAGGTCGAGTGCCGGGTCGTTCATGATGGTGTGTATCAAAAAGTAGGGAGATTCATTTTACAGGCTTCGCGGGGTGCCCACTCAGGGCGGGAGTCAAATGCGGCGCGATCGTTTGCAGCAGCAGCGGATGGATGTTGGGGTTGCCCGCGCAGATGTATCCGGTCTTGAGATAGGTATCATTGCCTTGCATATCGCTGACCATGCCGCCCGCTTCGGTGATCAGCAGGCAGCCTGCGGCCATGTCCCACGGCTTGAGGCCTATTTCGAAGAAGCCGTCGTAGCGTCCCGCAGCGACCCATGCGAGATCGATCGCGGCAGAGCCGGGGCGGCGCAGCCCGGCGGTCTTCTGTATCAGATCCTTGAAGATCGCCAAGTAGGCGTCCATGTGCTCGAACCGGGTGTAGGGAAAGCCGGTGCCGATCAGGCTGTCGGCCAGGTGCAGGCGTTTTGTGACGCGCAGGCGGCGGTCATTGAGGAATGCGCCGCGTCCGCGCGTGGCGGTGAACAGTTCATTTTTGACCGGGTCGTACACTACCGCCTGGGTAATGACGCCTTTGTGCTGCAACGCGATGGAGACGGAATATTGCGGGAGGCCGTGCAGGAAATTGGTCGTGCCGTCGAGCGGATCGATGATCCACAGGAACTCCGATTCGCCTTGGCTACCGCTCTCTTCTGCTAGAATCGCATGATCCGGATAGGCTTCCAGCAAGGTTTGAATGATGGTTTGCTCGGCGGCGCGATCTACTTCGCTGACGAAATCCGCATGGGATTTTTTGGTGATGGTGAGATGGTCGATTTTGTCGGCGGAACGGTGAATCAGATTGCCGGCGCGACGCGCGGCCTTCACCGCGATGTTGAGCATGGG
>JBAQCT010000031.1:0-8022 GCA_049294375.1 Gallionella sp. | reverse complement strand
TATTAACAAAAATGATAAGATGCCTTGGAACCCGCGCCAATAGTGGCTTTCAGAGAATGATGCCTCTATAAGCAATATTGCTTCAATGAGCAACATTGACTTTATCAATCATAAAAAACGGATACCCAAATTTTCAAAAGGAGAAAGTGATGCAAAAAACTTTAACAGTCCGAGTTTCACAAGGAATATATGACCAAGTGGCGCGCGAGGCGGAAGCCAAGAAAATCGGTGTCGCAGATTTCATCCGTGCTGCCCTTAGTGAGCGCCTGGAATCCGACCACCAGGCGGAGCGGCTGGCGGCGCTGGAATCCCGTCTCAATCAAAAGCTGGACGCGCTACAACAGTCTATTAATCAACTTGCAGTGGAGGAATAACATGGATACCAAAAAATGGATCCGGCGCGCAAAGCTCGTGGCCAGTGGCATGTTCATTGGATTTGTGCTCATTTGGCTTGGCATCATGATCGCCGGCGCTATGAGCGATGAACCTGGTTCCCCAATTTTGGAACGGGTGCTCAAAAAATGATAACGGCACCCCAAGCCAGGCCGGCGATCGCTCGAGTCAGGTGGGGCGAGGTCATTATTTTGTCGAGCACGGCGGCGCTGGTCGCCGGCGCTGCCACGCTGTGGGCAAGTTGGCAGATATCACCAGCCCCGGTCGAGCCCATGCTCTTGCATGCCAAAGCGTTGCTGGCCAAGTTCTTCCTGGGGGATATCCTAAAAATTCACACCGAGATTGGGGGACGATACGCTTATTACCTTTCCAACGGCGGCACGGCGCTCATCTATCCGCGTGTGCTGGCAGCTGGCACGGTCACATTTATTTGCTTTATTTTTTGCTGCACGAAACTAGCGAAACGCAAAGACCCATATATCCATGTGTCTGGTCGTCGCCTGCTGACCGACACAGCCGCAACAAACGATTTGATGAGGCAGGCAAAGGAAGAATGCAGTATCCACGGCGGCGGGATAAAGCTGCACCCATCATTTCCATTCAGATTATCCCTCGATCGCGAAACGAGGCACTTTCTCATTCTCGGCTCGATCGGCGGAGGAAAGACGCAGGCAATTTTGCCGCTGATGTTGGCTGCCCAGGAGCGCGGCGACCGCATGATAGTGCATGACACCAAAGGCGATTTCACTTCCAACCTGCCGGGCGACCCAATCATCATTGCACCGTGGGACACGCGATCAATGGCCTGGAACATTGCCGCGGATTGCCAGACCAAACAAGACGCGCGTGAGCTTGCCACCAGGTTGGTTCCTGAGTCCAAAGATCCCATGTGGTCGTTTGCCGCCCGGCAAATTCTGGTTGGCTTCCTCATTTCACTCCAGCAACAGCGCGGGCAGGAATGGGGCTGGCGAGATCTGGCGGCACTCGTCCCCTTGCCTCAGCCCGAGCTGTTGCTGCTCATGGCCAAGTACAACCCGGAGGGCGTGAGGGCGGTCGAGGAGGCATCTAAAACCACACAATCGATCCTTATCACCCTGTCTTCATACATGTCGATCGTGTTTGATCTGGCCGACGCCTGGGGTGACAAACCGGCCGACCAGCGCATCAGTTTTCTCGACTGGCTGGCCGGCGATACCCATCAGCAGCGGATGCTGATCTTGCAAAACTCGGGGAGGTTTTCAGGGCTGAGCCGAGCTTACATCGGCAGCATCATTGGGCTGCTTTCAAGCAAGATCAACAGCCCCGACTTCGAAGATTCGAAGACACGAAAAATCTGGTTTTTTTTCGATGAGTTTCCGCAGCTGGGCAAACTTGAAAACTTCTCCCCGCTGCTGGAAGTCGGCCGATCCAAGGGGGTGCGTGTCGTGATTGGTGCGCAGGATATGGCTCAGATCGAAAAACTGTACGGCGACGAGGATGCGCAGTCCTGGGCGTCGATGGTCGGCACCCAAATCTTTGCCCGGATCAACCCGGGTGAAACAGCGGATTGGGTCGCCAAGCTCGTCGGGGATCGTATCGTCGAGCGTCCCAACCTGAGCGTGAGCGGCAGCGTAGACCTTGGGAATGGTCAAAACTCGACCAAATCCTACTCCAGGGAATCCGTCTCGGTGCTGTTGCCTTCCCAGCTATCTGACGAGCTTGGCAGCAAGAAGGGCGGCGTCAAGTGCCTGCTGCTCGGCTACAAGAATGCCAACATGATTCTTTGGCCATACACCACTCTTACCAAGTTGCGGCCTGTTTCAAGGCTTGCCGCCTGGGTTGGCCAAGAGCGCCCGCCGATATCCGAGGACAGCAGCAATACCAACAGCGCGCCGTCGGCACCGCCTGTATTGGCTATTCATGCGCAACAAGAACAAGTAATAACACAACCTGCGCTGTCGGCACCGCTGACGGATGCTCCGCCCTTGCTTGCTGCTGCCGCTTCCGACAATACGCCAGAAGAACAAATCGAACAAAAAACCAGCGGCAACTCCAGCGAATCGTCCAGCCTTGACGATCTTGAGCAACTAATCGGGATCGTTGCGGCTGAAATTCCAGCCAGCGCGGGGGCTGATGCACAACCAGCCAAGAAGCGCCGGATCGTGCGCAAGAAGTCCACAGAAGTTGAGCGGGGGGCTGACTGATGCTTTCCATTAAACCACTTGGAGCGGGGGATGCGCAGGGCTACTCCGACTACCAGGAAGGCGAAGCCGAAAAGAACCGCGAGGACTACTACGCCGGTGAGGGCGATGCCGGCCAGTGGGGTGGTGCGCTCGCTGAAAAGCTCGGCCTGTCCGGAGATGTGCAGAAGGGCGAGTTGCTCAAAATGCTGCGGGGCTTCCACCCGAAGACCGGCGAGCCGCTGGCGGGCAATGCTGGCGATAAGCACAAGTCAGGCTGGGACTTCACTTTCAGCGCACCAAAATCCGTAAGCGTCGTATGGGCACTGGGTGATGCCGATATCCAGGCGGCCATTAACCATGCCCAAGAGCGCGCAGCCAAGGCGGGGGTCGGTTATCTCCAGCAACACGCCTTTACCAGCCGGGATCGAGGCGACCGGCAAGAGCAGATCACTGAGACATTGACCGCCAAATACGAGCATGGCACGTCGCGCGAGGGAGATCCGCAGCGGCATACCCATATCACCATCGCGAACATGGCCATGCGGGCCGATGGCACGATCTGTGCGGTCGAGTTCGATACTCGCCACAAGATGGCCGCTGGCGCCATCTACCGCGCCGAACTCGCGGCCGAGCTGCAGAAGCTGGGCTTCACGATAGAGCGCGATGGGAAGGATAACTTCCGGATCGCTGGCGTGGATCCAAAACTCTGCGAAGATTTTTCCAAGCGTCGCGCACAGATCGAGGCGCACCTGGCCGAGCATGGCCAGGGCAGCGCGAAGGCTTCGGCCATCGCTGCGCTGGCCACCCGCAAGTCAAAGGGGGATGTGTCCAGGGCCGAGCTGCTGGAGATATGGCGGGAGACCGGCAAGAGCGCCGGCGTCGATGCAGACACGATTCGGAAGTTAAGCCAATCCAAAGCGGTCGAGGTCGAGCCGATGCCCAGCCATCAGGATCTGCTGCGCGAGATCACTCAATCTGCCAGCACATTCACGCCCATGCAGTTGCAGGCAAAGATCGCCGTCGAGGCGCAGGGCAAGCTCGATGCTGCCGGTATCGAGGCCTACACCAAGGCGCTGCTGAAAGACCAGGATCTGGTCCCGCTCGTCGCAATCAATCAGCGCCAGGACAAGCGCGCTGGAGTGACGGAGACCCGCTACACCAGCCGGGAAATGCTGGAGCTGGAACAGGGGATATCTGACCAGGCGCTTGCTCGCCGTGGCGAGACCAGCCACCACGTCTCCATCGATGCGGCGATTGCCGTGCGGCCGACGATGGGCGAAGAGCAGAAAAAGGCACTCGCACACATCGCGGCCGAGACCGGCGGCGTCGCCGTCATCGAGGGCATGGCAGGGACAGGCAAGTCATACCTCATGGGCGCTGCGCGTGAGTCCTGGGAGGCTGGCGGATTCAATGTGCGCGGCTGCGCCCTCGCCGGCAAGGCCGCGCAAGGACTACAGGAGGGCAGCGGCATCCAGTCGCAGACCATGCATTCCTTGCTTGATGACCTCTCCGCTAAAAGGATATCGCTATCCGCCAAGGATGTGGTTGTCATCGACGAAGCCGGGATGGTCGGCTCCAGGCAGATGGCAAGCCTACTGAATCAAATTCATGCAGCTGGTGCAAAAGCTGTGCTGATCGGTGATTCCAAGCAGCTCCAGCCGATTGACGCCGGCGGATCCTTTCGAGTTCTCTCCCAGAAACTTGGCCACGCCGCGCTGACTGATATCCGTCGCCAACGCTCTGAGGCCGACCGGGAAATCGTGAAGCTGCTCGCCGCCGGCGAGTCCGCTCAAGCACTCGACAGTATCAAAGAGCGCGGCTTGCTGACCGTCTCTGCCGACAAGCAAACCGCCATGCGCCAAATGGTCGGTGATTGGACGGCCGCGCGCGATCCTGGCAAGCCTGGTGAATCACTGATGCTCGCCGGCACCCGCGCTGAGGTCTTCCAGCTCAACCAAATCGCACGAGCAGAGTTGGATGCCCGCCAGCAGCTGGCGGCGGCAGCTACGGTAGACACAAGCACTGGCAAACGTGAGTTCGCCGAGGGCGACCGGATCATTTTCTTGCAGAACAGCAAAAGGCTTGGTGTAAAGAACGGCACGCTTGGCACTGTCGTGCGCCTCTCACCGGATTCTTCCGGCAAGCACCGCTTCGCCGTTAAGACTGATGCCGGCGAGATCGTGCGCTTCACTTTGGGCGACCCGGATGCATCCAGGGGCAAGGAATACAACGCTATCGACCACGGCTATGCCGTCAGCGTGCATAAGTCGCAGGGGGCGACTGTGGACAACCCATTTGTGTTGTTGGGCGAGACCATGAGCGACCGCGAATGGGGCTACGTCGCCGCCAGCCGTGGGCGCGAAGAGACCAAGTTCTACACCACAGAGGGCACCGCCGAGCAACTGGAATCGCTGCTGGCGCGATCCAGACAGAAAGATAGCTCGCTGGATTATTCGATGGAGCAGGAGCAAAAGCAGATTGAGCAATCGATACAAGTTGAGCAGCAGAAACGTAAGGAGATGGAGCTGGAGCTTGAGTAACGTTTATGTGGGAACACCCCGGGGCGTCCCGGCTGCGCCGGCCGGGCTTTCATCGCGAGCGACCGAGCCTATGGTCTCGGCCCTTCGGGTTTCAATCCCTGACGCTTGCACGCTCGCGCGTGCCGGAGACTGCAAGTTACCCACGACCACTTCGCAAAACGCCCTGGCGTGGTATGCGCCGGCTTTGCTGCGGGCATGGATAACTTGCAGCCTCCGAAATCGCCGTCACGCCTGCGGCGACACGGCTCACGAAGCAAAGGCGGGTTGTCATCGCCACGGCTATGCCGTCGCGACGGATGCTTTGATAAAGGCGTGGCGCTGCACGCAACGCCGATTTGCCGGAAGGATTGGAAGCCGTTTGCTGTGCTCGCCCATTTGTTTGCGAACATCAGTTGCGGAGCCACCCTTGCGCCGACATGCCGGGCAGCCGGGGAAAAGCGCACAAGTCACGCCAAACCGCCTGTGGCGGGCGCGCAGGACCGTGGCAGTGCTCGCCTTCGGCTCCGCGCTGGCCGCACCACTCCTGCGCTTTTGTCATGCCTCGTGCCCCCGTCTAAACGCCCGGCAGATCGTCGCGGACAGGGTGAGGCGGCTCCGAACCGATGTAAACCACAAACGAAAGGGCAAATCATGAGCACAACAAACAACCAATCCATCCAGAAAATCAACACCGCCGCCCCTTCGGCGGCACCCCGCGAGGCCCACCAACCCGATGAAATTAAACCTACCACCAAGGAGATAAGCATGAACGCACCGCAAGCAGAAGACTACGCAACGAAGTTGGAGAAGGTCATCAACACAGCCAAGCAAATGCCGGGCACCGGCGGTGCCAGGGCCTTGAAAAAAATCATCACCGACCTCGAGGGCGAAGGGCCAATCGGCGAGCTTATGTTCGGGCTCGACAAACATCACTTCGATATGGTGATCGACCTGCTCCAGGAGTTTCGCCGGACGGGCAAATACATGGCTTTCAACTCGCTGCATTCTACGGCGCGAGACGCAGTGAAAAAGCTGTGACAGAAACGATCCAAAGGAGATAAGCATGAACACAGCCACAGCAAGACCACGCAGGAAGAAGCAGAAAACGGGTGGGCCGGTTCAGCCGGTTTACGATCTGAAAGCAGCAGCACGGGACTTGGCCAGTTACATCCGTGCGCACGCGGTGCCTCTTAACAAATGCGTGGAGAGACCTGACCATCCCGCGACCAACTGAAAAGGAGAACACGAAATGGCTACTCGAATTTTACCACCTGCCACCCATCAATACATGATCGATGCCCCGATCATCGAGGATCTGCTGCACCAGGTAGAACCATCTCTGGAAGACCGACCAGAGGCCTGGGCACGTGGCCTTACCGTGCTAATCCAGCCTGGCCTTGAGCTACTGCTGTCAGGATTTTGCCGCGCTTGGCAATCTTCACCGAACGCACAGCGCCGCGCAATGAGTATTCTCGCAGGCCTCGCTGCCGGCAAGCAGCCCGAGAGGATATCGCGCCGGATGGAATTGCGCGAAATGGTCGAAGGGTACCGCTTGGCTATCAAGAGCGGCAGGACGGGCGAAGCCGCTGCCCGCCTGTTTGCCTCTAACATGCTGGGAGGGCTTGCCTGATGCCACCGATCGTTCCTATCGAGATCAGAGCCTACCCGATAAACCGTGTACCGACCCAGGCGCGCGCCGTGCTGAATGAAAAGCTGACTGCAGCCATCCGACAACGCGGCACTTACCCTGTGTTGCTGGATTCGTCCATGCCTTATCTTGGCAGGTGCACTTGGCGAAATGATGCTCCAGACGGCGAGCTGCATATGCGGCCGATCAACTCCGAGCCTGCGGGGAATCACTTCATGCGCTACGTCTATTTGCATGAGCTATCCCACAGGTTAATGTGGGACGTGGATCAAGATTTGAGGGGACATTACTGGATGTTTGCCGCCATGCTGGCAACGCTGTTGCGCCGCACCGTGCAGATGTATGCCGGCGTGGCCGGCAGTTCCCTTGGTGGTGTTAACAGCCTCACGATGTACGACGTATCCGAAGAGCCAGAAGAGCATCGCGGTTGGGCGCTGCAGCGGGCCCTGGATGTTTCGGCTGAGCTGGCACCCTTGCCGATCTCGGCCGAAGAGTGCGCGGAGCGGATCTGGCGGATCTGGTTTGATGAAAACAGAAGGCGCTCATGAAGCGAACCGTAATAATCTATTGCGGATCATTGAATTGCAATGGCATTATGAATATCCATTTATCTCGGAGGGTGTTTGACTATGACGCAGATCACATTACCGGCGCACTTTACAAACCTTACTATTGGTAGCAAGAAGTTCGAATTCAAGGTTCTCCAGGGAATCGGCCTCGCCGAAAACGTCTGGTCAGAAACCAACATCGGTTCTTCAAGAAACGGCAACGGTCAAGTAGCTTCAGTTCACAGCACCAGCACAACCAAAAGAGAGTTTTGGGTGCGCATGGCTAGTGGCAAAGAAAGACAAATTGCTCTTCCTGATAACACAACCTTTGCTGTCCGCGAGGGGCATCAATTGTCGCTCATCACTATGAAATGTGACTTCCTGAGCGCTGATGGCTTTTACCATATGGGTGTTATCAATCACACCACCGACAAGACCGTGATCTTGGATAACAACTGGATGCTCAAAAAATTCTCTGGTTTAGAGAAAAGCCAAGGAGTACTAGGTCTGTTTGTCCTTGGCACACTTGGCGCCGGTTTGATTCCCCTCGGAATTTACTTAAATTGGATAAAAAATCGCTATGAAAAATCAATAGACCAGCGAGTTAACGAGATTTCTGTTTTTCTTTTCGGGTATCCGCATTTTGTAGTTGATTTTGGCAATCATATCAAAAAAGATAATATTAACAAAAATGATAAGATGCCTTGGAACCCGCGCCAATAGTGGCTTTCAGAGAATGATGCCTCTATAAG
>JBAQCT010000030.1:0-18604 GCA_049294375.1 Gallionella sp. | reverse complement strand
CGCGGTTACGGGCCGGGACGTTTCTCGTTCAACGTCAAAGGCGGGCGCTGCGAATCCTGCCAGGGCGATGGCGTGATCAAGGTCGAGATGCATTTCCTGCCGGACGTGTATGTGCCGTGCGACGTGTGCCACGGCCAGCGCTATAACCGCGAGACGCTGGAGGTCAATTACAAGGGCAAAAACGTCCACCAGATTTTGCAAATGACCGTCGAGCAGGCGCATGAATTCTTCAAGCCCGTCCCGGTCATCGCGCGCAAACTGCAAACCCTGCTCGATGTCGGCCTAGGCTACATCACGCTCGGGCAATCCGCCACCACGCTGTCCGGCGGCGAGGCGCAGCGCGTGAAGCTGTCGCTGGAACTGTCCAAACGCGACACCGGGCGCACGTTGTACATCCTCGACGAACCCACCACCGGCCTGCATTTCCACGACATCGCGCTGCTGCTCAAGGTGATCCACAAGCTGCGCGACCAGGGCAACACCGTGGTGGTGATCGAGCACAATCTGGATGTCATCAAGACCTCCGACTGGGTGATCGACCTCGGCCCGGAAGGCGGCGACGGCGGCGGACGCATCATCGCCGAAGGCTCACCGAAGGACATCGCAAAAGACAAGAACAGCGTGACGGGGAAGTATCTGCAAAGTGTCATGAAACGCGCCTGAACGCATGGCGCCCACGCCATAATTAGGGAGTTAAAAAGTACTTGACAGTTTCACTTGGTTATTGTTAAATAGCGGCACGTATCCTCCGAATAATTCTATTAAGGAGAACGATCATGAACACCAAGCTATTGGTTTCACTCTTCCTGGCGCTGGTATATGGCCAATCTCTTGCAGCAGAAGGCAAGATAACCATCAACTCTCCCACTAGCGGCACTACGGTCAGTGCCAAAAGCAAGGTTTCTGTCAGTTACGAAGCCATGCTCAGCTCGATGGGCGATCACCTGCATCTTTATGTGGACGGCAAACGCATCGATGTCTTGCGTCAGCTAAAGAGCAACACCGAACTCGATGCATTGACACCCGGCAAACACAAGATATGCCTGGTTGAGAATACAAAAAGCCATGCCTCGACCGGTCTGGAGAGTTGTGTTGAAGTGCTCTCGCAATGAGCGCCGCACAGAACCTGAGTTACGCCGTCATTCAGGTCGTCCATAACTTCGGCGCCGTTGCGGTAGTAGGCGGCGCGCTGTTCGCCTTATGGTGGCACGAGAATGCCGTGCGCAGAAAACTGGCGTTTCTTACGCTGGGTGGCTGGATAACGCAGGCGGCGAGCGGCGCAACCTTCGGGATGACCACTTACTATTACCATCATCAGTTGCCGGACATTTCCGGGATTGCGACCTATGCCCTGGGCATCAAGATGATCTGTGCAACGCTCGCTATTTTGATGCTCGCCACTTTTATCTGGCGAGGCGAGCGTTGGGCAGAACAGCGTATACGCAACATGTGGATAACCTCATCTGCTCTGGGAATCGCGGCACTTTCTTCTGCTGCGTTCTTGCGCTGGTTCTCGTAGAAGCTGTCTTATTCCATTTTTCCTTCAATAGGAAAATAACCCGTAGGTCGGGCTCCGCCCGACATCTGTATCCGGCGGGTAGAACCCGCCCTACGATATTGCTCTATTGATCAGGAATTGGAATTAAGCGCTGCACCACGACGCATAAACCGTGCGCAGAACGCACGCTACCGATTGAACATACTGCCCCTCATTGGTTTATCATCGCGACTGGCCTCCTTTCGCCGCTCTGCTATTCCCGGAGCTTTAATGAAGATATCCAGCCACATAACCATCCCCGACGCCGAGATCGAATTGCATGCGATTCGGGCGCAGGGCGCGGGCGGGCAGAACGTCAACAAGGTCTCGACCGCGATCCATCTGCGCTTCGACATCAACGCCTCGTCGCTGTCGGATGATTGCAAGGAGAAGCTCCGGCAGTGTACCGACCGGCGCATTTCCGGCGACGGGGTGATCATCATCAAGGCGCAACGCTATCGCAGCCAGGAGAAGAACCGCGAAGATGCGCTTGTGCGGCTTCAGGCTCTGGTCGCAAAAGCGGTCGCCGTGCAAAAGAGACGCACTGCAACCAAGCCTACAAAAAGCTCCGTCAAAAAACGCATCGACAGCAAAACTCAACGGGGGCAGTTGAAAACATTGCGCGGCAAGATCGACGCGAACCACTAACAGTCCGCCAGAAATTCAGGATTCGCAAACCCCCATATTTTTAGTTGTACGTGTTTTACGGTAAGCTGGACTATCGCACCATTCCGCATTGTGGAGGGCACATCGTGAACCCGCACCGCCAGGCCATCGAAGAGCTCTATGCCCACCTGCACAGCGACGCGCAGGGGCTGAGCCAGGCCGAAGCTGCGCAGCGGTTGGCAAGATACGGAGCCAACCGGATCGAGGAAATCTCCGCGCGGCCACTCATCGCCTGGCTGCCCTTCGCCGGAAAACTCATCAGGGAATTTACCCATTTTTTCGCGCTGATCCTGTGGCTGGCCGCCGGGCTGGCTTTCATCGCCGAATGGAAAGATCCCGGGCAGGGTATGGCAACGCTGGGCTATGCGGTGCTCGGTGTGATCCTGGTCAACGGTCTGTTCTCGTTCTGGCAGGAATATCGCGCGGAAAAAGCGCTGGCCGCGCTACGCAATCTGTTGCCGCATCACACTACCGCGTTGCGCGACGGTCGCGCGGTGCAATTATTGGTCGCGGAGCTCGTGCCGGGCGACGTGGTGCTGCTCGCGGCGGGCGACGATGTGCCCGCCGACTGCCGACTCATCGAAGCGTTCGGCGTGCGCGTCAACACCGCCAACCTTACCGGCGAATCGAAACCGATGGCGCGCGATGCGGCCGCTCAACCCGAGGAACAGGCCGCGTTGCGGCGCGATATTCTGCATGCCGGCACCTCGCTGATCTCCGGCGAGGCAAAGGCCATGGTGTATGCCACCGGCATGCACACCGAATTCGGCAACATCGCGCGCCTCACGCAAGCCGCGCGCGAGCCGCTGTCGCCGCTGCAAAAAGAGATCGCGCGTCTCTCAAGGCTGGTCGCGCTGTTCGCCACGCTGCTCGGCGTGCTGTTCTTCCTGATCGGCCAGATGATCGGCCTGTC
Source organism: Gallionella sp. (assembly GCA_049294375.1). GTDB lineage: Bacteria > Pseudomonadota > Gammaproteobacteria > Burkholderiales > Gallionellaceae > Gallionella. The sequence continues at coordinate 15,488 of JBAQCT010000030.1, read as the reverse complement.
GTTCTGGGAAAATCTGGTGTTCGCGATCGGCATCATCGTCGCGAACGTGCCGGAGGGGTTATTGCCCACCGTCACGCTGTCGCTGGCGATGGCGACGCAGCGCATGGCGAAGAAAAACGCGCTGGTGCGCCACCTGCCCGCCGTGGAAACGCTGGGTGCGGCCAGCGTGATTTGCAGCGACAAGACCGGCACGCTGACGCAGAACCGCATGAGCATCCGGCAAGTGTTCTATTCCGGCGCGCTGATGGCTCCGCATGAATTGATTGATGCGGAGCCGCTGTTCGCCATCATGCGCCATTGCCACGACCTGCGCCGCGTCGAACAGAACGGGCAGACAGTATGGCAAGGCGATCCGATGGAAGCCGCACTGCTGCAAGGCGTGCCGCCCGGCGGCGCCCTATTTCCGCGCCTCGGCGAGATACCTTTTGACACCGAGCGCAAGCGCATGTCGGTGATCTGCGATACGCCGCAAGGGCGCATGCTGTACTGCAAGGGCGCGCCGGAAACCGTGTTGCCGCTGTGCGACACGGTGCTGTTGCAAGGACAGCCGCAGCAGTTGGACGAAGCAAGCCGCGCGAATCTGCTGGCGATGCAGGAACAGATGGCCGAGCAGGGATTGCGGGTAATTGCGTTCGCCTATCGCAGCCTGCCACACCATGTTTCGCAGCAAGAAGCGGAATTGGTTTTTGCCGGCCTGATCGGCCTGATTGATCCGCCGCGCGAGGCTGTTCCCGAGGCGATTCGCACCTGCCATGCCGCCGGCATCCGCGTGATCATGATTACCGGCGACCATCCCGAGACTGCGAGCGCGCTGGCGCGCGAGATCGGGTTGTCGCAAAACCCCGTTGCCATAACCGGTGATCGGTTGCGCCATATGTCGGAAACCGATCTGCAATTATTGCTCGACGAGCCGGAAGTGCTGTTTGCGCGCACCGGCGCCGACCAGAAGATGCGCATCGTGCAGGCGCTGCAGCGCAAGGGCGAGATCGTTGCGGTGACCGGCGACGGGGTGAACGACGCGCCCGCGCTGAAATGCGCCGACGTGGGCATCGCGATGGGCATCTCCGGCACCGATGTCGCGAAGGAATCTGCGGACATCGTCCTGCTCGACGACAACTTCGCCACCATCGTCGCCGCAATCGAGGAGGGGCGCGCGGTGTTCGACAACCTGCGCAAGTTTCTCACCTACATCCTCACGTCGAACGTGCCTGAACTGGTGCCGTACCTCGCCTTCGTGCTGTTCAGGATCCCGCTGCCGCTGACCATCATCCAGATCCTCGCGGTCGACCTCGGCACCGACATGCTGCCCGCGCTCGCGCTCGGCGCGGAAAAACCCGATCCCGGCACGATGCGCCGCCCGCCGCGCCCGCGCAGCGAGCGGCTGCTCAACTGGGGCACGCTGTTGCGCGCCTACCTGTTTCTCGGCCCGCTGGAAGCGGTCGCGGGCATGGCGGCATTCTTCTTCGTGCTGCACGGCGGCGGCTGGGAATACGGGGTCATGCTGTTGCGCCACGACAGCCTCTACCTGCAGGCCACCACGGCATGCCTGTCAGCGATCATCGCGATGCAGATAGTCAACGTGTTTCTGTGCCGACATCCCGCGATGTCCATTTTCAGCCGCGGCCATCGCCGCAACCGCCTGATCTGGTACGGGCTCGGTTTTGAACTATTGCTGCTGTTATTGATCGGTTACACCCCGTGGGGCAACGCGCTGTTCGGCACCGCACCGCTGGGGGTAGAGGTCTGGCTGTTCATCGTCCCGTTCGGGATCGGCATGCTGTTGCTGGAGGAGTTGCGCAAGGCGGTGGTGCGCAGGCTCGCCCGATAAACTTGAAGCCCCCGAAAGCCGCATGTATACGCGCACCCCGCAAACTGGAGGCAATTGGCACAAAGTTTGCTGATGCACATCCTTGGTAAAAATCTGGCGGAATCGGGTATAATCCGCCGCTTTTCTCCAGCCTCATTAGAGCCTTAGGGGCATTAAGCAACCGGAATCGGGAATCTGAATATGGCAAAACCTAGCGTCAAGAAAAAGCAGGACAAAAAACAAGTTGTCGAAGTCTTACCGCCAATCATTGATCCGCAGCAGGATAGCGAGGCACGGCGCACACGCCTGAAGGCGTTGATCGTGCTGGGCAAGGAGCGCGGCTACCTGACCTACGCGGAAATCAACGATCACCTGCCGGATATGCTCGAGGTCGAACAGATCGAAGGCGTAGTGAGCATGATCAACGACATGGGCATCACGGTATGCGATGTCGCTCCCGATGCCGAAACGCTGATTATGACGGACGCCGCACCTGTCGCGGCGGACGAAGATGCCGCCGAAGAAGCCGAAGCCGCGCTGTCCACGGTGGACTCCGAATTCGGTCGCACCACCGATCCGGTGCGCATGTATATGCGCGAAATGGGCACGGTCGAGTTGCTGACCCGCGAGAAAGAAATCGAGATTGCCAAACGCATCGAAGAAGGCCTGAAGCACATGATTCAGGCGATTTCCGCATGCCCGGCAACGATTGCCGAAATCCTGTCGTTGGCAGCAAAAATCGAAAGCGATCAGTTACGTATCGACGAGCTGATTGACGGTTTTGTGGATTCGGAAGATGAAGCGATTATTAGCGAAGAAGGCGATGAGGAAGCGGAAGAAGAGGCCGCCGCCAGTGCATCGACCGAAGAAGAGGATGAAGAAGCGGTTGCCGCTGCCGCCGCAGCCAATCTGGCGCAACTGAAGGCTGACGCGCTGGCGCGTTTTGCCGTGATCGCCGACTTGTTCGCCAAAATGGGCAAGGCTTATGAAAAGTACGGCTATCGCAGCAAGCAGTACGATAAATACCAGTCCGGCATCTCCGAGGAATTGATGAATTTCCGTTTCTCCGCGAAGCAGGTGGATGCGCTGTGCGACACGATGCGCGGCCTGGTCGAGGAAGTACGCCGCAGCGAGCGCGGCATCCAGGATCTGTGCGTGACAAAAGGCAAGATGCCACGCCCGCATTTCATCAAAACCTTCCCCGGCAACGAAGATAACCTGCAATGGGTCGCACAGGAACTGAAGGCGAAGAAGCCTTATGGAGAAACGCTGGAGCGCCATCAGCACGCCATCGTCGAGCAGCAGAAACGCCTGCTCGATTTGCAGCAGCGCGTCGGCATTCCTATCCGCGACCTGAAGGAGATCAACAAGCAGATGACCAACGGCGAAGCCAAGGCACGCCGCGCCAAACGCGACATGATCGAGGCCAACCTGCGCCTAGTGATCTCCATCGCCAAGAAATACACCAACCGCGGCCTGCAATTCCTCGACCTGATCCAGGAAGGCAACATCGGCCTGATGAAGGCGGTGGACAAGTTCGAGTACCGGCGCGGCTATAAATTCTCGACCTATGCGACCTGGTGGATCCGCCAGGCGATCACCCGCTCCATCGCCGATCAGGCGCGCACCATCCGCATTCCGGTGCACATGATCGAAACCATCAACAAGATGAACCGCATCTCCCGGCAGTACATGCAGGAAACTGGGCTGGAGCCGGATGTCGCGACGCTGGCGATCAAGATGGAAATGCCGGAAGACAAGATCCACAAGATACTGAAGATCGCCAAGGAGCCGATCTCTATGGAGACACCGGTGGGTGATGACGACGATTCGCATCTCGGCGATTTCATCGAGGATTCGAACACCGCCGTACCGATCGACGCGGCCATTTACGAGAGCCTGCGCGGCGCGACCGAGGATATCCTCGACAGCCTGACCCAGCGCGAGGCCAAGGTGTTGCGCATGCGCTTCGGCATCGAAATGAACACCGACCACACGCTGGAAGAAGTGGGCAAGCAGTTCGATGTCACGCGCGAACGCATCCGCCAGATCGAAGCCAAGGCCTTGCGCAAGCTGCGCCACCCGTCGCGCTCGGAGAAACTGAAGAGCTTCCTCGACAGCGAAGGTTGACCGTTCACGGGCCCTTAGCTCAGTTGGTTAGAGCAGAGGACTCATAATCCTTTGGTCGTTGGTTCAAGTCCAACAGGGCCCACCAAATAGAATAAGGCTTGCAGCGATGCGGGCCTTTTTTCTTTCCTGCCTTCCCTTTGTCATGTCACCAATATGTCACCACGCTTTTTCAATCAAGGCAGCTTTGCGGGTATCTGTTGCCAATAAAAAACCGCCGAGCTATCACTAGCGGCGGCGGTTATTCTGGGAGCCCTTGGGCGGTTTAGACATAGGTGGCTACTAGCAATATTTTGCACGCAATTCATCAAGCGTTAATTCCCGGCCTGATTCATCAACAAGTTGGTCAAGCGAAAGTTTGGCATCCCTCCATATTTTTGCTCTATCCTCACCAAGCACACCTTCCTGAAACACAGTATCTCGTTGCTTTAGGAATTCACCGAATGTCATTTTGCGGTCAACAGGGCCGAACATGCTGGCGCGCTGCCCTTGCGCAAACTTGTCCAATCTTGTCACGCCGACCAGCTTACACCGGCAGTTCCGATGAAGAGGTGGGTTGGTAAACGGTATGCTATGCCCGACTGGTTGCAGTGTAAGGGTATCCCATTCCTTGCCTTCCCGCACCCCACACGAAACGCAGTTGTCGTTGTCTAGTACGCTCAGCCATCGCATCGTCGGTGTAATGTCCGCGTTCGCTTGCAATGCTGCCATTCCCGCGTCGTTCAAAGCGGTCATTTCGCGGGTATGCGACGTTATGCCTTCTATCTTTGCGCTGGGCTGGGCTCTGGGTTTTGCTTTTTGTGTGGGCTTGGGCTTTTGTGCGGACTTTAGCTTTGTTGCAGGCTTTAGCTTTGTTGCAGGCTTTGGTTTTGTTGCGGCAGCAAGCTGTTTGAGTGAGCTTTTAACTAACTTTTTAAGTATGCTATCGAAACTCATTGCTTGGCTCCCGCGTATTGCAACAGGATCATGGTAATCTAATCGAAGTTGCTCCGCTATGCTTTCCTGCCTTTCTTTCCTGCCTTTCGCGCATATTAAAAAAAGCCCTGCCGGTTTGCCCTGTAATGGGCACCCGTGGCAAGGCTGTTTTTGTCCCGTCCGCTTACACTATGCTTACACTGTGAAGCTGCATATTCGCAATGACATGTATACAATGGAATAACTGACAGGCGCGGCGGACTATGTATCCTTTACAGCCCCCTGATATGGGTATCCGGCTGCATTCCATCCGTTGCTTGAAATGTAAAAACCGCCCAGATTGCAGGCGGTTTTTATTGCGCAATATATCAGGATCGTTTAACAGAAGCTGTAGTCACCGGGTTTTCGCTCTTCGCGATCTTTCGCTTTTTGTTCTGGTGTTTTAAGTGCACATTCAAATCTGGTATTCATTCCCGTAACTTTATAACTGCCATTTTCTAAAGATGTTACAAACCAGACACTCATTGGTGCGCCGACGAGGTTCTTTGCGAAAACTGCTACGGCAATCTCATTGCCAACTGTCTTAGTATCTACCACTTTAACTGGCGTTTTAATGCACTGATCCATCAGCTTCAAGCAGTTCCCCAGCCACTCTAATCCATCAATTGTGTTGCTTCCGAATCTATGATGAGAGCCAAGAGATTGACCTATCAAATCAAGGTTATTAGCCGCATATGCGACTATTAGACCATTAATCGCATCTTCGGGAGTTTTTGCTACTTTGTCTTTAGAGCATGCGGTCAATGAAGGTGATAAAACTATAAAAACCAACAACAGGTATGTGAGTCTTCGCATCAAGTATCCTTTATTAGTCTAACGTGAAATAGAAAACTTATTCATAGTGTGGCTATGCTGCGCCTTATCCCTTATGCAGTCAATATGCTGAATTATCTTGGCAATCCGGCCTAGTGCCGCTACAGCCCCCCAGATACCATAATCCGCCCGGCTTGCATCCGTTCCCGCAAGCATCCATAGCGCACAGCATCGGCAGAATGGTTACTGTGCCACGGCACTAACCCGGCGGGATTACGCGGGTATAAATGATTTTCACTTCCCGCCCTTCGAGTTCGGCCTGTTCAATCCGTGCGGCTTGCTCCGGCGATTGTCGCCCAAGGCGGCTAAATATCACCAGCGGCGGGCGGGCGTTGCGTTGTAGCTGTTCAAGTGTTGCCAGTCTGCTCGATAGTGTCATGGTATTGGCTCCTTTTTAAGCGGCGGGAATGCGGGGCTTCCCGATGCGTAGGGTAAGTGTCGGCAGGTTATGCCGTGCCGCTCTTTCGATTTCCGCTTGCTGGTGCGGGGTCATTTCCTCATCACCACGCAAAACAATCAATTCAGGGCAAGCCCCGGCGGGCGGGCGGCGTTGCTCCAGCAGCGTGATGCGTGATGATAGATTAGCCATAATGCAAACTCCTTTAAGCGGTGGGAAAAACGCAACAAACTATCGCACGATTTCGTAAGTGATGAACCGTTGCCCGGCCTTCGTGCGTTCGGCAATCTCGGCTTGAACGGCAGCGCGGCGCGGGTCTCCAACGGCAGGCAGAATGCCAAACGGCACGGGGCGCATTCGCACGGCGGCGGCGATATTTTTTTCCAATACTTCGATTCTGGTTTGTAACGTCATATCAGTAGCTCCTTTTTCAGTGGCGGGAAAAGCGGGAATGCGGGGGGGGGGGGTAATTTAGCCATGGTGCGCCCACGGCGGCGGATTGTCCGCATCGGCAATCCATGCAGTATCACCATGCGCCACAAAAACGACCATCATGCGCCCGGCCATTATCGCCTTGTCGATTTCGGTTTGCTGCTCGGGTGTCGGGCGGTCGCCCACGAATAAAACCTGCATCGGCGCGTTGCCTTGTTGCTGTTCCAGTGCTTTCAATCTCTGTTCAATCGTTGCCATTTTTCAATCCCTCCAATAGTGAAATACGTTTTTCCAATTCGTCAATTTCGCGGATGCGCGCCAGCGAACCCAACCCGGTCAGCAGTTGCGCACCCTGCCCCGGCGCAAGCGCCCCATCGGCAACAGCTTTCACAATCGCCGCACCTTGCGCAGTCAAACCGGCATCAGCGGGCAGCGTCAAACTCACTGCCTGCTCTACCGCCTTCATCGGCGGCAGCACGCGCTCCAGCAACAGGCGGGCGGCTTGTGCATCACCAGCGCGGGCTTGTGTCACCAGTCGCGTGATGATTGCGGGCAGGTGTTGGGCGATGCTTTCGCGCAACTTGGCCACTGCGCCACTGCCGGGCGTGCGTCCGGTCGGATTTCCGCTTTCGCCGGGCTTCCACCGGCCACGCTTTTTATTTTCTGTTGTCATCCTTGCACCTTTCCTGCTCTATCAGGGAACCACGCTGTATCCATGTCAACTTCAAGCGCGTAATGCGCCCCCCGTGCCGTCTTCCACAATTGAAAGCCGGGCGGAACCTTATAGGCGTGATTCAGCACCGGCGCGCCACCATGCGCCTGCTTAAATGTGGCCTCGGTCATGCGGGCTTGTTCCACCGGGGCACGCGCCCCATATCTCCCATCGTGTAGCTTGTCCCCAAAATATGCGCATACTTTCATTTTCAAAATCCTTTCAGCTTTAAGCACCGGAACCCGCCGGGTCGGTTGTTTTTTTCAGTTCCAAAAGAAAAGATGCAGGCGAGTGCCGATTGGTGCCACCCTAAAGGGTTTGGCACCAATTCGCACTTTTTCGCAATTGGTGCCAATAGGTGTTAGCACCATTTCGCATCATTCCGCACTTGTTCAAGTGTCGCGATATTCCCGGCGCAATCTGATAACTGTCCAGCTTCCACCAGCTTTTTGATTTCCCGATAAACCGCGCTACTGGTGTAGCTGTCCGCGAAGTGTTCCACCAGCTCACGCTTTTTAATTCCCAGCGGTTGCGTGCGCAGGTATTCCATAACCGCGCCGCCCACTTCGCTTACCCGCTTGTTAGTCTGTTTCATTGGCGCATCGGCAGGCATCACCACGCAGCTTGTGGCAGGCGATTTCCACTTGGTTAGCCCCAGCTCCACCACGTCAAGCCGGAACCCGATGCGGCTGCCTTTCGTGGATAGGTCACGCTGTTTTGTGATTTCAAGGCATCGCCCGGAGACTGTATCGGTTACTTCGATTTCGGTATCAACGGCAGCGCGCACCCCACTCCAGCCACGCGCCCCGGCAGCGGCATTCTTGCCCGAGTGATGCACCAGCATGAAGTGCGCTTTACACTCATTGCGGATGCGGTCGAATCGTCGCACCACTTGCCCCATATCCTGCCCGGCGTTTTCGTTTGCTCCAGCGGATAAACGTGCCAGCGTGTCACCGATTATCAAGCGTGCCGGTTGCCCGCGTTGCCGCTCAATCTGTTGCACCAGTTGAATCAATTTATCGGTGTCGGCATCACCATCAAATAAATCTATCGGGCTTTGCACTATGGCGAAGTTCGGCACGCGCACCCCATGATGCTTTTGGTATGCCTGAAGGCGGCTTCGCACGGATGAAGGCGATTCGGCGGCCAGATAAATCACCAGCCCCGGCTCGGTGCGCCTGCCCATCCATGGCACACCACGGGCAACAGCGGCGGCCATATCAATGACGCAAAAGGTTTTGCATGTATTGGTTTCACCATAAATCACGGAACCATCACCGGCAGTGATAACGCCTTCCACGATTTCATCCAGCGGCGTGAAGGTGTCGGGCAATTCATCGGCGAAGGCAACACTCAAAGCATATTCGATAGGCGGCTCTTGGGCGCGTTGCAACAGGTCAGACAATGCACCCGTGCCATGCTCCAGCAGATAATCGTTTGCGTCATAGTTGCCGGGCTTGTCGGCGGGCATCTCTACCATCAGGCCAGCAACAGCGGCGGCAATGTCAGCGGCTTGGCTTTCCTTGCCACGGTCGGGCACAATCACCAAACGGGCGGCGGGATATTTTGCGCGCAACACAGCGGCAACCCGTGCCATGCGCCCGGCTCCAAAACAACACACGGCAGCGGATGCAGGGTCGGCCTTCACTACTGCCCACGCTGTCCCGATGCCTTCACAGATATAAACCCGGTCGGTTACTTCGCCCACGGTGAAAAATCCATCACCAAACGATGCACCCGGCAGGTTTTTTTTGTCGCCTGCAATCGGTATCAGTTGCAAGGTCAGCAGTGTTTCACAATCGGGCGCAAAGCATGGGATAACCAGCGCGCCGGTCATATCCACGCCACCAATTTTCAGCGGCTCGGCAGTTGCCGGATAAACGCCCAACCCGTCCGGCTTCCCCTGTTTGCGATGAATGTATGGCTCGGCATCGGTCGCAGGTATGCAGCGGCTCCACACTTCAACAGCGGATGCGTTTGCGGCTTGCTTGAGGGGCTTTGCAGGGCTTGCGGCGGGCTTGGCGATAGTCAGGGCAGGGCGCGGCGATGCTGTGCGTTTGCGGTCATCTATCCAGCCCGCTTTTGCGGCCAGTGCAAACAATGTCCCGGCACCGATTCCACCATTTTCAGAAATGCTATTCCACACTGCGCGGGTGTCGCGTTCGCTTTTGTAATTTTCAGCGGATGCGCTCCAGCGGTCGAAGTCGGCAAGGTCTAATCCGGCACTCTTCGCGGCCATGGCAGTGCGCACCCAGCTTTCACGGTCGCACCCTGCATCAAGATAATTTAGCGCATCGGCGGCGCGTTCGGTGTCGGTCATAGCCATCATTGCGCACCCCCACGGATACAGTCATTGAAGGGGATTTCAAAATCAGGGTCATCGTCTGACGCGACATCGTCGGGCAAGCCTTTTTCGCGTGCATCTTCCTTAGCGAAAATTTTCGCAAACTCCGCGTGAAGTTCGTCTTGGTCGTCAAGATAATCGAGTACATGCGCATCAATAAAACTGACTGGCGAGGTCATTTTGCACAGCCTTCCAACAGCGCACGGATTGCAGCAACAGGCCAAGCCAAACGGCCAGATATGCGCACCGGGCGCATGGCTCCATTCTCCAAACAAGCCCACGCACGAAGCGTTTGCGGCTGTCGGTTCAAGTAATAAGCGGCGGCATCAGTTGGAACCGTGGGGCGTGTTACTTGCTCCAGCGGCGGGAATGTCGGCAGGTTATGCGCGGCGGATGTTGTGGGTAATTGATTCGTGACTGTCTGCATTTTGCACCTCGCTTTGTTGTTGAGGTGCGCATCATTAGTCACATAAAACGGTTTCCTGCTATGCCCGGCGGCTACCGTCTGCTAACGGCGGCAAGCGGCGGTTATCGGCGTTTCAGTCGTTTGCCCAATGCCCCTTTGGATAGTTCTGCCGGTTGGTTATTGTCATCCGTGTAGCACAGTGCATTACCATTAAGCACACCAGTGAAGGGCATTTCTTCATTTAGTGCCATCGCCTTCAATTTCAAATACACGGCTGCACAGTTATCGCTTCCGGCTTGCTTAATTGCCTCATCTATCGCGGGGTCTAGGCTGTTGTGGCGTAGTTTATTTGTTTTTATTGCTGGTGCAGGCGTTGCCACTGGCTCGGCTTCCACCTTCCCGGCTGGTGCATGGGCAGGCAGTTGCGAACGAGGAACGTATATCATATCCACACCTACAGTTTGCGGCACATCCAACATCCAGTAATGCCAGTCAAGAACACCGCCAAAACTTGCTTGGTATTGGCTTATCTCGGCACTCCCTATGGTTGCCAGCGATACAGCATCACGCGACATCATGGCCACAAACATAATCCCATTTGCTGTGCGCGTTCCCTGTTTTGGATTAGGGTGCGAAGGTATCGCGGAAAGCGTTTGGAAGTGCGGCTTTAACGCCACATACAGCAGGCGTTCATCGTTTGCCGCTTGCCTAAGTAATGATTCGACTGTGCATCCAATCAATGGGGCGGCCTCGCTAATTCTGACTACATCAGCAAGCGATAATTCGATTTGTTCCATGGCGGGCATGGCAGCTATTGCGGGGTCAACAAAATACGCCACGGGGTCAACCATCGGTATATCCCGGCCTGTTACATTGGCCAGCGTTTTGACGGCATTGGCAATCCCTTGCAGCATCGCATCCCGCATCTTTTCGGGGGCAGTGTCTATGCCACGCGCTTTGTAGAGCTTGGCCGATGCTACATCACTGGGGTCGTACAATTCATAGTCCATAAGCCCGTGAAGCAAACAAGCGGCTGCAAGCTCTTCGCCTGTTGCTTCGTGTCTTGCGATGGTTTCATCAGCTATGCGCCACAATGCCCGCGCATAACCTTGTGATTCTCTTTCTTCGGCGGGTCGGGCTTTTACCTCTTCGCGGTATTGTTGCGCAGCGGGCAAATACTCGATTGCAATATCCCGCAATTTCGCTAACTGAATTCTGTTCATCGTTCGCATCCTTTCGCAATGCGCTTTCAATTAGGAACCCCCGTCAGGCCGGTGAAAGTGTCCGGCTCTTCGTCCGCTAAAACTAGGCGGGGGTAATCTCGTTATGCGACTAACTGCAATCCTGCTTTCACTGGTGCAAACGCTTTCGCGTCTTTATCGACTATTCCAGCTTCTTTCAATATCCACAGTTCAATTTTGACGTGCCACATACGCAACAGGTCAAGCGGGCGGCGGATATAGTGTTGCTCACGCACACCTTGGGGCTTGTGGCCTTGTATCTGCGCACCAATACCGGCGGGCACTTCTATCCACTCACACAATGAAGCAAACGAACGGCGCAACCCGTGCAAGGTAATATCCAAACCAGCAACAGCGCAGGCCGTATCGTGGGCAATGCGGGGTTCTACCAAGTGGCCGGATGCGCTTGCCGTGCTTGAGAATATCCACTCGTTACGGCGCGGCAATGCGTTAAATAATTGCGCCACAAAGGGCGTTAAAGGAATGACGCGCAACCCTTCAACCTTATCGTGTATGGTCATGCTGTCCCACTGAAAATCCACATCTTGCCAGCGCAGGGTTATCAACTCGTTAGGCCGTGCGCCCGTCAATAGCATCCCTTGCAAATAGGCGGATATAACAGGGTTCCCGATTTGCTTCACGGCTTTGAACCATGCGGGCAATTGCTCACGCTGTAACGCATCATTTTTCGGCTTGGCTTTGCTTATATGCTTTTTCACTTCCTTGGATTGTGCGGCATTGCTTGTCACGATTGCTTTATAGGTAGGATGCGCAGCGCACCAATTCAGGAACGTGGAAAACAGGGTGCGGGCATTGCGGGTGCGGGCCGGTCGTTTAACACTTTCAACCTTGGCCCACTCTGTCAGCAGTTCGGGGGTTATATCCACAAGGCGAACCGTTGCCAGTGAAGCAAGCGCACCGGGTTCGGTTAGTTTTTTGCTTCGGGTTCTTTTCTCTCCACCGGCTTGCATTGCCTTTTCATGGTCAAGCAGGTGAAGCGCACCCCATGCGGATTTTGTTGCCTTCACATATTCGCCCCATGCCGTGCCAACTGTCACCGTTTCGCGGGCTTCCAGCAAAACCAGTGCGGCGGCTTTGGCATCCTGCGCAGCTGTCTTTTCGGCCTTTACTTGGCGCGGGTCGTTGCCGCTATCAATAACAGTTTGAAGGCGGCGGGCTTCGGCTTGGGCTTTCGCAATGCTCCACGCCCCCACATCACCAATAGTCAGGCGCATGGATTTACCCTTAACCTTGGCTTGGAATATGTAGGACTTCGCACCGGCGGCGGTCGCAATAATGCCCAGCCCCTTTACTTCATCGCACCATAGATAGGTTCGCGTTTTATCCTTGGGGCATTGTAATTCTGCAATGCGCCCGGCTGTCAGCTTCACCTTTACCGCTTTGACTATTGCCATGATTCCCCCTTCGCCCGTTTCCATGTCACCACAATGTCACCACGAAAGCAGTATAAACCGGAATACTTATCAACACAACAAACAAGTGATAAATGCTTAACTTGTTGATTTACAGTAAAACAGGTGGGGTTGCGGAATGGCAATCAACAGCTGAAAACAGCTATTTGCGGGTACTCATAATCCTTTGGTCGTTGGTTCAAGTCCAACAGGGCCCACCAAATAAACAAAGGCTTGCAGAAATGTAGGTCTTTTGTTTTTTGGTTAGTAGACCATTAAATAGACCGTTTATTGCTACGCATCCTTTGTAAGCGCGCGCGCTTACACGCAACCAGCGACCTTTTGATACCGACCTACGATAGAGCTACGGATTTTCGGTATTTTGACCCATCAGAAAACAAAAAGGCCACCTTGGGGGTAGCCTGATAGTCCGTAATACACTGTGTAACTGTATGAATTATTACTTGAAATTCTTTGGCTCCCCGACCTGGACTCGAACCAGGGACCTGCGGATTAACAGTATTCGGGTTGCATTGTATCACGGCTTCTCGATTGTTCCCAATTGTTTGATTTATATGCAAAAGCCAGAGTGACGTTGCCAGCCTTAGTTCTGCTGAATTCTGGTGTTTTGTGTAATTTTCCGGGCGCGATTACACAGGAATTACACAGGCATTTTTAATCGCTGTTGTATGCAGCAGTTCGGTAGTAGTTCAGTTTGAAATTAATTGGCGCGCCACAGTAATTTAAAATGGCAATAAGGCAGACTAAATCGTGCTTTTTCAAAAGATTGCTGTATCAATAACCGCATATAGTCCAACGCAAGCGGTAGTGCTTCAGTTCGCCTTACCGAGCTTGCTTGCTTGACAACCATCCTTGAGGGGGATACCTTTCACCCATGCCATCGGTTCTCGTGCAGCCTCGCGTGAAACAAACCCTTTCAGTTTATGGGGTTTTCTCGTTTCTACGTCTTGTTTTTCAAAATAATTTCGTTATACTCGCCGCCTTTTCGCGCGAGCCTTTGTTGTTGGGTGTTTGTTTGCGTGGTTCAAGAGCATTTTAGTCGGTATTTTTAATTTAAGGGGAGATCGAAAATGCTTATCTCATCGGAGCAGTTCCTTTCGGAACGAGCCTCCAGAAAGAAAAGCCTAACTGGGGCACAGCGTTGCGCAAGCTGTAACGTAGCTCTTCAGGAAACCGTTACCGGATGCCGTCCTTCAGAGAAGGGGCTGGTGTGTAGCGATTGCTATTTCGACGCCCTTGGCGCCGAATTAGACAAACACCCCATCTTTATGCCGCGATCCGTACACGGGGCGTAGGTTTGAATACACATTTCATCGGAGATACTGAGGTAACTCGGTATGCCAGAGACTTTGCTGAACGCTTACTCATCTTAAACGATGATTTCCCATTGGTATGGCTGACAATCGGCGAATCTGGCGAAGAAATGGCAGCAGAAGTTTTGCCGCTTCTGCCAGAAGATATATGCAAGAAAATTCAATTCGCTCGGCTTGAATACAACAGAATAAACAGTCAGGTTTCTTGTGAAAATACCCTTGATTGGAATGAATTAGAAAAAAATGTTGTTGTTTTGGTATTAGATAGCTCTGTGCATTCAGGCAACACCATGGCTGCGGTTGTAAAGAAATTACATGGCTATGGCATATCACATATCCTGTCTTACGCTTTAGTTCTTAAAAGGGGCGCTTGCTTTATCCCAAACTATTTTGGTCTTGTCATTGATGACCATGATCGTGCGTTATTTAAGTTGGAAAAGTACGCGAACAACCGTCTATGCAAGAAAAAACCTTTCGGTACGTTACGAAAACTGGACGAGGCCGATGTTCATCGCACCCCAGACCATATTGAATCTGGATTGGCGTCCATTAAAAAAATGACGTGGGGTGACTTGTGGTACGAAAAGAAAGCTAAGTCCTCTCAAGTTTATGTGTACGAGCTGAATGGTGAAATCAAAGCCTTCTTAAGCTTCAAAGTGCAACAACAGAATGCACTTTTCATTGATGCCATTGCTACAAGCACAGAGTTAGAAGGGGTCGGCATCGGTGGTGTACTCATGCGCTGGGCAGAAACATGGGCGCGGTCTGCTAACTGTAATGAGGTGAACCTATGGTCAATAGACAATCCTGATCGGATTGGCTTCTATGAACATGCTGGTTTTACCCTTACCGGGGAAACATTGGATTTAGGAAATAACGAGAAATACAGGCACATGCACCGTGTGTTGTTATACAACTTGGACGTAAGCTGCATCGAATAACTCTCGCAAAGCGCGAAATCGGTAGAGCGGATAGATCGCCGTGTGCATTGCCACCGAATGCAAATCCTCGATGCAAATCAAACTGCTTGTGCTATCACCATGCGTGACGTAGCGCAGAAGATGTGTTTCGATCTGACCAAACCGCTCAGTCACGGCGCTTGCAATAAACCCCGCAAGCCCCGCGCCATCGCTATCTCACTGGCATCGGACAGAGCGCAGAAGGCGATGAACCCGCCCTCTGCTTTAGCTCCGTTGCCAATCGTGTCCGCTCCGTTCCCGCCGCCACCTCACCACTGCGCCCTTCGCGAAAAAGACCTCGCCAAGAGCTTGCGGTGCGCTGTCGGCTATCGTTGTGGTATCGGACAGAGCGCCGAAGGCATAAAGCCGCCATCGGCTTGCGCGCTGTAACACGCTGGTTTCCCTCCGTTGCCGCAGCCGCTTCACGCCGTCGCGCTTCATGGCTCCGCATGAGGCCGCTACGCCATCAAGCGCTCGCCGTTCGCAGGCTGCTGGTGCATGGGTAGCCTGAACGTGCAGCCCCCTCGCA
>JBAQCT010000029.1:0-29142 GCA_049294375.1 Gallionella sp. | reverse complement strand
GGCCATGCCCGCGATCATACGGCTCGCGGGCATGGCCCGCTCCTACATCATGGTTTCATGTTTAAAGCGGAAACAGAATGACACCGCATATCCACTCGCTAGGCCTGGTCGAATACCTGCCAACTTGGGAGGCGATGAAAAAATTCACCGCAGAGCGTACGCCCGATATACAGACACTGGGGACGCGCGACGAAATCTGGCTGGTGCAGCACCCACCCGTTTATACGCAAGGGCTGGCCGGGAAACCGGAGCACCTGCTGCACGACACGGGCATTCCCGTTGTAAAAATCGATCGCGGTGGTCAGATCACCTACCACGGCCCCGGCCAGATCGTCGCCTACCTGCTGCTCGACCTGCGCCGCTGGAAAGTCAATGTGCGCGAACTGGTGTGCGTGATGGAACAGGCTGCGATCAACTTGCTCGGCGAATTCGGCGTAGCCGCGCAGGGACGCAGAGATGCGCCCGGCGTCTATGTGGCTGATGCAAAAATCGCCTCTCTTGGCCTGAAAATAAAACATGGCTGCTGCTATCATGGGCTCGCGCTGAACGTGGATATGGATCTGACGCCGTTCTCCAACATCAACCCGTGCGGCTATGCCGGGCTGCGCGTCACGCAATGCCGCGAGCTCGGCATCGCCGCCGGTATCGGCGAACTGCAAGCGCAACTGGCGCAGAATTTGATTCATGGTTTGCAACGACACATGGAAATAAAACAACACAATGAACGGCACTGAACACAAACAAACCGGCGCGGACCCAAGGCAAACCGGAAAAGAAAAGACCGCGCGCAACCCGATCAAGATCGTGCCGCTGCAGCAGCGGCTGCGCAAGCCGGAATGGATCCGCGTGAAGCATGGCAGCGGCGCGGGATACAACGACGTGAAGCGCATTCTGCGCGAGCACCAATTGCATACGGTGTGCGAGGAGGCTTCCTGCCCGAATATCGGCGAGTGCTTTGGCAAGGGCACGGCGACCTTCATGATCCTTGGCGATATATGCACGCGCCGCTGCCCGTTCTGCGACGTGGCGCATGGCAAGCCGCAGCCGCCGGATGCGCGCGAACCGAAGAACCTCGCGCGCTCCATCGGCTTGCTCAAGCTCAAATATGCGGTCATCACCAGCGTGGATCGGGACGATCTGCGCGACGGCGGCGCGCGGCATTTTGCCGATTGCCTGTCGGTGATCCGCGTCAGCGCACCTGACACGCGCCTCGAAATCCTGGTGCCGGATTTTCGCGGACGGCTGGAGGTTGCGCTGGAGGCACTCGCCGCAAGCCTGCCCGACGTGTTCAACCATAACCTGGAAACCGTGTCGCGCCTCTACAGCATGGCACGCCCCGGTGCGGACTACGAGCATTCGCTGAAGCTGCTCAAGGAGTTCAAGGCGCGCTTTCCGCATGTTTCGACGAAATCCGGCCTGATGCTGGGGCTGGGCGAAACCGATGAGGAGGTGTTGCAGGTGATGCGCGACCTGCGCGCACACGATGTGGACATGCTCACCATCGGCCAGTACCTGCAACCGTCCGACGGGCATCTGCCGGTGTTGCGCTATGTGCCACCGGAAACCTTTGCGGGATTCGAACTCGCCGCAAAGGAAATGGGGTTCGCTCACGCGGCCTGCGGCCCGATGGTGCGCAGCAGTTATTTTGCGGATGAGCAGGCGTATCTGGCAGGCGCAATTTTAGGGCACTTCTAAAAATCCAAATTTCGTCGCAATACGGCGTTGCTCACAAAAAATTGCTCCTTACATATTAACCATATGCTGCGTCGCAATTTTTTGCTCGCGCCTTGTCTTGCTTAGAACTTTGAATTTTTAGAAGCGCCCTTTAGATATTTTATTCAGGAACTAATGCTTGAAAAGCCTGTCGATTGGGTAGTTCTTTTTCATCAGTTTAGCTTGCATCGATTTAATGTATTATCAGCGTGCGTGGAGTTCCCGCATCGAATTTCTACCCTAGGAGACCATTATGAAAACTCGTTATCTGGCCGCACTTGCCGCGTTGTCCGTTTCCACTGCAACTTTTGCAGCAGGCGATGGCGCGGCCTTGTTCAAACAGCATAATTGCAGCGCATGCCATGCCGCAACCGGCAAATCGGTCGGCCCGTCGCTGGCGGATGTTGCCGCAAAATACAAGGGTGACAAAGGCGCCCAAGCCAAGCTGGAAGCCAAGACGCGTAACGGCGGCACAGGGTCTTTTGGCACCATGCCCATGCCGGCCACCGCAAAGTCGGTCAGCGATGGAGATATCAAGACCATGGTGGCGTGGGTTCTGAGCCAGAAGTAAGGCTGCGTCATCCAGAAAAACCGGCGCAAGCCGGTTTTTTGTTGCCCGCTGCGCCGGGTGCCGCCACTGCGTACTGCTATAATCGGCGGCAAATTTTCACGCACCTCCCCATGAATATCCTTTACGAAGAAGAAGGCAGTTTCAAGGTCGGCAGCATCATGGCCGACAACGTAACCTCGCTCCAGGTCGAAAGCGTTTCAGGCAAGCGCAGCAAGGTCAAGGCGGCCAATGTGATGCTGCGTTTCAATCAGCCGGGACTGGCCGAATTCATGACGCAGGCCGAACCCATCGCCGAGGGTATCGAGGTGGATTTTTTATGGGAATGCTGTCCGCCTGATGAATTCGGCTTTGAGCAGATCGCCGCCGAATATTTCGGCCATGCGCCGAACCCGCTGGAAGCTGCCGCCGCATTGATACGCTTGCATGGTGCGCCGATTTATTTCCACAAGAAAGGCAAGGGGCGCTACCGCGCCGCGCCGCCGGATGTGCTCAAGGCCGCGCTGGCCGGGGCGGAACGCAAGCGTCAGCAGCTGGCCTTGCAGGCGCACTACACCGAGCAGCTAAGCCGTTTCGAATTACCCGCAGAGTTTGCCGAGCACATTGAGCATCTGCTCTATAAACCGGATCGCAACACCCTCGAAGTCAAGGCGCTCGAAGCGGCCTGTGCGGCGACTCACCTGTCCAGCGTACATCTGCTGCATCGTTGCGGCGCACTGCTTTCGACGCACGATTACCATTTGCAAAAATTCCTGTTCGAGCATTTTCCGAAAGGCACGGACTTCCCGCCTGTCGAGTTGGAAGCATGGGGCGAATTGCCGCTGGCCGACGTGAATGCCTTCAGCATCGACGATGCGGCCACCACGGAAATCGACGACGCGTTCTCGGTGGAAAAACTGGCCAACGGCAACTGGCGCATCGGCGTGCACATCGCCGCCCCCGCACTGGGCATGCCGCGCGATTCTGCAGGCGACAAGATCGCCGCACAACGGCTCTCAACGGTGTATATGCCGGGGCAGAAAATCACGATGCTGCCGGACAACGTGGTGCAGGCATTCACGTTATGTGCGGATCGCGTCAGCCCGGCGCTGTCGATGTATAACGAAATAGACGGCACGACGCTCGAAATACTCGGCCACGAGAGCCGCGTGGAACGCATCCATATTGCGGCGAACCTGCGCCATGACACGCTGGAGCCGCTGTTCAACGAGGAGACGCTCGCGGTGGGGAAGCTCGATTATCCCTATGCGAGCGAGCTGGCGCTGCTGTGGAATCTGGCGCAGAAACTCGAAGCGGCGCGCGGCAAATCTGCCGACAACAGCACGCAACAAACGGATTACAACTTCCATATCGAAAATGATCGCGTCACTATCACCAACCGTCGGCGCGGCTCGCCGATCGACAAGGTGGTTTCCGAACTGATGATCCTGGTGAACAGCGAATGGGGCAAACATCTTGCCGAACACGGTTTCGTCGGAATTTACCGCACGCAGCAAAACGGGAAAGTGAAGATGAGTACGATAGCCGCACCGCATCAAGGGCTGGGTGTGGCGCAATACATGTGGTCGAGTTCACCGTTGCGCCGTTATGTGGACATGGTGAACCAGCGCCAGATCATTGCGATGTTGCGCGATGAAGAACCGGCCTATGAGAAAAACGATACCGCGCTGTACGCCACGATGCGCGATTTCGATACGATGTACACCATTTACAACGACTTCCAGAAAACCATGGAACGCTACTGGTGTCTGCGCTGGTTGCAGCAGGAAAAAGCTAATGTGGAAATCCTCTCTCCCATTGCTCCCCTCCCCCCTGGCGGGGGAGGGGCTGGGGGAGAGGGGGCGAACGCGCCGTCGCGCGAGCTTGTTATTTTTGCCATCGTGCTGCGCGAAAATCTGGTGAAACTCGCCGACATCCCGCTGATTTTCAAGGTGCCATCGCTGCCTGAATTACCCGCCAACGCACAAGTACAATTGGCTATCGGCGAAATTGACCTGCTCGACTTAGACGTGCGTGCGCGCTTTGTTGCGAAGCTGGAGGAGGCAGCGGCTTGATGGCTACGCTGAATGCGCGCTTGTTTGTCACAACGACCTTGACCATGTCGATGGTCTTCTCCGTTGCGCTGCACGCTTTTGCGTTATTCGGCATCGCGTTTGTGTTGCCCGGACAGAATAAGGCAACGGACATGATGCAGCCGCTGCAAGTGGTATTGGTCAACGCCAAATCGAATTCCATACCATTAAAAGCGGATGCCTTGGCACAGGCCAATCTGGACGGCGGCGGAAATACCGCCGATGAGCGGCGCGCAAAGAGCCCGCTTCCCGCCATACGCGACGATAAACGGTTTACTCCAGAACAATCCACAAAACGTGTTGCCAGGCTGGAGGAGGAAACCAAGCGGATAATGTCGCGACTCAAAAGCGATTACAAGCTGACCCAGCCGGAGCAAAAGAGCGAGCCCAGCAGCGACATCAGCAACGGCGATGACCTGGTGAAAAAATCCCTTGAGATCGCGCGCCTCGAATCACAAATCAACAAGAATTGGGATGAGTACCAGAAAATGCCGAGACGAAAATTCATCGGCGCACGCACACAGGAATACCGCTACGCGCAATACATCGAAGACTGGCGCATCAAAGTGGAGCGCATCGGCAACCTGAATTACCCGGAACAGGCGCG
This sequence comes from Gallionella sp., assembly GCA_049294375.1. GTDB lineage: Bacteria > Pseudomonadota > Gammaproteobacteria > Burkholderiales > Gallionellaceae > Gallionella. Next base: position 24,182 of record JBAQCT010000029.1, on the reverse strand, counting down.
CCGCCAGCAGATATACGGAAGCTTGAAAGTCAGCGTCTCGATACACGCCGATGGCAGCCTGGAAAATGTGGAGATCAGCCGTTCTTCCGGGCATCGCATACTCGATGCGGCGGCAGTACATATCGTCAAACTCGCCGCGCCTTTTTCCCCGTTGCCGCCGGATATCGCCAAGGATATCGACATCCTGACCATCGTCCGCACCTGGACGTTTACGTCGTCTGACAAGCTGGAGAGCGAGTAATGAAAGCCGAATCATGACCGACAAATACGCCGTCATCGGCAACCCCATCGCCCACAGCAAATCGCCGCTGATCCATAAGATGTTCGCGGAGCAGACCGGGCAGGACATCAGCTACGAGGCGGTTCTCGCGCCGCTGGATGGCTTTGCCGCAACGGTTGAGCGGCTGCGCAGGGAGGGTTACAAGGGCTGCAACGTGACGGTGCCGTTCAAGTTCGAGGCCAGTAAAATAGTTAGCAAGATTAGCAGGGAAGTTTTAGATGCGCTGGATGCAGGTCTTAAATCAGACGCCGTCAACACAATTACTTTTCGAAATGGGGAAATATTTGGGTATAACACCGATGGTATTGGCTTGGTTCGAGATATTGAAAAGAATTTTTGCGTAGAACTATTAGGTAAGCGTATTTTGCTAATCGGCGCTGGCGGTGCGGCACATGGAGTACTGCATCCAATGCTGGAATCTTCCCCCTCCTTATTAGCTATTTATAACCGCACCCTAGAAAATGCGGTCAGCCTTAAAAAAACCGTGGAAGAGCACAAAGATTTTCGGAGCTACCTCATTAAAGCTGTTGAATTCGGTGGGCTCAAAGATGAACAGTTCGACATAGTCATCAACGCCACCTCCGCCGGGCTGACCGATAGCGAAATCCCATTGCCTGAGACCATTTTCGCTCCCAGCGCATTGGCCTACGACATGATGTACGGGCGCGAGACGCCGTTCATGAAATTCGCGCGCGAGCAGGGCGCGGCCATCGTGTCGGACGGCCTCGGCATGCTGGTCGAACAGGCCGCCGAGGCTTTCTATATCTGGCGCGGCGTGCGCCCGGACACCCGCCCCGTCTTGGAAAAATTGCGCGCCGCATGAAGAAACACGGCTTACGCGGCTGGTTGTGGCGCACCCTGCTCGCGCTGTTTGCCCTGCTGCTGCTCTATCAGCTCTGGATTTTTGCGCACATCTGCTGGTGGATCAAATTCGATCCGTCCGCCAGCGCGTTCATGGAAAGCCGCCTGGAGATCATGCAGGACAAGAATCCGGATGCCGAACTTCGGCACAAGTGGGTGCCCTATGCAAAAATTTCGAACAACCTGAAGCGCGCGCTGATTGCTTCGGAGGACGCGAAATTCGTCGATCACGAGGGTTTCGACTGGGAGGGCATCCAGAAGGCCTACGAAAAAAACCTGAAGAAGGGCAAGATCGTCGCGGGCGGTTCGACCATCAGCCAGCAACTTGCCAAGAATTTATTTTTGTCCACCAAGCGCACGCCGTGGCGCAAGGGCGAGGAAGCCATCATCACCGTGATGCTGGAGGCGGTGATGGACAAGCGGCGCATTTTCGAGATTTATCTCAACGTGATCGAATGGGGCAACGGCGTATTCGGCGCGGAAGCCGCCGCGCGCCACTACTACCGCACCAATGCGGCCAGCCTGACCGCGGAACAGGCCGCCAGGCTTGCCGCGATGGTGCCCAATCCGCGCTATTACGACACCCACCGCGAGGCGCGGGGCCTGCTGCGCAAGACCGACATCATTCTCGGGCGCATGAACGAAGCGGAAATCCCCTAGAAAAACGGGATCGCAGCATCATGCATTGCCGTCCGGAATATATATAATGCGGAACTAAAAGTTTCTATGGAAGGCGATTCGCAATCACATGGAAGAAAACAGGGGGAGCAGTCAGCCATTAATGGCTGACGGATGTGTCAAGGCTGCGCCTCAAGCGGGTTGCGTGGTGCGCGGCTCTGCGACCGGAAATTCCGCAGCCGCGCAGGGCGCCCCTCAAAAAGCAGAGGCCGGTGCAACTCTCGCACCGGAACAATTTTCGCTCTTGCGCCGTTTCTCGTTTGCCAGCCTACTGGCGATGCTGGTTACCGCCCTTCTCCTGATATTGCTGTACCGTCAGGATCAGCTTGACGAGCATCAGGAGATCGCCGCGCAGGAAAATGAGAAGACCGCCACTCATCTCATTCATCTGATGAATGGGCAGATCAATGCTTACCTTGTAGCCACTGCGGGGCTTGACGCTGCCGCCTTGCGCGCATACCCGGGCATCGGTGCGTTCAATGCCACGTTGGATACGGTCAGGGAGCACAGCATCCTTAAACTGAAGCTGTACAACCCGTCTGGAATAGCCGTATTTTCGACAGTTACAGACGAGATTGGCGGAACCAGCCGGACTCCGGAAATGCCGCAAAAGACTCTGGCAAGCGGAACGCAGCACAAACTGGAACTCCGCAATACGTTCAAGACCCACGGCGGCAATCTCAGCGACCGCCATATCCTCGCAACTTATGTGCCGCTGATACACGCCGGGAAAGGCATCGGGGTACTGGAAATCTATGGGGATATCACTCCGGCCTTCGAGCGCGTCCGTGCCAGAACCATTCATATCGCTCTGGTCGTCCTCGGTGCCTTCACCGCGCTGTACGCCGCCCTGTTTCTGTCCGTTTTCAGAACGGATCGCGCTATTGCAGAATGGCAGAAAACGATCTTCGGCAATAACCGGAGGCTGACGGAAAACGAAGCGCGCCTATGGGCAACGGTCAACTCGGCGCTGGACGGGGTGATCAGCATCGATGCTGAAGATCGCCTGATCGGCTTCAATCCGGCGGCAGAGGTTATTTTCGGCTGGAAAAAAGCGGAAGTTATCGGGCAAACGATGGCTGATTTGCTGATTCCGGAGCGCTACCGGGAAAAACACCGGAGCGGTCTTGCCCGCTATCTCCAGACCGGCGAAAACCGCATATTGAACAGCCGCATCGAAATTACCGCATTGCGGCGAGACGGCACGGAATTCCCGGTCGAACTGACCGTCACGCCGATCCGCGAGGGCGGGCACATGATTTTTACGGCCTACCTTCGCGACATTTCAAAACGCAAGCACGATGAAGATGAATTGCGCGAGAGCCGCGCCTTCCACCAGTCGGTCACCGAAGCCATGGGCGAAATCGGCATCGGGCTATTCATCGTCGATGCCGACTACCGCGTCCGCTTCATGAATAACGTGATGAAGGAATGGTTCGGCGACCAGACCGGAAAAATCTGCCATTCGTCCATCTGCGATTTGAACGAGCGATGCGAACACTGCCAGCTCGAGCGAGTGGTGCTGGCGAATGATACGGTTCATTACTCGCCTGTCATGCCCGACGGGCGCATCTTCGATGTTATCGCAACGCCTATCCAGAACCGGGATGGCACGATCTCCAAACTGGAAGTGATCCGCGATGTGACGGCATTCCAGAAAGCGGAAGAGGAGTTGCGCATTGCCGCGAAGGCTTTCGAGTCGCAGGAAGGCATGTTCATCACGAATGCGGACAACGTAATCCAGCGCGTCAATAAAACCTTTACCGAGACGACCGGTTTCGCTGCCGATGAAGCGGTGGGAAAAACTTCCGCTATCCTCAAATCCGAAAAGCATGACGAAGCGTTCTACCGGAACATCAGTGAAGCGCTCGAACGCGATGGCAATTGGCAGGGCGAGATATGGAGCCGGCGCAAGAACGGCGAAATCTATCCGGAGTGGCAAACCATCTCGGCTGTAAAAGGAACGGACGGGCAGGTCAGCCATTATGTCTCCGTATTTACGGACATCAGCCTGCGCAAGAAATCCGAAGAGCAGATCCGCAACCTGGCTTTTTACGATCCGCTTACCCAACTGCCCAACCGGCGGCTCCTTCTGGACAGGTTGCAGCAGGCGCTTGCCTTGAGCGCGCGCAGCGGACGGCAAGGCGCACTGATGTTTATCGACCTCGATAACTTCAAGAGCATCAACGACACCCAGGGCCACGCCGTCGGCGACATGCTGCTGATCGAAACGGCAAAACGGCTGCAGGGCTGTATCAGGGGAGGTGACACCCTCGCCCGGTTTGGCGGCGATGAATTCGTGGTGTTGCTCGAAGACATGGACACCAACGAGCAGATTGCCGCCACACAGGCCGAAACTGTAGCGGTGAAAATACTTGCGACCATCGGGCAGCCTTATTTCATCAACCAGCACGAATTTCACAGCACGGCCAGCGTCGGCATCACATTGTTCCGTGGGAAAATAAAAACAATGGAAGAGATGCTCAAGCGCGCGGATGTGGCGCTCTACCAGGCCAAAACCGAAGGGCGCAACACCCTGCGCTTCTTTGACCCCGCCATGCAGGCTGCGATCAGCAGCCGTGTTGCCCTCGAAACCGATCTGCGCCGCGCCGTTTCCGAACAGGATCAATTCCTGCTTTATTATCAGCCGCAAGTCGATACCTCGGGGCGCCTGATCGGTGCCGAAGCGCTGGTGCGCTGGAATCACCCGGAGCGCGGCATGGTGTCTCCCGCCGAATTTATCCCGCTTGCCGAAGATTCCGGGATGATCCTGCCTCTCGGGCATTGGGTTATGTCAACCGCTTGCCGGCAGCTGGCGGATTGGGCGATGCAGGCGGAAACGGCCAAGCTCACCGTGGCCGTGAATGTCAGCGCCAAACAGTTCCGCCTGCCGACTTTTGTCGATGAGGTGCTGACGCTGATCGATTACTTCAAGATAGATCCTGCCAGGCTCAAGCTGGAAATTACCGAAAGTCTGCTGCTGGATAACGTGGACGACATTATCCAGAAAATGACCACGCTGAAAGCAAGAGGCATCAGCTTCTCGATGGACGACTTCGGCACCGGCTATTCTTCGCTCTCATACCTGAAGCGCCTGCCCCTGTACCAGTTGAAGATCGACCAGTCGTTCGTGCGGGATGTGCTCACCGATCCCAACGATGCGGCCATCGCCAAAACCATCGTCGCCCTGGCGCAAAGCATGAACCTGATGGTGATCGCCGAAGGTGTGGAAACCGAAGAGCAGCGCGAGTTTCTCGACATGAACGGCTGCCATGCCTTTCAGGGGTACCTGTTCAGCAAGCCTGTCCCGGCAAAGGAATTCGAGCAACTGATCTCAAAGTACGCCTGAGTTGACGGGTGTGCCGGCAGCCCGGCAGCCGCGCAAATAACCTCCGTTGCCACTGGCTCGAACCCGGCAAATTTGCCGCGCAGCCCTGTATCAAATTCTTTACAATAGCGCGCCATTTGCAGGAAGCTGCCATGAACAATACCAACCGGGAAAGCCACTACACCGAAAACGTGCAGGATCACCTCAAGCAGGTGGAATCGCTGCTGCGCAAACACGCGCTGGTGGAAGAGGTCGTGCATCGCCAGGAAATGCCGCGCGATGATCGCCACGCATTGGTCGATACCCTGCTGCACAAGCAGCACCTCGCCGAGTTGCGACTCAAGCTGGATAGCCTGCATCCGGCGGACATCGCCTATATCCTGGAAGCGTTGCCCATCGAACAGCGTTTGCTGGTCTGGGATCTGGTCAAGTCGGAACGCGACGGCGATATTCTGATCGAGGTTTCCGATGCGGTGCGCGAGTCGCTGATTGCGACCATGAATCGCGAAGAGTTGCGTGCCGCCGCCGAGCAACTCGATACCGATGAAATCGCCGATCTGGCTCCCGATCTGCCGCAAAACGTGATGCGCGATGTGTTCAAGTCGCTGTCTATCGAAGAGCGGGAGCAATTGCGCGCCGCGATGTCATATCCGAAAGATTCGGTCGGTGCGCTGATGGATTTCAACATGATCCATGTCCGCGAGGATGTCACGCTGGAAGTCGTATCGCGCTATTTGCGCCGCTTCGACGAATTGCCCGACCATACCGATCAGGTATTCGTGGTGGATCGGGACGACCGCTTCATGGGTGTCCTGCCGATCAACCTCATCGTGGTCAACGAACCTGAAATGATAGTTCGCGACCTGATGCTGGCCGATACCATACAACTGCATCCGGAAGAAAAAGCGGAGCAAGCCGCCCAGGCTTTCGAGCGCTACGACCTCGTTTCCGCGCCGGTGGTGGACGAGGACGGCAAACTGGTCGGGCGGGTGACGGTGAATGTCGTGCTCGATTTCATCCGTACCGAATCGGAAAGCGATGTGTTGAACCTGGCCGGTTTGCGCGAAGAGGAAGATATTTTCGCCTCGGTCTGGAAGAGCGCGCAGAACCGCTGGGCATGGCTGGCGCTGAACCTTTGCACCGCATTCTTCGCCTCGCGCGTGATCGGCAACTTTGAAGGTACTATAGAAAAATTCGTTGCGCTTGCCACGCTCATGCCGATTGTCGCAGGCATTGCCGGCAACTCGGCGAACCAGACCACCACCATCGCGATCCGTTCGCTGGCACTGGGGCAAATCACGCAGGAGAACGCGCGCCGACTGATGCTCAAGGAATTGGCGATCGGTGGGTTCAACGGATTGCTGTGGGGCGGGATTGCCGGGTTGTTTGCTTACTTCCTGTATCACAGCGTAGCGCTCGGCATCGTGATGACCGGCGCGATGTTGCTCAACCTGCTGGTGGGCGCAACCGTCGGCATGGCTATCCCGCTGGTCATGCAGAAACTGGGGCGTGATCCGGCCATCGGTTCCAGCGTGATGATCACCGCCATTACCGACAGCGGTGGGTTTTTCATCTTCTTGGGGTTGGCGACAATCTTCCTGATTTAGAGCCTGTTTCAGCAGGCTTCATACCTCATGTCGTTTGCCTGTGGGATGCAAGAGTAGGCTCTTGCCGATCAAGAGTAACCCTGTGTCATTTTGGCTCTGCGGGAAAGACTGCGAGCGCAAGCAAATGCGCGAACATGAAGTTTGTCGAAGCGATTTTTTGGGCGGAAACAAACACACCCTGCATAAGCGCAGGTCGTTGCCGAAGCCTCGACCGAAAGAGAGCCAAAAAAGGGCGGAGAAAGCCGAACCGCCCCTTGCGAGGCTAAATTACGCTTTCAGAATGCCGCCAGCTGGTTTGGCTGCTGGCTTTTTAGCGGCAGCTTTTTTGGCTGCAGGCTTCTTCGCTGCTGGTTTTTTAGCGGCAGCTTTTTTGGCTGCAGGCTTTTTGGCAGCAGGTTTTTTAGCGGCAGCTTTTTTGGCAGCAGGCTTTTTGGCAGCAGGTTTTTTAGCAACAGCTTTTTTCGCTGCTGGTTTTGCTGCTGCTTTTTTTGCTACAGGCTTTTTGGCTGCTGGTTTTTTAGCAGCTACTTTTTTTGCTGCTGGTTTTGCTGCTGCTTTTTTCGCTACGGGCTTTTTGGCTGCAGGTTTTTTTGCTGCAGGTTTTTTTGCTGTTGCCATTTTCATTCTCCATAAAATTTAGAACATTCATGCGGCTCATTGCATACCCAAACGCCCTGTGTTCTAGCGAAAGACGCTTGTGGTAGCGATACTGTATCCACGTTTAAAAAAACGTGCAACAGATTTCGCAAAAAATTTTTGCGAAATTTGCAACACTCACGAAATCAATTTTTCTCCGGCATACAGATGGGGCACCGTCTCGCGCTCACGCACCAAATGCATGTCGTGGCCGTCTACCATCACCTCTGCGGCGCGCGGGCGGGTGTTGTAATTTGAGCTCATGCTCATCCCGTATGCACCTGCAGAAAGCACGGCCAGCAAGGCTTGCGGCGCGATTGCCAGGTTGCGCGCGTGGCCGATAAAGTCGCCTGTTTCGCAAATTGGGCCAACCACTTCGTAAATTGAAGAATTGTTTTTTTCAATTGCTCCCTCTCCCGCGTGCGGGAGAGGGTTGGGGAGAGGGGCAGCCTTAATCTCGCGCTCGACCGGCAAAATCTCATGGAACGCGTCATACAAGGCCGGGCGCATCAGGTCGTTCATCGCGGCATCGACGATGGCAAAATTTTTCTCATCCCCGTGTTTGAGGTACTCGACGCGTGTCAGCAATACACCGGCGTTGCCGACCAGCACACGCCCTGGCTCAAGGATCAGTTTTTCGCTGCGCCCGCGCAATGCGTCGAGCAGCACAGCCACATAATCGGCAATCGACGGTGGGATTTCATCGCGATAACGGATACCCAGGCCACCACCCAGGTCGATATGCTCCAGTGGTATGCCTTCAGCCGCCAGCGCATCGATCAGCAACAATATCTTTTCCGCTGCCGCGATAAAAGGGCCGGTCTCGGTAAGCTGGGAGCCGATGTGACAATCCACGCCGACAATGCGCAGGTGCGGCAGGTCGCGCGCCTTCCGGTACAACGCGACCGCTTCGCCATAGGCGACACCGAATTTATTCTGCTTCAGGCCGGTTGAAATATACGGGTGGGTTTTCGGATCGACATCGGGGTTTACACGCAGGCTGACCGGCGCGGTCTTGCCCATGCTTCCGGCCACTTCGCCGAGGCGTTCCAGCTCTGCTGCAGATTCGACGTTGAAGCACAGGATGCCTGCATCCAGCGCCATGCGCATTTCCGCCGCGCTCTTGCCAACACCGGAGAACACTACCTTGCGGGCGTCGCCCCCTGCCGCCAGTACGCGCTGCAATTCGCCGCCGGACACAATATCGAAGCCCGCGCCAAGGCGCGCAAAAATATTCAGGATCGCCAGATTCGAATTGGCTTTTACCGCATAGCAAATCAAATGCTCACGCCCCTGCAACGCGTCCGTGAATTGGCGAAAACTGTCCGTCAACGCGGCGCGCGAGTATACGTAGCAGGGCGTGCCGAACCGCGCGGCAATATCCGCCAGCGGAACCTGCTCGGCATGGAGCTGGTTGTTCAGGTAATGGAAGTAACTGCTCATGGTTGCTTGTTTTGCTCGGAAACAGGTGTGTCGGGCGCTTGCGATTCCGATATTTTCGGTTCCGGTGTTTGCGAAACGGGTGTCGCGGTCTGCGATGGGGGGAGTGTAAGCGGCCCTTTTTTTCCGCAGCCTTGCAGCGGCAAGGCCAAAACCACGATAATGCCCAAAACGATATCAAGACGCATGATTGCACTCCACGAAAATTAAACTACTCCACTGCGGGCAGCGGGGGATTGTGTAGGGTGGATAAAACGCCGGAGGCGTGTATCCACCGTTTGTTTTGGTGGATTCGCGCTACGCGCTTAATCCACCCTACGAAAATCGTTACGCCGCGAGCGGCGTGGAATTTAACCCGGAGAGATTAAAAGCCGGTTTTTTTGAGATTCCCTTCAACAAAGCGGATTATAAGGGCTGACCATGACTGAAAGCGAATTCAATCGATTGGCCGATGCCGTCTTGGCGCGCATCGAGACGGCCATTGATAATGGCGGCGGCGATGCCGAATGTAGCCGTAGCGGCAACGTGCTGGAAGTCGAATTTGGCAACGGGCAGAAAATTATCATCAACCGCCACGGTATAAACCGTGAAATCTGGGTTGCCGCCAAGTCAGGCGGCTTCCATTACACATGGTTAAATGGGGAATGGCGCAGCCGGCGCGACGACAGCGAGCTGTTTGGCAAGCTCGCGGAGTTATTTGCTGAGCAAGGCGAAAAAATTAATCTTTCGTAGGGAGCGTATTCCATTTTAAAGATACAACAGTTCGTAGGTCGGGCTACGTCCGACAGCCTGATTCGGCGGGCATAGCCCGCCCTACGAAGCGCACTTTTAATTTAGAACGGGAATAATATCGCGCCCCTACAGCGCGACCGCCTTGAGTTCCCTGCGCAGCCTGGAGTAATCCGGGCAAACGCTTCCGACCACTTTCCAGAATCTTTCCGAGTGATTCATCTCGCGCATATGAGCGAGTTCATGGACTACCACGTAATCGATCAGCCGGAGCGGCAGTTTTATCAGTTGCATATTCAGTCGAACCGAGCCACGCGCCGTGCAGCAACCCCATTGCGTTTTTGCCGCCGAAAGTTTGACCGCGCGCGGCACGACCTCCAGCAGCGGGGCATAATGGGCTACCCGCTGTTCGAATAATTGCAGCGCCTCCTGCCGGTACCAGAGAGTCACTGCCCGCTCGATTCCGTTCGCATCATCGCTATCGGCGACAAATACAAACAGCTTGTCGCCCCGCCGCGCGGGGGGCGCGGCGAACAGGCTTTGCGTCACTCGCAGGAAAAGCAATTCGCCCAGATAGGGAATTGTTTCACCATCCACCCAGCGTGTTTCGACCGGCTTGCGCGTCTGCCAGTTGCCCAGCTTTTCCACCACCCAGTGCGCCTTGTCCTGCAATACGCTGTGCAGCCATTTCTCGGATGCGCGTAACGGAACGCTCACGGTCAGACCCAGGTCATCGATGCGCAGGCCGATGCTCCTGCGCCTGCTGCTGCGCTTTAGCGTATAGGAAATATTTTTCCCGGCAAGCAGCGCCGCGCGTTGCTCGACGGCAGGCGGTGAAACCAGATTTCGCAGGCGTTTCAGCATCAGCACTTACCTTGATAGAAAGTACCTGTCCACGAAAGACACGAAAAGCACGAAATTGACACGATCATTCATACTCATTTTTCAAGTTTGAAACTACAAACTTTCCGGCTTTGTTCGTGCCTTTCGTGATCTTTCGTTAACCAATGACTTAGCGCATGTTTTATCGCGCTTAGTCAGATGGCTAGTTAGTTCATCAGGACATTTTTTAGCTTAATGCGGCAACTGCTGAATCTCGTTCTCGATCCACGCTTCGACGCGCGCGTTGATCTCTTCCGCTTTGAGGCCTTTTGTCTCGATTGGTGCGCCGATGCTCATGGTAATCAGGCCGGGGTGTTTATTGAACGCGTTGCGCCCCCACAGTCGCCCGGCGTTGTGTGCGACCGGCACGACCGGCACGCCACTGCTCGCCGCCAGCATCGCGCCGCCGATCTTGTATTTGCCGCGCGTACCGAACGGTACGCGCGTCCCTTCCGGAAAAATCACCACGCAGAAGCCTTGCGCCAGCCGTTCCTTGCCTTGCCTGAGCAATTGCTTTATCGCGCCCTTTCCGTCGCTGCGCTTGATCGCGATAGGGCTGGTCAGCGCCAGCGTCCAGCCGAAGAACGGTATCCATAACAGTTCGCGTTTCAGCACCCATACCTGCGGCGGAAATATTTTTTGCAGCGCGAGCGTTTCCCATGCCGATTGATGTTTGCACAGCACGATGCAGGGTTCATCGGGGATGTTTTCGATGCCGCGAATCTCATGGCGGATGCCGCACACCAGGCGCAGCAACGGCAGCATCAGCTTCGCCCATTGCGAGATGATGCGGTAGCGCGTGAGCGGGCTGAGCGGGAAGGACAGCAAGGCCAGCATCGCAAAAACCGGCGTGATGACAATTTGCAGTAGCAGGAAAATCAGGGAGCGTATCGCCAGCATATCAACCTAAACCGGGCGGACGTAGGTCGGGCTATGCCCGACATGGTGGGCATAGCCCACCCTACGGCTACCAGTAAATATTTCGTCATCAAGCCAGTGTCGCCGCTACCGCCGCAAGGTCGGGATAAACCTGCGTGCCTTCCGGTAAACCGCCTGCCTCCTGAGCCTTCATTCCCTTGCCGGTCAGCACCAGATAGGGCCGCGCTCCCAGCGCGGCGGCAGGCTGCAAGTCGCGCAGCGAATCGCCCACTACCGGAATATTGTCGAGTTTGCCGAGGCTATAGCGCGCCGCGATTTCCTCCAGCATCCCGCTCTTGGGTTTGCGGCAATCACAGTCGTTTTCGTCGATATGCGGGCAGAAAAACACCGCCTCGATGCGTGCCCCGACCAGCGCGCACGCCTTATGCATCTTGTTGTGGATCGCATTCAGCATCGCCATGTCGAGCAGCCCCCGCCCGATTCCGGACTGGTTGGTCGCTACCACCACACGGTAACCGGCCTGGTTCAGGCGCGCGATCGCCTCCAGGCTGCCGGGGATCGGCTTCCATTCCTCCGGTTTCTTGATGAATTGGTCGGAGTCGTAATTGATCACGCCATCGCGGTCGAGAATGATCAGGTTCATAAGGGCAGTTGTTAGTCGTTAGTAGGTAGTCGTTAGCTGGTGTTGTCGCTGCGCGGTTTTTGTTTTTAACTGCAAACTAGCGACTATCGGCTAACGGCTGATTTTCTCATGCCGCCAGTTTGGAAATATCGGCGGCCTGGTTCATTAGTTTGCCGAGCTGCTGCAACAGCACCGCGCGGTTCAGGCGCAGTTCCTTGTCTTCGCACATCACCATCACCTTGTCAAAAAAGTCGTCGATAAAAGGTTTGAGCGTGACCAGCACTTTCAGGTTCTGCCCGTAGTCGCCCTGGTTCAGATAGCCTTGGGCGAATGACGCGATGTCTTGCATGGCCTGATGCAGGTCGCGTTCGGCGGCTTCCTTCAGCAATGCGGGCTTCACGACCGCGCCGGTCAAATCGGCGCCGAGCTCCTCATGATTCTTGCGCATGATGTTTTGCACGCGTTTGTTGGCCGCGGCCAGATCCTTCGATACTTCCAAAGCGGCGAAGGTGCGTACCCCTTGCAGGCGCGGCAAGACTTCGTGCATGCGCCCGTTCAGTATGTGGAGCACCGCTTCGATGTGCTGCACCTCGAAATCGCGCTCGCGCAGATAGCCGCGCAGGCGATCCAGCATGAAGCCTTCCACATCACTGACCACCGTCGCGCCCAACAGGCCTGCCGGGAAATTCCCGGCAGCGGTCTTGATCAGCGCGGGCAGCTGCAAATCGAGCGGTGTCTCGATCAGGATGCGCAATATGCCCAACGCATGGCGGCGCAAGCCGAACGGGTCCTTGTCGCCGGTGGGAATCTGGCCGATGCCATACATACCAACTACCGTCTCCAGCTTGTCGGCCAGCGCCACGGCGCAAGCTATCGCGCCCTGCGGCAAGGTGTCACCGGCAAAGCGCGGGTGGTAATGCGCCTCGATGGCATCCGCCACGGCCTTGTCCTCGCCGTCGTGCAGCGCGTAATAACGTCCCATGATGCCCTGCAATTCGGGGAATTCGCCGACCATATCGGTGAGCAGGTCGGCCTTGGCCAGCCGCGCCGCCAGTTCAGCGTCCGCCTTGTCCGCTTCCAGCAGACGTGCGATTGTGCCGGATAGCGTGGCGACACGCTCGGTGCGCTGCAACTGCGTGCCCAATTTGTTGTGGTACACCACGTTGCCGAGTTTCTCGACGCGCGATTCCAGCGTCTTCTTGCGATCCTGATCGAAGAAGAATTTCGCATCCGCGAGGCGCGGGCGCACCACGCGCTCGTTGCCGCCGATCACCAGACTCGCATCAGCCGGGCGGATATTGGACACGATCAAAAATTTATTGGTCAGCTTGCCGTCGGCGTCCAGCAGCGGGAAATATTTCTGGTTCGCCTTCATCGTCAGGATCAGGCACTCCTGCGGCACTTCGAGGAATTCCGCTTCGAACTGCCCGACCAGCACGTTGGGGCGCTCGACCAGCGCGGTCACTTCGTCCAGCAACGCCTCATCCTCGATGGGTTTGAGGTTTTCTTTCGCGGCGGCAGCGGCAAGTTGTTTGGCGATCTCGGCGCGGCGCTTTTCAAAACTCGGGATTACGGCACCCTCGTTCTCCAGTTGCGTTTCGTAGCTGTCGGCATCCTTCAGCGCTATCTGCGCAGCGCTGGCTTCGAAGCGGTGGCCTTGGGTCTCGCGTCCGGCGTTCAAACCGAGCGCCTTGATTTCGACGACATCGCTGCCATGCAGCGCCACCAGCCCATGGGCGGGGCGCACGAACTGCACGCTGTTCCAGCCATCGGCGAGCTGGTAGGTCATCACCTTGGGAATGGGCAATTTGGTGAGCGCTTCTCCCAGCGCCTTTTGCAAGCCTTCCGCCAGCGTTGCGCCCTTCAACATGCTATCGAAGAACAGCACTTCCGTCTTGCCGTCCGGCGCGCGCTTGAGCTGCGGAACGAGCGACGTATCCGCGCCGATGCTGGCGAGCTTCTTCAGCAGCGCGGGTGTCGCCTTGCCGTCCGCATCCAGCCCAACCGCAACCGGCATCAGCTTCTGCGAAATCGGCCTGTCTGCCGCTTGTGCCGCTACGCTGGCGACATGCACCGCGAGGCGGCGCGGCGAAGCATAGGTAGTGATGGCTGCCTCTTTCGCCACCAGCCCTTGCGCCCTGAGACTCACCTTGATGCTGTCGGCAAAACTTTCGCCCAGCTTCTTCAGCACCTTCGGCGGCAGTTCCTCGACGAGCAATTCAACCAGCAAATTTTTGGTGCTCATGCTGCCACCGCTTTCTTCTCGATCTGTGCCAGCACCTCATCCGCCCACGCTTTCGGCGCCATCGGGAAGCCGAGTCGCGCGCGGCTGTCGAGGTAGCTTTGCGCGACGCTACGCGCCAGATTGCGGATACGCCCGATGTAGGCGGCGCGCTCGGTCACCGAGATCGCGCCGCGCGCGTCGAGCAGGTTGAAGGTATGCGCGGCTTTCAGCACCTGCTCGTAGGCGGGCAGCGCGAGCTGCTGTTCCATCAGGTGCTTGGCCTGCTTCTCATGGCTGCCGAACGCGCCGAGCAGGAATTCCACATCGCTGTGCTCGAAGTTATAGGTCGATTGCTCGACCTCGTTCTGGTGGTACACGTCGCGGTAGGTCACGCCTTCCGCCCAAGTCAGGTCGAACACGTTCTCGACGCCTTGCAGGTACATCGCCAGCCGCTCCAGCCCGTAAGTAATCTCGCCGGTGATCGGCTTGCAGTCGATGCCGCCGACTTGCTGGAAATAAGTGAACTGCGTCACTTCCATGCCGTTCAGCCACACCTCCCAACCCAGCCCCCATGCGCCGAGTGTCGGGTTTTCCCAGTCGTCTTCGACGAAGCGGATGTCGTTCTGCTTGAGGTCGAAACCGAGCGCCTCCAGCGAGCCGAGATACAGGTCGAGAATGTTGGCGGGCGAGGGTTTCAGCACCACCTGGAACTGGTAGTAATGCTGCAAACGGTTCGGGTTCTCGCCGTAGCGTCCGTCCTTGGGGCGGCGCGACGGCTGCACGTAAGCGGCTTTCCACGGTTCCGGGCCGAGTGCGCGTAGGAAAGTCGCGGTGTGCGACGTGCCCGCACCGACTTCCATGTCATAGGGTTGCAGCAATGCGCAGCCTTGTTTGTCCCAATAATTCTGTAAGGTCAGGATGATTTGTTGAAAGGTAAGCATCGGTTGGTTTTATGCAATCGCAAAGGTGCGCATTTTACTGGTTTTCGGGCGTTGTGTTCGCCATTGATTTGGAATCGGATGGTTGGCACACACTGGGCAGAATGAAAAAGTGGTAGCATGAAACTCGGATCAACCGGAAGACGTGAAAACCCAATTATTGCAAAGATATGTCTGACAAAAACACAACCGATCCCGCAGCCAGCGATACCCCCGGATTGCCTTCAGGCACGGCAGATACGCGGCCCCACGAAGAGCAGCGTATCGAGCCACGCGTTCACGTCAGGTGGCATGTGGATGTCTTTGTCGAGGGGCAGGCCGTATATCACGGCTTTATTAAGGATATTTCATCGAAAGGAGCGGACGTTTTCGTCGATCACAACTTTCAAAACGTGAAATTCGTCAAACTGCTCATTCATGTGCCGCCCCTCAGCGCGACGGAGGATCATCATGTTATCGATGTGTCCGGAAAGGTCATTTATGCTGCACATGACAGCGAAGAGCTGCTCTTTCGGATAGGCATAAATTTTCTCAAATTCAACCTGGAATCCGATCAGGCATATCTTCGATCGCGCTTGGCCAAACACTGAGGGTGTACTTCAGGAGGCCTCATACCACTTTTGGCTTGGAAGCGGATGGATTTCTGGCAGGCGTCGCCCAAACTCATGGAAAATATCGAATCGGCAAGACAGCGTTTTTTACGGGCTGCGGTCGCGCTGTTCGCGGGAGCGATCCTCGCCTTTGCGAGCGCGCCCGTTTCGGCAAGCTACCAAAAGGGCGCGCAGTTCTACCTGAAGAAAGATTACAAAAATGCCTATGGCGAACTTCTGCCCGCAGCAGAAACCGGCCATGCACTTGCCCAATTCATGATCGCCGCAATGTACGACATTGGCCATTATGTGAAGAAAGACCGGAAGGCTGCGGCAGAGTGGTACCGGAAGGCCGCTGAGCAGGGGCACCCCGATGCGCAACTTCGTTTGGCGGGCATGCTTTATGAAGGGATCGATACCCCGCTTGATCGCGAGGCGGCCTATCAATGGGTATCCTTGGCGGCCGACCGGCTGCATGGCCCAAAACAAGAAAAGGCAATCGCCTTTGCCAAGTCAATTGCCGCTCTTCTCAGCAGAACGCAGCTCGAACGGGCGAAAACATCCATAGCGTCATGGCGTCCGCGCATTGCGATGGCAGATGGCCGATCCGCCGCCCCACAGCGCCTCCTGCGGACCGGAACGGGTTTTTTTCTGAATAATTCGGGAACAGTGCTGACCAACCAGCATGTCGCTTATGCGTGCCAGCGGCTTGTCGCTTCCTACGGTGACAGGACGGCTATCGGCACTTTGCGCGATGTCGATTTTGCAGCCGATCTCGCGACTGTACAGACGGACATCAAGCCGTCAAATTTCGCGCGGTTTTCCGGTGAGCAAAGGCCGAGATCCGGCATTTCCGTGACGGTTGTCGGCTACGCGATCAAACAAACAAAATCACGCGACGCCCTGGTCTCGTCGGGCACGGTATTAAACCCAGGCGTTGCGCTCGGCAACGCCGCCTGGTTTCAGACATCGATACCGATCTACCGTGGACAAAGCGGGAGCCCCGCATTCGATCCAACGGGGCTGGTGGTCGGGGTTGCGCGTGGAGTATCACAGGGGCAACCCGATGGCGTGTTGCAGGAGGCCGCAGATGGGCAGGCCATGGTTGTCGGAATGGACAGTATTTCCCGTTTTTTGGGCAGGACGAATACGCCATTCGAAAAAGTTTCTCCGGGTCACGATGCGTCGGCCACCATGCCGGGTGGATCATCGGATTCCGTCGTGTTATTGGAATGCTGGGGTAGCCATTGATCCGGCGCCGATATTTGTTGTTGCCGGGTTCCGTTATTGCTGGATTCCGGGTCAAGCCCGGAATGACGAAACTGATACTGTTTACGTGCCGGATCAATAGCGATGAATCGCATCTCCTGTGCTTATCAGCGCCAACTTGTCCGCACGCTTCAGGTTTTTGATCGCTATCTCGCGTTTTAATGCAGCGGATTTGTCGGTGCAATTTTCCGCATACATCAGCTCCACCGGCAGGCGCGCGCGCGTGTACTTGGACGCCGTGCCCGCGTTGTGCGCCGCGATGCGCCTTTCCGGATCGTTGGTGATACCGCAGTACAGGGTGTCGTCCGCGCAGCGCAGGATGTAGCAGAACCAATTCACTCCTCCTCTCCCGAAGGCGGGAGAGGGGGTTCGCGGCGCAGCCAGGCGTAGGCCAGCATCAATGCGATCAGCAGCATCACTGCGGCGTTGCCCCAGCGCACATAGGGTGTGATGCCTTCATGGCCTTGCGCCATCCCTTTCAGCACGGCTTCCTGATGTTGCGGCAATTGTTGCAGCACCTTGCCGTCCGCACCGATGATGGAGGTCACGCCGGTATTGGTGGCGCGCAGCATCATGCGCCCGGTTTCCAGCGCGCGCATCTGGGATATCTGGTTATGCTGCGCTGCCGCATGCGAATGGCCGTACCACGCATCGTTGGTGAAATTGACCAGCAGCGTCGCCTCGGGCAATGCGCGGATGATTTCTTCGCCGAACACGTCCTCGTAGCAGATATTCGCCGCGATGCGCTGCCCGGCAACATTGAGCGGCGCCTGCCGTTCACCGCCGCGGGCCAGGTCATCCATCGGGATATTGAGTATGCTGTTGATGAACCAGCCGAGCAGCGGGCGTAGCGGGATGAATTCTCCGAATACCACCAGATGTTGTTTGCGGTAGCGTTGCTCGTCCGCCGTGCCGAGTGTGAACACGCTGTTGTAGTGGTTGCCATGGTCACTTTCGAACACGCCGATCAGTATGTCGCCGCCATTTTTTATGGCGTGACCGCGTAGTTGTTCGGCCAGCATTGGCGGTACTTCATGGCGCAGCAACGGCAACGCGGATTCCGGCAGAATAGTGAGTTGCGCCGAATTTTGCAGGGTCAGTCGGCGGTAGGTTTCCAGCGTGCCGACCAGCGCGCCTTCATCGAATTTGATGTCTTGCGAAATGTTACCCTGCACCAATGCCACGCTGAACGGCTCGCCGTGCGGCTGCGTCCAGACGACAGTGCGCAACAATGCGCCACCGACCCACAGCACTACAAGGATTGCCAATGCCGCCCGCCCCTGCCTGCTCCAGCGCTCCCGCACAAACATCGCCAGCAAGCTTGCGCTTACTGCCGCGACCAGCGACACGCCATATACGCCGAATAGCGGCGCATAGCCCGCCAGCGGGTTGTCGCTGTGCGCATAACCCAGTGCCAGCCACGGGAAACCGGTGAAGATCGTGCCGCGCACCCATTCGGCCAGCACCCATGCACCCGGCATCACCAGCATCATGCGCAGCGTCCCGTTGTTTGCAGGGAAGCGCGTCTGGGCATAACCGGCCAGCGCCGGAAACAACGCGAGGAATGCGGCAAACAGCAGTGTGGCAAACAGCGCCAACAGCATGGGCATGCCGCCGTAATCGTGCAGCGCGACATAGATCCAGCCGATACCCGCAACGAACAATCCCAGTCCGAAGGAAAACCCCAGCCATGCAGCAGCAGAAGGGCTGTCTGCGCGGTTCCACAATGCGAACAGCGCGGCAAGCGCCAGCACCAGAACGACGAACATCCCGAACGGCGCAAAACCGAAGACGCATAGCAGGCCTGCTGCAAATGCGACAGCCAATGATTTTTGAGTATCGTTCATCGAGAAAATACAAGCACAGGATGCGCAAAGAATAACCGATTCCTTCCGGGACGGCATTTGTGATTAAATCGCGCCCTGATTATCCGGAAACATATTACGCCATGGAAAAGATCCGCCTCTCCAAACGCATGTCCGAACTCGGCCTGTGTTCGCGCCGCGAAGCGGACGGCTATATTGAAAAAGGCTGGGTGGAAGTCGATGGCGAAATTGTCAGCGAACTGGGCAGCAAGGTCTATCCCACCCAGCAAATCACCCTGCGCACCGCCGCGCAAAACACCCAGCAGCAGCGCGTGACGATCCTGCTCAACAAACCGATCGGCTACGTGTCCGGGCAGGCCGAACATAACTACAAGCCCGCCGTCACACTGATCGACAGCGCGACACACTGGGCGGAAGACACGTCGCTGTTGCGCTTCCATCGCAGCCAGTTGCTCGGCCTTGCACCGGCAGGCCGCCTGGATATCGACTCGCAGGGTTTGCTGGTACTCACACAGGATGGTCGCATCGCCAAGCAGTTGGTTGGCGAGGATTCCAAAGTGGACAAGGAATATCTGGTGCGCGTACAGGGTTCGCTGAAAGACACCGGGCTGGCGCTACTCAATCAGGGACTCAAGCTGGATGGGGAATATCTCAAGCCCGCCAAGGTGACCTGGCAGAACGAGGATCAGTTGCGCTTCGTGCTGCGCGAGGGCAAGAAACGCCAGATCCGCCGCATGTGCGAACTGGTCGAACTGAAAGTGACCGGACTGAAACGCATCCGCATCGGCAAGGTCAAGCTGGGCAATTTGCCGGTCGGGCAGTGGCGCTATTTAGGAGATAACGAACAGTTCTGAACCCAAATAGTCATTAAAAAAACTGTCCACGAAAAACACGAAAGGCACGAAATAAAACAATAAGTTGGATTGGCGACTCACCCGTTGGATATTCATTGGCAGCATGGAGTCATTTGAATTTTTCGTGTTTTTCGTGGCTTTCGTGGACGACTGGTTTTTCTAGGTTTAATCAGCTTTTTGCGTAACGCGCCGCCAGATCTTTTAACGCGGCGGGTTTGCCGAAATGCCAGCCTTGCCCGAAATCGCATTTCATTTCCAGGAGTTTTTCGGCCACATCCCTCGTCTCGATCCCTTCGGCAACCACGTTCATGCCGAGCGAATGCGCGAGGTCAATGGAGGACTGTACGATTTGCATGCTTTGCGTTGATTCAAGCATGGGGGCAATGAATGCGCGATCAAGCTTCACTGTGCCGATTGGATACCGCTGCAAGTGATCCAGCCCGGAGTGCCCGGTGCCAAAATCGTCCAGCGCGATGCTGCTGCCCAGTTCGATCACCCTGTTCAGGATGCGCAACGCAATTTCAGGGTGCTCCACCATGACCGTTTCCGTAAGCTCCAGCTTGAGTTCGGTCGTCGGCATATTGTGGCGCGCGATGATCTTCTGGATGTCGTCCACCAAGGTTTCGCTGGTCAATTGGCTGGGCGACAGGTTGACACTGACAAAGGGAGATTTATAGCTGGTATATTGCCTCAGTTCCGGCCAGTCTCGGCAGGCGCGCTCGAGCGTCCACAACCCGAGGTCGCATATCAGGCCGGTTTGCTCGGCAAGCCAGAGAAAATCCATCGGAGGGATCACGCCTTCCGTGGGGTGATGCCAGCGGATCAGCGCCTCGAACCCGGCAATGTGCCCATCGGACATATTGCAGATCGGCTGATAGTAAAGCTGGAATTCTTCGTGCGTCAGCGCGCGGGTGATCCCGTGGGCCAGCGACAGTTTTTGCGTCGCCTCGCCCTTCAGTGCGCTACGGCGATCTGATTGTTCCTGTTCGGCGGCCGTGTTTATCGCAGGCTTGGCGGTACTACCCTGTTTGGCCCGGAAACGCTCGAGGACAACCAGCAGCAGATGGCGCAGGATCGGGTCGCTTTTCTCCAGCAGATTTTCCACCAGCTTGCGCTTGACGGGGACGAGCACCGTTTTTTCGGCAGCCCTGACGGTTGCGGTGCGCGGCTGTTGGTCGATCAGTGCGATCTCCCCGAACATTTCGTCCTTGCCCATAGAGCTTACACATTGTTCCACACCTTGGATCACCACAAAAACCTCAACGGTGCCCCTCTCGATGAGATAGGCACAATCGCCGGCGTCGCCGATCTGGAATATTTGCTCACCGGCGGCAAAAACTTCGCGATCCAATTCATCAAACATGCAAACTCCCCTGATCAGGATTTGTGTCCGGGCGTGCCGGGCGGTAGCCGGATCCCTTCCGCATGCCACTATCCCAGAGATATGCGAAAAATACAATATATGGAGCCTTCAGAGCCAATCTGTTGCCCGGCTGGGGTATGATTATAAAATCGAAGACGGAAAATGATGCCAAAACAGCAGCGTGGCGGTAGCCGCACGACAATCTGTCTTTCGAACAAGTGGGAGCGCACAATGAAAATTTTGCTGGTGGATGATCACGTACTGTTCCGCGAGGGAATGCGTTATGTGTTGCAGCAACTGAGCGGCGGGGTATCCGAAATATTCGAGGCGGGAAGTTTTCCGGATGGGCTGAAGATTGCAGGGGAGCATCCGGAACTGGATTTGGCGTTGCTGGATTTGCATATGCCCGGCAGCGAGGGTCCGCTGTCCATCAAATTTTTCCATCATAGCTATCCGCATATCCCGATTGTGGTGGTATCCGGAGAGGAGAGCTACGAAATCATGGAAAAAGCCATGGATTACGGCGCAATGGGTTTCGTGGGCAAGAACTCCGCCGTTCCGGTCATGTTGAATGCATTGAACCTGGTGCTTTCTGGCGGGATATACATTCCTCCCCAATTGTTGCAGAGACAAGGGGGCATAACCGGGAAGAATCCAGAATTTGACGGGCGGGATAATTTCCGCACCGATGAATACAGTTTGACTGCCCGCCAGATGGAGGTGTTGTCGCATCTGGCGCGCGGTTTATCCAACAGGGAAATTGCCGATAAAATGGGTCTTGCCGAAGGGACGGTCAAAGTCCACATTGCGGCGCTGTACCAGATTTTGCGGGTCAATAATCGCATTGAAGCCGTGCGCATGGCAGAAAAATTCAAACTGATCGGCAGTGCCGCCAATGGCTGAAGCAAGCGGCAGCCCGTCCGCCAATAAACTGCTCGCGTTGTTGCGTGAGTCGCGCTGGCTCTTGCTGGTCGCCTGCGCGCTGTATATCGCATTGGCGTTGTATGGTTACAACCGCGCCGATCCGGCATGGTCGCATAGCGCCAGCAGCGCGCTGACCGATAATCCAGGGGGAGTGTTGGGGGCGCATCTCTCCGACCTGCTGTTTTATTTATTCGGGTTTTCAGCATGGTGGTGGGTGTTTTTCATGCTGCAACGTGTCTGGGCAGGATATCGCGAGTTGCGTTCCGACAGCATCTTCGACAAGCGCGCATTATGGGTTTCGGTCGCGGGATTTGCGGCGCTGTTGCTCGCCAGCAGCGCGCTCGAGGCGGTTCGCATGCACACGCTGAAAGTTGCGCTACCGTTGGCTCCCGGCGGGATGCTCGGTGCGGTAATCGGTGACGCGCTGATGCACCTGCTCGGCTTTACCGGCGCGACGCTGCTGCTGCTGGCGACGATTGCCGCCAGCTTCAGCGTATTCAGCGGGCTGTCGTGGTTGCGATTGATCGACTGGCTGGGCGCGATGCTGGAAGGTGCCTATCAATGGGCGCGCATGGCTTGGCAGACCTGGCAGGATCGGCGCATCGGCGCACAGGCGATGAACGAGCGTGTCGCCATCGTCGAAGAAGAAAAGAAGCGCGTCGAGGAACATCAGCCCATCCACATCGAAATGCCGCTGGTGGAAGTAGCCAGGTCGGCGCGTGTAAGCGAAGAAAAGCAGGCTCCGTTGTTCGCCGACATGCCGGATTCGCCGTTGCCACCGTTGCGTTTGCTCGATGAAGCGACGCAGCAAGTCGAAGCGGTGTCTACAGACACGCTGGAATTCACTTCGCGCCTGATCGAGCGCAAGCTGAAAGATTTCGGCGTGGAAGTTAAAGTGGTCGCGGCCTACCCCGGGCCGGTGATCACGCGCTACGAGATCGAACCGGCGGTCGGCGTGAAAGGCAGCCAGATCACCAACCTGGTGAAAGACTTGGCGCGCGCGCTGTCGGTGGTGAGCATCAGGCTGGTGGAAACCATTCCCGGCAAGGCTTATATGGCGCTGGAGCTGCCCAACCCGAAGCGCCAGATGGTGCATCTGTCGGAAATCCTCGGCTCGCAAGTGTATGCCAACATGGGTTCCGCGCTGACCATGGCGATGGGCAAGGATATTTCCGGCAAACCGGTGGTCGCCGATCTCGCCAAGATGCCGCATGTGCTGGTCGCGGGCACCACCGGCTCCGGAAAATCGGTGGCGATCAACGCGATGATCCTGAGCTTGTTGTACAAGAGCACGCCGCAACAGGTGCGCCTGCTGCTGATCGATCCGAAGATGCTGGAGCTTTCCGTTTATGAAGGCATCCCGCACCTGCTCTGCCCGGTGGTCACCGACATGCGCCAGGCCGCCTCGGGGCTCAACTGGTGTGTGCAGGAAATGGATCGGCGCTACCGGCTGATGTCCGCGCTGGGCGTGCGCAACATCGCCGGCTATAACCAGAAGCTGCGCGAGGCGATCAAGGCCGGGCAACCACTCACCACCCCGTTCACACTCACCCCCGAAAATCCAGAAGCACTCGAAGAGCTGCCGCTGATCGTGGTGTTCATCGACGAACTTGCCGACGTGATGTTGGTGGTCGGCAAGAAAATCGAGGAACTGATCGCGCGCCTGGCGCAGAAGGCGCGCGCCTCCGGTATGCATCTGGTGCTCGCCACGCAGCGCCCCTCGGTGGACGTGATCACCGGGCTGATCAAGGCCAACGTGCCGACGCGCGTGGCTTTCCAGGTGTCGAGCAAAATCGATTCCCGCACCATTCTCGACCAGATGGGCGCGGAAGCCTTGCTCGGGCAAGGCGACATGCTCTACCTGCCGCCCGGCACCGGCTATCCGCAGCGCGTACACGGCGCGTTCGTATCCGACCAGGAAGTGCACCGCATCGCCGAATACCTGAAAGCGCTCGGCGAACCGCAATACATCGACGGTGTGCTCAATTCGCTGGAAGAGGCGGAGGAGGGCGGCGGCGAAGGTGGCGCCAGCCTGGATGCCGAAGCCGATCCGCTGTACGACCAGGCGGTGGAAATCGTGGTCAAAAACCGCCGCGCCTCAATCTCTCTGGTGCAGCGCCATCTGCGCATCGGCTACAACCGCGCCGCGCGCATGATCGAGGCCATGGAAAAGGCCGGGCTGGTGACGCCGATGAACGGGGCGGGCGGGCGCGAAGTCATCGCGCCGAACCGGGCGGAATAAAGCACCGAAC
>JBAQCT010000028.1:0-6342 GCA_049294375.1 Gallionella sp. | reverse complement strand
AAGCGGCTCTTGCACGATATTGATACCGTTGCATATTGGGTCGATGTTCCGCAGCAGGTCGCGGGTCAAGCTTTCTGCCGCGATGCGGATGATGACAAGTTTATCCATGCTGCGTTGGCGGCAGCTGCAGACTGGCTGGTGACCGGCGACAAGGATTTGCTGGTCTTGTTTGAAAGTTTGTTGGCATCCGGAGTGCGGATTGTTTCTCCAGCCGATGCTTTGCAGTTGCCGGAATTCTCTTCACGAATCTAGCTTCTACCTGCGCCAATGAGCGAAGCCGAACCCCGCAGGCTGCTGGCTGGGGTGTGGTGGAGGATAGCCGAGTGCTGCGCGGATACCGCATCGCCTAGTAGATCGTTCCGATAAAACCATTACAAATAAACCGTTCGGCCTGAGCTTGTCGAAGGCCAGTATTAGCGGGCAACTAACGGTTCGACAAGCTCACCGCGAACGGTAACTGTTTTGCTGGAACGCACTACTAGGATCTGGATATCGCCAGAATCTTTCGTAGTAAAATGCGACCATCAGTTTTCCCACCGCAGTATTTATTTCCAGCTCATCCATGAACCCACTACTCGATTTCTCCGGTCTGCCGCGCTTCGCGGAGATCAAACCCGAACATGTCGCGCCGGCGATCGAGCAGTTGCTGGCTGAAAACCGCGCGCTGATTGCGCGGCTGCTCAGCGATAGCGCACCGCCGACCTGGCAGAATTTCATCGTGCCGATGGAGGATGCCAACGAGCGGTTGTCGCGCGCGTGGGGGCCGGTCGGGCATCTGAACGCGGTGATGAACAGCCCGGAATTGCGCGAGGTGTATAACGCGACGCTGCCGAAGATCACCCAGTATTACGCCGAACTCGGCCAGAATCTCGCGCTGTTCGATAAATTCAAGGCATTGCGCAACAGCCCTGAATTCGCCGGTTTTAGCGCGGCCCGCAAGAAGATCGTCGAGAACGAGTTGCGCGATTTCCGTCTCGGCGGCGCGGAGTTGCCGGATGACAAGAAGGCGCGCTATCTAGAAATCCAGGAACGCCTGGCAGAACTGTCGTCGCGATTTTCCGACAACCTGCTCGATGCGACCAATGACTACACGCTGGTCATCGAGAACTCTCCCCCACCCCAACCCTCCCCCGGAGGGAGAGGGGGCAATGGACTCTCGCACGAGCATGAGAACGTCAGTAAGCTTTCTGGCCTGCCGGAAGATGTGTTGCAGGCGGCGCAGGAAGCTGCGAAAGAAAATGGCAAGGTCGGCTGGCTGTTCACGCTGAAAGCGCCGTCCTATATGCCGGTCATGCAATTCGCCGACAACCGCGCATTGCGCGAGGAGATGTATCGCGCCTATGGCACGCGCGCCAGCGAATTCGGCAAGGCGGACTGGGATAACACAAAACTGATGGACGAGATCGTGCAATTGCGCGGCGAGGAGTCGCGGCTTCTGGGTTTCGCCAACTTCGGCGAACTGTCGCTGGCAGCCAAGATGGCGGAGTCGCCGCAACAGGTGGTCGAATTCATGCGCGAGCTGGCGCAGCGCGCGCGGCCGTTCGCCGAGAAGGATCTGGCCGAGCTGCGCGAATTCGCGCGTGCCGAGTTGGGGTTGCAGGAATTGCAGTCATGGGACATCGGCTATGCCAGCGAAAAACTGCGCGAGAAACGCTACGCTTTTTCCGAGCAGGAGGTGAAGCAGTATTTTCCCGAAGATGCGGTGCTACCCGGCATGTTCAGGCTGGTCGAGACGCTGTATGGCTTGCAGATCAAGGCGTCCGTCGCGCCTGTCTGGCATGGCGAAGTGCGCTTCTTCGACATCAGCGATGCGCAAGGGCAACGTGTCGGCCAGTTTTACCTCGATATGTACGCGCGCAACAGCAAGCGCGGCGGTGCGTGGATGGACGATGTGATCACGCGCCGCCGTCTCGCGACCGGAATCCAGACGCCGGTCGCGTACCTGAACTGCAATTTTTCGCCACCGGTCGGCGGCAAACCTGCCGTGTTCACCCACGACGAGGTGATCACGCTGTTCCACGAATTCGGCCACGGCCTGCACCACCTGCTCACCGAAGTGGAAGACCTCGCCGTGTCCGGCATCAACGGCGTGGAATGGGATGCGGTCGAATTGCCCAGCCAGTTCATGGAGAACTTTTGCTGGGAATGGGAGGTGCTGCGCGGCATGACGCGCCATGCCGACAGCGGCGAACCGCTGCCGCGCGCGCTGTTCGACAAAATGCTGGCCGCAAAAAACTTCCAGAGCGGCCTGCAAACCCTGCGCCAGATCGAGTTCGCGCTATTCGACATGCTGATGCATAGCAATTTTGAATCGGGAGGCGCAAAATCCATTTTGCAGTTGCTCGATGAAGTGCGCGCCGAAGTGGCGGTGCTAATCCCGCCCGCGTTCCACCGCTTCCCGCACAGTTTTTCGCACATCTTCTCCGGCGGCTACGCGGCGGGTTATTACAGCTACAAATGGGCGGAAGTGTTGTCCGCCGACGCGTACAGCCTGTTCGAGGAAAACGGCGTACTGAATCCGGATATCGGCGCGCGCTTCCGCAGCGAGATACTGGCGATGGGCGGCAGCCGAGGCGCGATGGATTCGTTCAGCGCATTCCGTGGGCGCGAGCCGAGCATCGATGCCTTATTGCGGCATAATGGGCTACTGTAAAATTGTTTGCAGGAGCGTAAAGGTAAAGCAATGTCGGGCTGTGCCCGACACAACACTTACCCGGCGTGCAAAGCCCGCCCTACAAACCATCAAGGAGGAAAAATGAAACGCATCGTTTTGTTGTTCTGCCTGGCGGTCTTGCCGTTCGGCGTACAGGCAGACAAGCTGTACCGCTGGGTAGATGCGCAGGGCAAAGTGCATTATGGCGATGTTATTCCGGCTGATGCACATCAAGTTGAAACCATGAAATTCCCCGAGGCTGTCGCATCCGACGAATACTTGCCCTATGAAACACGCCTTGCCCAGCAGAATTTCCCGGTCACCCTGTATGTCGCGGAAAACTGCACCACTCCTTGCGATCAGGCGCGCAGCCTGTTGACCGGGCGCGGCATTCCTTTCAGTGAAAAGCTGTTGCGCACCAAAGAAGAAATTGATGCATTTAAAGCGAGCTACGGTTTTGATAACGTGCCTGCGCTGTTTATTGGCAGAACCATTTTAAAAGATTTTCTGGCCGACCAATGGAATAACGAATTGGACATCGCCGGTTATCCAAGGACTGCGCCATATCGTGCGCCCAAGGCGCCCGCTGTTCCCGCCACTCCCGCTTCAGCAACCCCTGCCATCCCTGCCGATTCCAACGCGCAATGAAGCTGGCGACCTGGAACGTCAATTCGCTGAAAGTGCGCCTGCCGCAGGTGCTCGACTGGCTGGCCACCAATCCGGTCGAGATACTGTGCCTGCAGGAAACCAAACAGCAGGACAGCGATTTTCCTCAGGCCGAATTGCAGGCGGCGGGCTACCACAGCGTTTTCAGCGGGCAGAAGACCTATAACGGTGTGGCAATCCTGAGCCGCGAACCCGGCAGCGATCTGCAAACCGGCATCCCGGATTTTGCCGATGAACAAAAACGTGTCATCGCCGCCACAATCGACGATGTCCGCGTGGTGTGCGTGTACGTACCGAACGGGCAGAGCGTCGATTCCGACAAATACCAATACAAACTCAAATGGCTGGCCGCGCTACGCGACTGGCTGAAACAGGAGCTGGTGCGCCACCCAAAACTGGCGCTGCTGGGCGACTACAACATCGCTCCGGAAGACCGCGATGTCTACGATCCGGCCGCCTGGCAAGGCAATGTGCTGGTCAGCGAGCCGGAACGTCAGGAGTTCCGCAATTTGTTGCAGCTCGGCCTGCGCGACGGATTCCGCCTGTTCGCGCAGCCCGACAAATCCTATTCCTGGTGGGATTACCGCATGATGGCGTTTCGCCGCAACTTGGGATTGCGCCTGGATCACATACTGGTCAGCGAGCAGCTTGCGGCGCAATGCAAAAGCTGCGTGATCGACAAAAACCCGCGTAAACTGGAGCGCCCTTCGGATCACACTCCAGTGGTGATTGAACTCGACAACAATGCCGGACCGGCAAAATAACCATGTATCCATTCCGGTTGAACAAGCCTTGGCTGCATGCTAGTCTTTCCACATTGAATCATGGCTATCTCTGATTACATCCACACCTTCGGTCAATACCTGTTCGAGCTCCATGGCGAGCGGATACACAAGATCGCCCTCGACGCCGGTTTCACCTGCCCCAACCGGGATGGCGCAAAGGGCATCGGCGGCTGCACGTTCTGCAACAATAGCTCTTTCAACCCGAACGGACAGGCGCCGAAAACGCTGGAGTCGCAATTCGACAGCGGGCGGCGCGCCATCGCGAAGCGAACACGCGCGAAAAAATATCTCGCCTATTTCCAGGCCTACACCAATACCTATGCGGAAGTGACTGAACTGGACAACCTGTATCGCCAGGCCATGATCCAGCACGATATCGTCGGCCTGTCGGTCGGGACGCGCCCGGATTGCGTGTCCGGCGAAGTACTCGACCTGCTCGCCGGATACCGCGATGAAGGACGGATCGTATGGTTGGAGCTCGGCCTGCAATCTGCCTTCGACGAGACGTTGCGCCGGGTCAACCGCGGCCATGGGCTGAAGGAATACCGGGAGGTCGCCATCGAGGCGCGGCGGCGCGGTATCCCGTTATGTACACACCTGATCCTCGGCATGCCCGGCGAAGACGAATCGCATTATCATGCCAGCCTCGACACCGTGCTGGATATCGGCGTGGACGGCCTCAAATTGCACCCGCTGCATGTGGTAAAACACACCGTGCTGGCCAACCAGTGGCGGCGTGGCGAGTATCGCCCGTTGGGGCGCGAGGAATATATCCGGCACGCCTGCGACCTCGTCGAGCGCACGCCGGAGCATATCGTGTTTCACCGCATGACCGGCACGGCATCGAAGGACATATTGCTGGCGCCGGAGTGGTGCTCGCAGAAATGGAACGTGCTAAATGGCATCGAGCATGAACTGTCCCGGCGCGGCAGCCGCCAGGGATGTTTGGCCGGAATACCCTGGATTACTGCGAAACAACACAAATTGGAACCCCAAACCCCCTCCGACTCCCCCTTGTCAGGGGAAGAGCCTGACACCTCCCCTGATAAGGGGAGGCCGGGAGGGGTTCGCGTAACGGGGAGCAATCTTGTGAGACGTTCATCATCAGTGGTGGCTTCTACCATACCCATTAACGAGGAAATACTGGATGCAGCCTGACAGAAAAATCGAACTGGTGTGCCCGGCGGGTAGCCTGCCGGCATTGAAAACGGCGATAGATAACGGCGCGGATTGCGTCTATATGGGATTCCGCGACGATACCAACGCGCGCAATTTCACCGGCCTCAATTTCAGCTTCGACAACGCGAAGGAAGGCGTGCGGTACGCCCATGCGAAAGGCAAGAAGGTATTGCTGGCGCTGAATACCTACCCACAGGCCGAGGGCTGGCAGCGCTGGACGAAGGCCATCGACAACGCCGCCGAGCTGGGCATGGATGCGGTGATCCTGGCCGATCCCGGCCTGATGCAGTATGCCGTGAAAACCCATCCCGGCCTGCGTCTGCATCTTTCGGTGCAGGGCTCGGCCACCAATTACGAGGCGATCAATTTCTACCATGAAATGTTCGGCATCCAGCGCGCCGTAGTGCCGCGCGTGCTGGCGCTGGCGCAGGTCGAACAACTGATGGCCGGTACCCAGGTGGAGATCGAGCTGTTCGGCTTCGGCGGGCTGTGCGTCATGGTGGAAGGGCGTTGTGCGCTATCCTCTTATGCCACTGGCGATTCTCCCAATACCCGTGGCGTGTGTTCGCCGCCCAAGTCGGTGCGCTGGCAGGAAACGTCCAAGGGGCTGGAGTCGCGCCTGAACGGCATCCTCATCGACCGCTACGAAGCCGGGGAAAACGCCGGCTACCCGACGCTGTGCAAGGGTCGCTTCGATGTGGATGGCGAGACCTATTACGCCATCGAGGAACCTACCAGCCTGAACACTCTGGAGTTGTTACCGGAATTGATCCGCATGGGTATCGCCGCGATCAAGATCGAGGGACGCCAGCGCAGCCCTGCCTATGTCGAGCAGGTCACCAGGGTCTGGCGCCAAGCCATCGACAGTTGTCTGCGCGACGCCAAATCATTTACCGTCAAACCGGGATGGATGACGGAACTCGGCAAGATTTCTGAAGGACAGCAACAGACACTGGGCGCTTACTACCGACCCTGGAAATAGAATACGAAAATTCCAAATGAACCCTAAACCTGCAACCGCTCTGGTAGGTGCGAATTCATTCGCACTAACCCTTAATC
>JBAQCT010000027.1:0-8185 GCA_049294375.1 Gallionella sp. | reverse complement strand
GTGTAGGAGCGGGCCACGCCCGCGAATCAATTGGTCGCGGGCGTGGCCCGCTCCTACATTACCCTCCATTATCTGAACAAGCCCTTCAATTTGCTCTTCAACTGATCCTGCAATTTGGTTTTCACTTCCTGTTTGACGGCTTCGCTGACCATCGAGCCGAAATCCAGCGTGTATTTCAGATCTGTGAAAGAGCCGCTGACGCGCACCGGCACGGTGATACCACCGACAATGTCTTTTCCGCCCTGGCCCTCCAGCGTCTTGGCAACCGTGGCTTTGGCGAGATAGTTAATGCTGTCGTTGCCTACGTTGATGTCGCCGTTTCCCGTTAACCGCAACAGCGGCGATTTCATGAACAGGTCATCGTTGTGGGCCACGCCATTATTGACCTTGAAGGTTGCCTTGAACTCGCTGAAATCAGTCTTCTCATACTTGCTGGCGGATTGCGTTTGCGCGCTTGCGCCGCCCTTGCCGAACAGCGCCTGCGCATCGCGTATTTTCTTTGCGACGTTGATGCCCTTGACCGCCCCATCTGTCAGGCTCAGCGACATATTGCCGTTGAGCGCTTTCTTCATTGCGCTGACCGTATTGCCTTGCATGGTGAGGTTCATGCCGACATTGCCTTTGCCTTCCAGCGTATCAAAATTCGCCGCATCCCTGGTCAGGGTGGCGACATTCACGCCGCTCAGGTTCTGGTTGATGGTGATGCTCGGCGTGGCTTGCGCATTCACGCCCAGGCTACCGCTCATGCTGCCCTGATACAAGTTGGCGGACAGCGGGCTCACGTTGACCACACCCTTGCGTGCCTTCATGCCAAGGCGCACTTGCGCGAGCCTCATGTTGAAGACCTTGAGTGAGCCGACACGCAGCCCGCCTTCCGCGTTCAATTTTTTCAGGGCAGACAGGTCCAGCGGCTCTTCCGGCGCGGATGCCTTCTTGGCATCGGACGGTGCCGGCTTGGGCAGATATTTATCAGCATCAAGCTGATCCACGTCCACATCGAAGCGGATGTCGGGGTCGTTAAAATCATACAACGCCACTTTGGCATTGAATTTACTCTGATCCATCTTGCCGGACACATCGGCCTGCATGCTTTGCCTGCTGCCGTCGATCTGCACATTACCCCTCACATCGCCGACGTAGGATTTGCCGGACTGTTTGAAAACGCCGTTCGTCACGTTCAACGCGATCTTGCCGTATACCGCTTTTTTGAGCGCGCTCACGGTGCTTCCATGCGTGCTCAGGTTAAGCGATATGCTGCCCTTGCCCTCCACCGTATCGAGGTTGGCCACGCTCTTGAGCAGCGCGCCGATGTCGATGCTGTTCAGGCTTTCGTTGATCGTGAAACTCGGTGTGGCCTGCTGCGCATTCACGCTGACGCTGCCATTGATGCTGCCCTGGTACAGGTTAGCCGACAGCGGGTTGATATCCAGCACCCCGTTGTGCGCTTTCATGTCGAGGCGCAGTTGGGACAGCTTTACATCGGACACTTTCAGCGAGCCGACGCGCAGGCTGCCGTCCAGATTGAGTTTGCGCAACGCGGATAAATCCAGGTGCTGCTCGGCCTGGCTTGTCTTGTTTGATTGGGGTTTGGCCGAAGCAGATGTGGCTGCATCGGCAGATTTTTTCGGCATATACAGATCGGCATCGAACTGGTCGACATCCACATCGAACTGGATCGCGGGACTGTCGAATCCGCTCACGCCGACTTTGGCCTTGACCTGGCTTTGCAGCAAGCCGCCCGCAAGGCTCGCCTGCACGTTTTGTTTTAGCGCATCGACTTGCACGCTGCCTTTCATCTCGCTGCTTACCGATTTGTTCGGCAGCTTGTCGCCGGTAGCATTGACCGCGACGACAAGATTGCTCAAATTAAATTGTTGCGCCTGAAAATTGCCGGAAACCGGTGAGCTGAGTTTCACCTTGAAGGCCTGCTCCGGCTGTTTCACGTCCAGATCGAGCGTGAATGCACTGCTCTTGAAAGATTGGGCGTTGCCTTCCAGTCCGGGCAGCGACAGGGCTGCGGCGATATTGCCGGACGCGCCATCCAGCTTGGCATTTAGCGCCAACTTGTCGCCGGAAAATTTATCTTTTGTAAGGCTCAGCGCCGGCGCATCCAGCGTGGCCTCAAAGTTGTCCTTGGCTTTTGTGCCGGTCGCGTTCAGCTTGAATTTTTTCGCGCCGAATTCCTGTGTGGCCAAATTCGCGCTCGCATCACCGCTGGCCTTCAGCTTCAGGTTGCTGATATCCAGCGCCGCGCCGCTGGCCTGCAAATCTAGGTCTTCAAACTGGTAACGCTGTTTTTCCAGATCGAACAGCAGCGTGGTCTTGACCTGGGTTGCGATGTCCAGCTTGGGCTGGTTGGCCTGCACGTTGACGGACAGGTCGATCTTGCTGGAAACGCCGTTGGCAATACGCCCCGTCTTGAGGTTCAAATCCTTGACGGTGTATTTCGCACCCGTGCCCTCGTCCCGGTAAGAGAGGTTGGTTTTTTCTATGGATACCGACGAGATATCGAACATGACTGGCTGACCGCTGTCTTTTTTCTTTTCTTCCTTGCCAAGCAGATCGTCGATATTGGTCGTGCCATCCTTACGCTTGACCAATGAAGCTTTCAGGCCGCTCACCGCCACCTCATCCACTACCACCCGCTTGCTCAACAATGGCATCAGCGCCACCGAGACGCGCGCCGTTTCGACTGCGGCGAATTCCTTGTCGCTCTTGAATTCGGACAGCGATATCTTGTTCAGGTTCACGCCGATGCTGGGGAAGAAAGAAAGCTTGATGTCGCCGTCGAGATGCAGATTGCGCTGGTTGCTTTCTTTCACCGTTTGGATGATTCTGGCCTTGTAATCGTTGGGGTTAAAGGTTGCCGCTATATAAGCCACGCCCGCGACGACGATACCGGCTATAGCGCCCGTGCCTATCAAGCCATATTTGAGAATTTTGTTCATGCTTGTCTCACGATTAATGACAGAAGTGGATTATAGCGGAGCGCGGAAAGCCCGCATGCGGGCAAGGATGCCCGCGCTCCCGATCAAATTACCTTGGAGTAGCGCGCATGCTCCGTGCGGGTGCGCAGGTACTTGTCGAACACCATGCAGATGTTGCGGATCAGCATACGTCCCTTGGGGGTCACAACGATCCGTTGCGGCGTCATTTCCAGCAGACCTTCGCGCTCGTATTCGCGCAATTCCTCAAGCTCGGTGGCGAAGTATTTGTCAAATTCGATCCGGTAATCGGTATCGAACGCCTGCCTGGAAAGCTCGAAGTGGCACATCAATGCCTGGATGATGGCGCGCCGGATCACATCGTCGTCGTTTAATTCCATGCCGCGCATGATCGGCAACTGACCTTTGTCCAGCGCGCCGTAATAGCCTTCCACTTCGCGGTAATTCTGGCTGTAGGTCGTGCCGATCTTGCCGATGGCGCTGACACCGAGCGCAACCAGGTCGCAATCCGAATGGGTCGAGTAGCCCTGGAAATTACGGTGCAGGCGGCCTTGGCGCTGCGCCACGGCGAGCTCGTCTTCCGGCTTGGCGAAATGATCCATGCCGATATACACATAGCCCGCGTCGGTCAGCTTGCTCACCGCCATGCTAAGGATATCCAGCTTCACTTGCGGCGCCGGTAAATCCTTTTCGTCGATGCGGCGCTGCGGCATGAAAATGGTCGGCATATGCGCGTAGTTGTAGATGGACAGGCGATCCGGGTCGGCGGCAATTATCTTGTCCAGCGTCACGCCGAAACCTTCAAGCGTCTGCTTGGGCAGGCCGTAGATCAGGTCGATGCTGACCGATTTGAAACCGTTGGCGCGCGATGCCTTGATGATGCGCAGGGTCTCTTCCTCGCTCTGGATGCGGTTCACCGCGCGCTGCACCTCGGCGTCGAAATCCTGCACGCCGATGCTGATGCGGTTGAATCCCTCCTTGCCGAGCAACGCGATGGTCGCGTCGCTGACCTTGCGCGGGTCGATCTCGATGGAGTATTCGCCGTCTTCCACCAGCTTGAAGTGCTGGCGTATCGCCGCCATCACCTGATGGATTTCGTCATCGCTCAGAAAAGTCGGCGTGCCGCCGCCGAAGTGCAATTGTTCGACAACCTGCCCCGGCCCGAGCAGCTCCGCCTGCATCGCCATTTCCTTGATCAGGTAGCGCACATATTCGGCGGATTGGCCGCGATCCTTGGTGATGATCTTGTTGCAGGCACAATAAAAACACAGCGTATTGCAAAACGGGATATGGATATACAGCGACAACGGGCGGGCGGTACCATCCGCCCTGCGCTTGGCTATCCATCTCGCGTAACTCTCCGCGTTAAAATCCCCGGCAAAGCGGTCTGCGGTCGGATAGGAGGTGTAGCGCGGGCCGTTTTTGTCGAGCCTGCGGATCAGCTCCAGATCCACGATCAGTTGGTTTGCTGCGTTGTTCATAAGCGCCTGTCTGTTCCTGAATGAATATGCCGGCTAGTGCCATGCACATCATTTCAATGGTTTGATATAAGTCGCAATCCATGTCATATTCACTGCCGGAGCGGCGGTGAATAATGAGCAGTTTACGATTTTCCGTCCGGCATTTTACCAAAGGCAGGCGTAGCGCGACGATCTGTTTCACTTTCTCGTTTCAAAATAGCTTGATTCGCCTGATTTTTTGTTTGGCGGATTCATCCACGAAAAACACGAAAGGCACGAAATAAAACAAGAAGCTGAGTTGGATTGACGATTCACCATTGCGTATCGATTCATGGCGTGGAGGCATTTGAATTTTTCGTGCTTTTCGTGCCTTTCGTGGACAACTGCTTTTTTCAGGTTGGCGGCGCGCTAATTTTACCAATACGCTGCCAGCAAATTGAAAGAGAGAAAACGTGCATCAACAGTTCGACATTCAGCCCGAAGAAGGCAGGCGCGCCAAATGGCCGCATGAAATTTTCCTGATCAATCTGATCTTCAACCATATTTTCGTATTCTGCGCGACCGTTGCGGTATTCGGCAGCTTTCCCTATTTGCCTGCGCTGGTGCCGATCATTTCGTTTTCCATCATCGGCTACATTCTCGTCAAGGCCAGCCAGGTGGCGGCTAGTAGTGAAACGTGGTTCGTCAAGGCACACTGGCAAATCGCCGCCCGGCGCAACCGTATTTTCATGCTGCTATTGGCCATTACTTGCGTCATTTCCGGCGGCGGCTTGTGGCTGTCCGGCGCGATGGGTTGGGCCAAAGTCCAGACTATCGCCCTGATCGGCGGTGTGGGGCTGTTACCGTTCATGGTCGTGTTGCTGGTACTGATCGTGCTCGGCAATGAATCGGTGTATATGGCGCGCGATGGCAAGCTGCCGGGTGGTTTTGTGGAACGAAACCCCGATGCGCACACTCAGCCAGATCAAAAGTAACCGTGGAGCGCAAACTATACTGGGCTGTCGGTATCCTCTCGGCACTGATTTTTGCGAGCTCTTTTTTCACTCCCGGCAAGCCAGTCGAAAAAACCGATTTGCCTTGGCATATCGAACACCCCTCCCCAGACACGTTGCGCATTTTCGGGCTGACTTTGGAGAAATCGACTGCCAGTGATGCCGAACTGCGCTTTCGTGAGGATGCTAAAACAAGCCTGTTCAAATCACCAGGCGGCCAACTAAACGCAGAGATGTTTTTCGAGCAGGTCACCCTGGCGGGAATGAAGTCCAAAATCGTTTTGAGCATCGCCGTTCCCGATGCGGAATTGCAAGGCATGTATGAACGCGGTCTGCGCGTGAGTGGAACCGGCAGCGGCAAGAAAATCGCGCTGGTGCCGGAAGATGCGGCCCGGGTTCGCGCACTGCCGATCAACGGCCTGACTTACATGCCCCCAATTCGCTTGGAAGAGGAAGCCATAGGCAAACGTTTTGGCCCGCCCATCCAGCGCATCAAGGAAAAGAAAAGCGGGGCAATTCATTGGCTGTATCCACAACATGGGCTGGACATCGCTCTGGGTAACGGCGAAAAACCCGTGTTGCAATATGTCTCACCCAGAGAATTCGACAAGCTGCTGCAACCCCTGCTGGCTACCGGAGAAACAGTCAACCAGTAATTCCATTTCCATTTTACAAATACAATAATCCGTAGGCCGGGCTACGCCCGACAGCTTTATTTGGCGGGCAGAACCCGCCCTACGAAAATGCGCTGTTAATTTAGAATTGGAATAATTCCCACACACACAAAACAAACCCTCCTTCTGTCATGGGTCAGAAGGAGGGTTCACAAGTTTTTATGTTGAAGATTTGGCGTCAGGCGGCGACCAGCGCCGTATGCATCTTACTTAATGCCTTCTGCTCGATCTGGCGGATGCGTTCGGCGGATACGTTGAATTCGGCGGCCAAGTCGTGCAGCGTAGCGGCGTCTTCATTCAACCAGCGCGCTTCCACGATGCGGCGGCTGCGTCCATCCAGCACAGCCAAGGCATTCGCCAGCCCTGCTGTTTGCAAGCGCTCACGCTCAGACGTTTCCAGAATACGCGACGGTTCATTTTCTTCGCTGTCGGACAGATAGGAAATCGGCGCATAGGTCTCGTCGTCATCGCTGCCGGTTGGCTCCAGCGCGACTTCATGCCCTGCAAAGCGCGCTTCCATTTCCACCACATCGCGCTCACTGACATTAAGCTGCTTGGCGATTTCGGTGATCTGTTGCGGTTTAAGCGGCTCCATGCCCTGCTTCATGCTGCGCAGGTTAAAGAACAGCTTGCGCTGCGCCTTGGTGGTGGCGATCTTTACCAGCCGCCAGTTGCGCACCACGAACTCATGAATCTCTGCGCGTATCCAGTGCAATGCAAATGAAACCAGACGCACCCCGCGATCCGGATCGTAGTGCTTCACCGCCTTCATCAACCCGATGTTGCCTTCCTGTATCAGGTCGGCCTGCGGCAACCCGTAGCCCGCGAAACCGCGTGCCACACTCACCACCACGCGTAAATGCGACACCACCAATTGGCGTGCGGCGTCCAGATCGTTTCCGGTTTTGAAGCGTGTAGCCAGCGTAAACTCTTCCTCTTGCGACAATACCGGAAAGCGGTTCACGGTTTGAATATAACCCTCTAGGCTGCCAACAGCGTTTGGCACGGGCAAGCTCATTGCAATATTCATGGCGTTCCCTCCTTAATAATTCCATTTTAGCACTCGCGGCTTTCGAGTGCCAAGACTTAAATTAGTTCCTGCCAATAACTCCCGTTTACAGTGAATGGGAATTGTTCATCCTATTGATTAAACAAATAAATGCTACGAATCTCACCATTCCGGGCTTGATCCGGAATGCAGCAGAAACAAGCATCGGCACGCTACTGGATACCGGCCTATGCCGACGAAATACTATACTGACCGAATCAGCAGAACCTGAAAGCCGTTAAGCACCCCTACACCAAAGCCTTGCTGTACAACTGGCTACCCTGCTTCACAAACTCCTCCGACTTCACTTCCATGCCTTTTTCCAGCGCCTCATGCTCGGAGATTCCTTGCTCTGCGGCGAAGTCGCGCACGTCCTGCGAGATTTTCATCGAACAGAAGCTCGGGCCGCACATCGAGCAGAAGTGCGCGACCTTGGCGGATTCCTTGGGCAGGGTTTCGTCGTGGAATTCGCGCGCCTTGTCCGGATCGAGGCCGAGATTGAACTGGTCATCCCAGCGGAATTCGAAGCGCGCCTTGCTTAGCGCGTTGTCGCGGATCTGCGCGCCGGGGTGCCCCTTGGCGAGGTCGGCGGCGTGCGCGGCGATCTTGTAGGTGATGATGCCTTCCTTGACGTCATCCTTGTCCGGCAGGCCGAGGTGTTCCTTGGGCGTGACGTAGCACAACATTGCGGTGCCGAACCAGCCGATCATCGCCGCGCCAATTGCAGAAGTGATGTGGTCGTAGCCGGGTGCGATGTCCATGGTCAAGGGGCCGAGCGTGTAGAACGGCGCTTCGTGGCACCACTTCTGCTGCAGGTCCATGTTCTCCTTGATCAGGTGCATCGGCACATGGCCGGGGCCTTCGATCATCACCTGCACGTCGTGCTTCCACGCGATCAGCGTCTGCTCGCCCAGCGTCTTGAGCTCGCCCAGTTGCGCCTCGTCGTTGGCGTCGTAGATCGAGCCGGGGCGCAGGCCGTCGCCGAGGCTGAAGCCCACGTCGTAGGCCTTCATGATTTCGCAGATGTCTTCGAAATGCGTGGCGAGGAAATTTTCCTTGTGATGCG
>JBAQCT010000026.1:0-29051 GCA_049294375.1 Gallionella sp. | reverse complement strand
CCCGCTCCTACAAACATGAATAGATCAGGGCACGATAAATCGCACCCTTACCGAATTACTTGCCGCGTCGCCCCGACTTGGGTGAGAACAACGCCGGTTGCGGCATGGATTGATGGCGCGCCGCTTCGGACAGGTGCTGCTGATCGGTGGGTTTGGGTGCCGGGCGCGGCTTGGCCGTTTGCTGGCCAGAACGCGCCTGAGAGTCACGCTGTTGCGGATGGCGCGGTTGCTGCGGGTCACGGGGTTGGCGTGGCTTTTGACCCTGGCCATCGCGCGACGTTTGGTTGCGGTTTCCCGCACCTGCCGGGCGCGGCGCACTGGCGGTGGTGTGGCTGTGGCGTCTTTGACCGTGTTGCGGGCGCGGCGGGCGCGGGGCTTCGGCGGGAAGATTAGTTGGAGGCACGAAACTGTCCACTTTCACCTTCGGAATTTCGCGTTTGATCAGCCGCTCGATGTTCTTGAGGAACGGCAGTTCTTCGCTGTCCACCAGCGAGACCGCCGCGCCGCTGCTGCCCGCACGCCCGGTGCGACCGATGCGGTGTACGTAGTCTTCCGGTATGTTCGGCAACTCGAAATTCACCACATGCGGCAACTGGTCGATGTCCAATCCGCGCGCGGCGATGTCGGTGGCGACCAGCACCGGCATGGTGCCATCCTTGAATTGCGCCAGCGCCTTGGTACGCGCCGGTTGGCTCTTGTTGCCGTGGATCGCGGCGGAGGCAATGCCGTCCGCATTCAATTTTTCCGCGAGCCGGTTCGCGCCGTGTTTGGTGCGGGTGAATACCAGCACCTGCTTCCAGTCGTGGTGTTTGATCAGGTGCGCGAGCAGGTAGCTTTTCAGTTTCTGCGGCACCAGATGGACGCTTTGTTCGATCAGTTCCACCGTGGAGTTGCGGCGCGCCACTTCGACATAGCCGGGGTTGTTCAGCAGGCCGTCGGCCAGCGCCTTGATCTCGTCGGAAAAGGTCGCCGAGAACAGCAGGTTCTGGCGTTGCTTGGGTAGCAGCGCGAGAATCTTCTTGATGTCGCGGATGAAGCCCATGTCCAGCATGCGGTCGGCTTCGTCCAGCACCAGGATTTCGACGCCGGACAGGTCGAGCGTCTTCTGTCCGACATGGTCGAGCAACCTCCCCGGTGTCGCGACGAGGATATCCATCTGCCCGCGCAATGCTTTTATTTGAGGGTTGATGTTCACGCCGCCGAACATCACCATCGACTTCAGCGATAAATATTTGCCGTAGGTCTGCACCGATTCTTCGACCTGTGCGGCGAGTTCGCGGGTCGGGACGAGAATCAGGCAGCGCGGGCGACCGGCGCGCTGGTTCGCAACCGGTTTCGCGGTGAGCAGATGCAGGATCGGCAGCGTGAAACCGGCGGTCTTGCCGGTGCCGGTCTGCGCCCCGGCAAGCAGATCGCCGCCGGCCAGCACCAGAGGGATTGCCTGCGCCTGCACCGGTGTGGGGCGCGTGTAGCCCGCATCGGCAATGGCGCGCATCAGGGGTTGCGCCAGATTCAGATCGGCGAAAGTAATTTCATTGGACAACGGAATAGCAGTGTTTGACAAAGTTTGGCTCCTGCGACGGCCTGCCGCCCAGTTTGAGCGGCACCAATCGAGGCAGACGAATAAGGGATCAGAGATGATCGGGGGTGAATTAAAAGACCGCTGCACTGATTGGTTTGGTGCAGGGCGGTACACATTATACCTGCCTATTGACCCCCGCACGAATCAGCCCAATATAGAAGTTACCGAAAGTAGCCGCAAAGAAAGTTGAAATAGAGGTTTACACCAATGCCCGTCATGACTTATCGGTTGCGCCTGTATCATACGTTACGGCGAAATATCGTTATGGGAACCGCACAAGTTGCATGCGTTTAAAACGAGTCAACGAAAAGCTGAAACGACCGTGGATGCAAGCGTTAAGCATATTGTCATTAGCATGATGTAAGAGTAAGCTGAACCGTCTATTTATCCATGGCCTTGCGGGGCATTCGAGTTAATTCTGAATTTTAGGGACCCCTATTAAACTGAAAAGGACGGTTTCATGATCTCTGTTCCAGTTGACATCAACGCACCATTTATCGGCAAGTATTTTTTGATTATTGACGATTTCCAGGGCATGCGCACGATGATGCGGGAAATGCTCAGGACGTTCGGCGTCAAGAATATCGACGCGGCCACCACCGGAAATGAGGCAGTCTCCTATCTGGAAAAAAATAAATATGACGTTGTGCTGTGCGACTTCAACCTGGGCCCCGGCAAGAACGGGCAACATATACTCGAAGAAGCAAAATATCGCACCCTGATCGGCCCATCGACAGCATGGATTATCGTCACTGCCGAAAAAACTGCGGATATGATTTTTGGCGCCGCCGAATACATGCCCGACGATTACATCCTCAAGCCGGTCAATGAGGCCACGATGAGGAACCGGCTGGAGAAAGTGATTGCCCGAAAAGGGATGCTTGTCGATATTGAAAAAGCGATGCGCGCCAAGGATTATACCCGCGCTGT
This sequence comes from Gallionella sp., assembly GCA_049294375.1. Taxonomy (GTDB): domain Bacteria; phylum Pseudomonadota; class Gammaproteobacteria; order Burkholderiales; family Gallionellaceae; genus Gallionella. The sequence goes on along the minus strand of JBAQCT010000026.1, from coordinate 26,539 downwards.
CGCTCTTTGCGATGAAGTAATGGCATCAAACAAAACCAACGTTACCGAGTTGCAGCGCATCAAAACCGGCACGCTGCTGGCTACGGGGCAGCACGATCTGGCCAAGCAGGCGTTCGAGCAGATACTGTCCAAACGCGACATTCCATGGGCAAAAACCGGCCTTGGCAAAGTCGCCTTTTATAAAAATGACGTGGCCAGGGCACAACAATTATTCCGCGAAGTCATCAACCAGAATGCGGCCTATCTGGAAGCGCATGATTGGGTTGCAAAATGCCATGAGGCGGCTGGGGAATTGGAAGAAACGCAGCGCGTATTGGTGCGGTGTACGGAATTATCGCCGCATTCTGTTCTCCGCCAAAGAAATCTGGGGGAAGTCGCATTCAAGCGTGGGGATTTGGATACTGCCGAAAAGGCTTTCCGGAAAACCATCAAACTGGGCGAATTTTCCGTTCATAAATCACCTAATCCCTATTTCGGCTTGGCAAAAATATGCTCAAAAAAGAATAACTCCGCAGAAGCGTTGCAAATCCTGAAGCATGTCCACAAGGAATTTGCCACCCCCGAAGTCGCCTTGCAAGCCAAAGTGGCGGAGGGGACGATTTACCGTGAAGCGGGCGACCACCTCAATGCGGGAAAAGTTTCCAAGGAAGTGGCCGAACTTATCCGGACGGACGATAATAAAAGCTCTACCGATGTCTTGCTTGAGGCCGCACAACTATTTCTGGCGACAGGTGACAAGGAAGCGGCTGAAAGCCTGACAGAAACTCTTGTCAAAAATAATCATGAAAATACCGAGCTGCTGGCGCAGGTCAATGAGCTATATAACCAGGCCGGCTTCCAGGATAAAGGAGAAGAGCTCGTCAATAAATCACGGCAAGAAGTTATTGAACTCAACAACCGGGGTGTGCTCATGGCCAAGGAAGGAAAACTGGACGATGCGATCCGGTTGCTCAGCGATGCGCGCACCATGCTTCCTAACAACAAACGGATCATGATCAACCTGGTCAATATGTCCATACTGTCCATGAGGCAGAACGGGAAAAATGATTACCTGATGCAGTTGGCGAGAGAATGTCTGGAGCGGGTTGCCCAACTGGATCGGCAAGACGAATGGTGCGCCCAAGTACGGGTTGCGCTGGATACCATCCCTGCACAGCCAGGCTAATTGTGGCGCGGCGTATAAAGCGAGACCTGCTAAAACAGACTCTTGTCGCAAGCCCCGTCAACGCATGCTCTTGATGTTAAATATCTTGCTGAAATTGGCGATTTCCATCACTTGCAACGCCACACCGGAAGCGTTAAGCAGAGTAACCAGCTTGTTGGCTTCTTTGGCGCGTTCATGCAACAACATCAACATGCCCAGCGCAGCACTATCCAAATAATCCACCCTGCTCATTTCGATCTCAATTTCACGAACCGCTGTATTATTAATCAGTGGCATATAGGAACTTTTGAAATCACGATGCACCTCAAAGTCAAAACGACCTGACATGGTAATAAGCACCGATCGGTCATGAATCTGTACATTGATAGCCATGATAAATACCTCATCAAATAGCCCGGCAAAGCAGGCTCACCCACAATGACCGGGCTGGGTTAACCCTTTCGCTTACTGGATATCTGGATCAACCCTGCAATTTCTGGACATAGGGCATATAGCGTTTATCGCTGCCCACGATATGATTTACAAGCCAATCCTGCATGATCCTCAGAATGCCATCAGCAGTAACGGAAGTTGGGTCTTTATCGAAAGATTCTTTAGTGGATAACAACTTCCGGACAAATGCGTCATGGATTGCCTTATGCTCGTCAAGCTCGGGGTAATTGGCCTGGCGCATCAGTTTTTCTTCGGCGCCCAAATGCATGGCGGCATATTCAAGCAAAAACTCGATGCGCTGTTTTATGGCATCCCGGTCATTCTTGCCCGCGTGTTTGCTGAATTCCTTGATCATCTCGAAAAATATCCGGTGATGCGCATCCATCAACACGTTGCCCACGCTGAAAGACTCGTTCCATTCAACCAGCTCCATTATGACTCTCCCTGTTTTTTCCCGTGATTCAGTTGGGTAAACCCACGGCTATGCCGGGGAACACTTACTATTGCGCGCCAACTGTATCCACATATTTCATGTCTTCTATCAGGATATGCTTGCTGAGCCAGTCGCGCAAAAAGAATAATATTTCCTGGTTGATCCTTGGGCGAAACCCATGCAGATATTGCCAGCGGATATCCTGGATGGTTTCGCTAAACGAGGCATGCTGAAGCTTGTGTTTGACCAGTTCTGGAAAAGGGTGGCCGGATTTCTGCATCAATTGCTCCTCGCGATCGAAGTGGTCGATAGCGTAATTGAGCAGTTCGTCCAGCACCGACTCGGCAACACGCCGGTTACCGATTTTTTCCGCCGAAGCCAGCTGGTTGATCAATCCGATGAGGGCGCGATGGTCATTGTCCATGCTGGGCACTTTTACCGATAGGGCCTCGGTCCATTTGACCAGGACGATATCTTTCCGGTATTCCATCACCTTGAGGAATGCCTCGACAATCAGCGGGTCAAATTGTTTACCGGATTGCTCGCTGATGTAGGCGATTGCCTCCTGGTCAGTCCATGCTTTCTTGTAGGATCTCTCTGAAGTAAGCGCATCAAAAACATCGACCAGCCCTACAATGCGCGCGGACAGGGGTATACCCTGCCCTGCGATCTGTGCCGGATACCCTTGGCCGTTGTAGTGCTCATGGTGGTGCATTGCGATTTCACAGGACAGGTTGAGCAGGTGATTGTAGTCATCGAGTATGCGGCTGGCTTTTTCAAGCACCTTTTTGCCTTTCAGTGTGTGGGTTTCGATGATCTTGCGCTCTTCCAGATCAAGCTTGCCGGGTTTTTTGAGGATGCTATCGGAAATGGAAATTTTGCCTACATCATGAAGAATGCTGGCGGTGCTGACATGGCGTTCAAATTCCGGCGTAATCTTTTCCGCGTAGTATCCCAGTTCGCCCAGAACCTGCACGATTTCATCGGTCATGATGGCCACGCGCATGATGTGATCGCCTGTATCCTGATCCTTGTGTTCCGCGAGGCTGGCCAGCGCAATGACCATGGCGCGCCCGGTGCGCACGGTTTGTTTGGCAAGACTGTGCGTCCGTATCGAACTGGTCACCTTATCGTTGACGAATTTAAGCAACTCCTGCGCTCCCGCATCGATTTCCTGCGCGAGCTCGACATGAACGAGAATGGCAAAATTCTCGGGGTGAGAAAAACAGAAAGTCACAGCATCCCGACTATGGTAATTCGAACGCTGTCCGATGGCGCTGCTCAAATGCTCCAGAACCGCCTCATCGAGCACCATGGAGCCTGCCGCTGCGGCATATTTCCCCGTGCCATTGGCGACCTGGAAGGTATGCCCGGCAACGCTGTATTTGACGATGCTCATGAAAGCCGATGCACCAGCATCATGGGCAGAAGCGCCGCCAATCCTGGCAAGATAACAGGCCAGATTCTCATACAGCGCTTCGAGCGTGCGGGCATGATCGATATCCCGGCAAACTTCCTGCACTCTTTCGATAAAAGATGCTGCGGAACTCATTGGTGATGCCTAATAATTTTTAGAAACCCGGATATGGAAAGCAAGAATAAAAATGCTGCACACACTCATCTGAATCGGCTGTTCCATGCCCTCATCGCCAGTGGCGCTTCAGGTTTCGCCTTGTGGTCGGGCATGAAATCGTAAGCATGTGCTTCCAGCATCGGTTTCATCAGCATATCCTCCTTGAGAATATGGACAACCAGCCACTCATCCAGGAAATGGGCATAACGCTTCGCGGCACTGTCTGGCAGCGTATTCCCGTAAGACATCAACTCATCCTTCATACGATGAAATTCTTCCAGCAGGTTTCGATGCTCCAGCCCGTTCTTGAAAAAGTCGAAATTGATCGCTAGCGCGATTTCCTCCTCGTTTTCAAAATGGTCGCATAGCCAATACTCGAATTGTTCAAGTTCCTGCAATACGGCAGAGATGTCTCCCTTTTTGATTATGGCCTCTATGTTATAGGCCATTTCCAGCAAATTCCTGTGCTCTGAATCGATTATTGCATTGCCGACGCTCCACTGATTTTTCCATGCTGAGCCCATGATAAGCACCTCCGAGAGTTTGGTGCAAAAAGTACTCCCATAGCCGGAAAATGTATATTGGACTGAAGTTCAATATCGACAATCGAATTTCTGATAATCGGCTTCACTGCTTCTATGAGTTTCATCATATCGCCGCGAGCCACAAGAATATCCGATACTCCACAAAATCAATTTAAACAATGCATTAATGTTTCCTTCAGCTTGCTATTGCCGCATTTGGATGCTTGTCCGCAACAATCTTGTCCATCATGTGCATCACATCCAGGCTGGCTTTTTCGGCGTCATCCAGCGCATCGCAAATGCTGTCCTGTATCTTCGGATTACGCTCCCAGCCTTGATCCAATTGGTTGACCATGAGCTGCATGCACTCGTGAACCTTGCTGTGCGGGGCCAATAACGAACGGAATGAAGGCGAATTGCCAAATATCTCCTTACCTTCCCCCTCATACCAATGACCCAAGCGGCAATTATTGTGGTCAACATCCACAGCCCTCCTGAATTCACCGTTGTCTGGGTCGTTGATCAACGCATAGGCGCGCTGTTTGTAGATAACGTGGTCGACTTTTACCAGCGATGCGAAACTGAGATCCTTCGCATAGCGCGCTCCCGACAAGGAAATCACTGCGGATTCGTAGAATTGTCCGAATTTTTGCTCGAGCTGCCCGATGACACCCTGCGAAGAATTGGTTATTTCATGCATCTCCTTCGAGTCTTCCAGCATTTTTGCCGCCTCGCCCTGCAACAATTGCATGATGCTACCGATGGATTCCGAAGCGTTTTTTGTATTCTCGGCCAGCTTGCGCACCTCGTCCGCCACCACCGCAAAGCCGCGTCCCGCCTCGCCGGCGCGCGCCGCTTCAATCGCCGCGTTCAATGCCAGCAGGTTGGTCTGGTCGGCAATCGAGTTAATCAACCCGACAGCCTTGTTGATCTCGGAACTGCGCGCATTCAATTTGGTGATCGCGGTATTGGCATGATTCACCCGCTCGACGATACCGGTCAGCTTTTGCACGACATCCTTGACCGATTCGCGGCTTTCCTCGGCGTCTTCGCGTGTTCGCCTGGACAGATTTGCCAGCTGATCCATGTTATCGGAGATCACTTTCATGTCCTGCTGGTTCGACGTCAGGTTTTTCAGCAAATTATCTGAATTAAGCGAGTGCGCGCGCGACAACATTTGCGTGCGCATTGCCCCGATTTTCTGTTTTTCCATTTCCTTTAGCAGGATATTCAGATTGGCCAAATTTTTCATAAGTTCGCCATGCATTCCACCGCTTATTGCCGTGCGATAGAAATTACCGTTCAGGTTGGCGCGAAAGCTCGATTCCTGCTCTCGGAACATGACGCTCAGCTGATCCAGCATATCGTTCACGCTCCAGCACAACATACTGATCTCATCATGCGATTCGGCTATGCCGGTCACCCGGCTGTTAAACTTCCCCTGCGCGACCTCGTCGACCGTGAATTTCAGTTTTGCGATCGGCGCCAGCCAGCGTTTTGCCAGCCATTGCCCCCACGCCGACACCGCAACACCAACCACGAGAAAACCCAGCATGAATATATCGATCCCGTGTAAAAAGAAACTGGTCAGGATGATGACCAGCGTCCCGAAGGAAAACGACCATAACAGCGCAGAAAACCTAAATTGCAAGGACAAGTTCGTCATAGCTGAGCCCTTTTTCTTTCAGTATATCGACCAGTATCTTGGTGGACGCCGCAATGGCATTGGCAGCCCCGGCTTTTCTCTCCGCTTCCAGCATGATGCGATACACCTCCGCCGCAGTTTTAATACCGCTTGCCTTGGGCTTGCGCCGCACCGAAAAATAACCCGTTATATTCCCGCTGGCATCGAGATTTGGCGTGACGTTGGTGAATACCCAATAAAAACCACCATCCTTGGACATGTTTTTCACATATGCAAAGCATTCCTCGCGGTTCTGGATCTTGTCCCACAGCAGTTTGAACACGGCGCGCGGCATATCCGGGTGGCGGATAATGTTGTGTTGCGAGCCGAGCAATTCGGTCTCGCTGTAACCGGAAAATTCGATAAATGTCCGGTTGCCGTAGGTGATAATGCCCTTTGGATCGGTCATGGAAACGATGAAATCATCCTCACGCATCACCCTTTCAACCGAAGTCGGTGTAATTGATCTTTTCATTCTCTAAACCCTGTCTGGCATCGTTTTAGGCTCTGGTTAGGCTCTGGCGCTCTGGCTGCTCTGATTCTCGGTTAAAAAATCAAACAAAACCATGACGCACGTCAACTCCATATCAAATAAATCGAACAACACTCTAATAAGCATCAATGTTTTTCATGATTAGATACAAAGCTCAGTCTGCTGCGACTCATCGCTTTGCTCCCCGCTCCCGCAAGCGGGAGAGGGGCTGGGGGAGAGGGTTCTTAAAAACAGCCACCTAAAAACATTCATCCAGCGGCTTGGTGCGTATCCAGAATGCCCATGCACCGGCACGATTCAACAACATTTTCCGGATGCTATCCTTATTCAAGGCATCCACCCGCAACCGCTCGATTTTCCCCGAACGCAACGCTTGCCACAACGGTTGCGCATAGCCTGTTTCAAAACCCTGCAAGGCATCGCGCCAAGCGGCCAGATCACCGCGCTGCAAGGCCTGACGCAACCCGTTCCAGACCAGCAATTGCTCGCCACTGCCTTCTTTGCCGCTCCATCGCCCCGACCACCCGGCAAACGGAATATCCGCAGCCGAAGCAAGCATCCCGGCCAGCACGTCATCCGAGTTCACGCTGTCGTAAGTCTTTTGCAGCGGCTCATTTGTCGCGCCGCCGCCCCACAACCACACGCTGTTAACCACCAGATCGCCACGCGCTTCGCGGGCTTCATTCGCGGGATGATTAAACAGCAGCATCTGGATTTCGTTGAATATCCGGTGCCAGCGCATCGCCCCGGCACCCTTTGGCAACAAACCGTGCACATTGCGCCCGACGGCCTGCGACAATGGCACGGTTTCAATATCCGGCAACCTGTCGAGTTTCATGTACCAGCGTTGCGGATGAGGCGCAAAGAATTCCATGCCATGCCCGGCAAAATGCCGGTTCAGGCTGGCACACATTTGAGCGGCTTCATCCGCACCAATTCTCACTTCCGGCAACAACACCAACTGGTCGCGCTGCAAACGCAAATGCACCGGATCGGCGCGCAACCAGCAACCATCGCCAAGCCCGTCAAACGCGGCAGAAACAGGCGCTATCGGCGTATCCTGCTGGCGCGACACACCGAATAATTCGCACAAATGATTTTCCAGCGATGCACCCTCCCCTCCTCGCGCCACATCTGTCAAAGCAGCGCGTGCCAGCATCTTTTCCAGTGCAGGCAAATGCAAATCCGCATACACCCCGGAGGCAAAATCTTTCGGCAGGAATAAATCGGTGATAACCAAATGGACGCTTTTCATGGCGGCGAGTTTAGCATCGTCAGGAACAAAAGCTATCTGTTGTACTAATGTGCAAAGTGGCTGGGGTAAATCCTGCAACTATGGATAATTAATGCTCAAAATAAAGAGCCGCATATAGCGGCTCTTTCATTTGGTGCTTTGTCAGCTTGTTAGCGTCCAGAGCGCAAATCCCAATCTACTGGTGCGGCGCATCATAGATGGAGAAATATCGTGCAGTCAAGAAAATCGTACTAGAATCACCCACTCACACAAGGGGAGTAATCATGCTGCATAAAATGCGCTATCGCTTGGCACTCGATTTGGGATCAACCTCGCTCGGCTGGGCGATGATCCGGCTCAATGCGGACAACGAGCCTTGTGCCGTGATTAAGGCAGGGGTGCGCATTTTCTCAAATGGGCGCAATCCCAAAGATGGCTCCTCGCTGGCGGTGACACGCCGCGAAGCGCGCGCCATGCGCCGCCGTCGAGACCGGCTGCTCAAACGCAAAGCGCGCATGATGCGCACGCTCATTGAGTACGGTTTTTTTCCATCCGAAGAATCGGAGCGCAAGGCGCTGGAAACCATGAACCCCTTTGCGTTGCGCGCGAAAGGGCTGGATGCATCCCTCACTCCCGCCGAATTTGGCCGCGCGCTGTTTCATATCAACCAGCGGCGCGGGTTCAAGAGCAATCGCAAGACGGACAAAAAAGATAACGACAGCGGCGCGTTGAAAACCGCTATCAATAAAGTACGCGCAACCATTGAGTCTGAAGGTTGCCGCACGGTGGGCGAATGGCTGAACAAGCGCGATGCGGCAGGTCAAACCGTCCGCGCCCGTTACCACCAGGACAAAACTATCAAGGAAGATGGCAAAACAAAAATAGAAAAGTATTACGATCTATACATCGACCGCGCCATGATCGAGCATGAGTTTGATGTGCTGTGGGCGAAACAAGCGGAATTCAATCCGGCACTATTCAATGAAGCAGCCTGTGCCGACCTGAAAGATGTGTTGTTGCATCAGAGGCCACTCAAGCCCGTTAAACCTGGACGCTGCACATTCATGCCGTATGAAGAACGCGCACCGTTAGCTTTGCCCAGCACGCAGCGTTTTCGCATGTATCAGGAGGTCAACAACCTGCGCATCTTGCGCAACGGATTAAAGGAAGAGCCGCTGACATTGAAACAGCGCGACGATCTCATTGCTGCATTGGAAGAAAACAGCAAGTGTAGTTTTACGAAAATCAAAAAATTGCTTGGTGTCGGAGGTACAGTCAAGTTTAACTTTGAAGACCCAAAACGTGAGGAACTCAAAGGCAATACCACCAGTGCCATCCTGAGCAAAAACGAACACTTCGGCTCGGCGTGGTTCAAGTTCGATGAGGCAAAACAGGATGCCATCGTGCTGCAATTGGTCAAAGAAGAAAACGAAGCCAAGCTGGTGCGCTGGCTGCAAGATGAAACAGGCATTGATGAAAAACGCGCCGAAGCCATCGCCAATGCTGGACTGCCGGAAGGTTACGGGAGTCTGTGTACAAAGGCGCTGGCGCGTATCCTGCCGGAACTGCGCCGCGACGTGATGACGTATGACAAAGCTGTGCAAGCCGCTGGATTCGATCATCACAGTCATATCAACCCGTCGGCCACGGGCGAAATTTTGCTGGAGCTTCCTTACTACGGCGAACCTTTGCAGCGCCATGTGGGCTTTGGCAGCAACGATCCGAAAGACAGCGACGAAAAACGCTACGGCAAAATCGCCAACCCCACCGTGCATATCGGCCTGAATCAAGTACGCCTTGTGGTGAACGCCCTTATTAAACACTACGGGCATCCCAGCGAAGTGATTGTTGAGGTGGCGCGCGACTTAAAGCAAAGCAAAGATCAGCGCGACGAAGAACACAAGAGACAAACCGAGAATCAAAAACGTAACAAGCGCCTTCGTGAAGATATAGCGTGTGTGCTAAACATCAGTGAGGAGCGTGTTAAACGCGCAGACATTGAGAAAATGATTTTATGGGAGGAGCTGAGCTTCGATCCCGCAGACCGCCGCTGCCCATACTCTGGCGTACAAATCAGCGTAACCATGCTGTTGAGCGACGAGGTGGAAATCGAGCACATCCTGCCCTTTTCGCAAACGCTGGACGATAGCCTCAACAACAAAACGGTGGCGCTCCGACAGGCCAACCGCGTCAAGGGCAATCGCACTCCTTGGGACGCATTTGGCGCGCAAAGCACGGCAGGCTTTGACTACGCTGGCATCCTCGCCAGAGCCGAGCAAATGCCCAGAGGTAAGCGTTACCGTTTTGCCGAAGATGGCTATCAGCGCTGGCTGAAAGACGATGCAGGATTTTTGCCGCGCGCGCTGAACGACACGCGCCACATGAGCAAGGTGGCGTTTGAATATATGAAATTGATTTGCCCGAACACCCGCGTCATCCCCGGTCGCATGACCGCCATGCTGCGCGCAAAATTCGGCTTGAACGATGTGCTCGGCCTGAACGGCGAGAAAAACCGCAACGACCATCGCCATCATGCGGTAGATGCTTGCGTGATTGCCGTGACCGACCAGGGGTTGTTACAGCGTTTTGCAAAAGCCAGCGCCAGTGCGCGCGAACAGCATCTCAACCGCCTTGTGGAAAACATGCCGCTCCCGTGGGAAAGCTATCGGGAACATGTACAGCGCGCCATAGACGCTATCTGGGTGAGCCACAAACCGGATCACAGCCACGAGGGCGCAATGCACAACGACACGGCTTACGGCTTGCGCGGGGATGGCAAAGTCAGCGTCCACAAAATGGTGGAAGGAAAACGTGAGCGCATATATGAAAGCCTCAAGGTTATAGAAATCACCAACGCCAAAGCCAATGGTCGGCATGGTTTGCTGGACAACGGAGAACCGAGGCCATACAAGGGCTACAAAGGGGACAGCAACTACTGCATCGAAATTGTACGCAATGAAAAAGGCAAGTGGGAAGGGGAAGTCATTTCCACGTTTGATGCTTACCAGTTGGTGCGTGAACATGGCGTGGAGCGGCTGCGACATCCGGCTTTGAGTGTCAGCGGGAAGCCATTGGTGATGCGGTTAATACGCGATGACTTCATCCGATTGGAGGATGAGGATGGAATCAGAACACTGCGCGTATGCAAGATAAGAGAAGGACAGATCGCCTTGGCAGATGTAGTGCAAGCCAATGTCGATGCCAGAACCCGAACCAAGGAAATTGCCTACATTCTTAAAGCAGCCAGTTCTTTACAGAAAGCAAAAGCCCGCCGAGTTAGCATTTCCCCCATCGGCGAACTCCGCGATCCAGGTTTCAAAGATTAAGCCAAATGATAGGCCGCATCGTCGAAGTGGCAGATGACAGGCGGCACTTGTTTCTTTCACGTGGCTTTCTGGTGGTGCAAGATACCGAGGGCGAGCGAAAAGAGCTGGGGCAGGTTCCGCTGGATGATGTCGTGGCAGTCATCGCCAATGCGCACGGCCTGAGCTATACCAACAACCTGCTAGTGGCGCTAGCCGAGCGTTGTGCGCCCTTTGTGCTGTGCGCCGCCAACCACAATGCAGTGGGCATGGTGTTGCCGATAGAGGGCAACTATCAGCAAGCCAAGCGCTTCGATGCGCAAATCGCCGCCAACCAGCCATTGATGAAACGCCTATGGGCGGAAATCGTCAAATCAAAACTTCAGCAGCAAGCGGCTGCACTCGAAGCGGCTGGCGCACCGTTTGTTCCGTTATCGGCCTTGGTTCGCAAAGTGCGTGCAGGCGACCCGGATAACTTTGAAGCCCAAGGGGCGCGGCGTTATTGGGGGCTATTGTTTGGCGATGAGTTCCGCCGCGACCAACAAGGCACTGGCCTCAACGCAATGCTCAATTATGGTTATACCATTCTGCGTGCTGCCACTGCGCGCGCGGTGGTTGCGGCAGGGCTGCATCCAACCCTCGGGCTGCATCACAGCAACGAAGGCAATGCCATGCGCTTGGTGGACGACTTGATGGAACCCTTTCGCCCGATGATCGACTTGAAAGTCTGGCAACTGCACAAACAAGGTGAAGATGAAATTACACCGGAGAGCAAGCGCGCATTGGTGAGAACGTTATACGACGATATGCAAACCAGCGCGGGTGCAACCCCGGTGATGGTCTGCGCGCAGAAACTCGCCACATCATTAGCGCAAGTCTTTATGGGGGAAAAAGAGAAACTCGACCTGCCCTTGCCGGGTTTGCCGCTTAACTTGGCCGCATCATTTCAAGACGATTAACGTGCCATGCTTTCCGGGTATCGCTTTATGTGGATAGTGGTGATGTTCGATTTGCCGGTGGTTGAAAAAGTGGAGCGTAAAGCTGCTACTGACTTTCGCAATGCCTTGCTCGACATGGGTTTTGAAATGTCTCAGTTTTCCGTTTACATGCGCTTTTGCAGCAGCCAAGGGCAAGTGGATACCTATTGCACACAAGTAGAAAAAGGCTTGCCTGCTGGCGGTAAAGTTAATATCCTGCAATTCACCGATAAGCAATACGAGCGCATTATCACTTTTCGCGGAAAAGCCAAACAACCGAGAAATAAATCACCTGACCAGTACGATCTTTTTTGATGAAATCACTATTTTTCTCTGTCCAGAAATGCAACAACCACCTAGATAATCAGGTGGTTGTTGCACTGCGAGTTTAGCAGATTGGGATTTGCACTCTGGCCGGAACTAGTTGCGACTAGAGAAATTTTCTGCTGGCAGTTTAGCAGATTGGGATTTGCACTCTGGCCGGAACTACGGCGATGGCGCACTCCCTCAGCACATTAGTTTAGCAGATTGGGATTTGCACTCTGGCCGGAACTATGATATTCAATGGGACTCGCAAACATGGAGTTTAGCAGATTGGGATTTGCACTCTGGCCGGAACCGTCAGCATCTGGTAGTTTAAGTCATCAAAGTTTAGCAGATTGGGATTTGCACTCTGGCCGGAACTGCTGTGGTAGCCGCATGTTTTGGTTTGACAGTTTAGCAGATTGGGATTTGCACTCTGGCCGGAACACAAATTTCAACATCAAACAGCGCAGCACGAGTTTAGCAGATTGGGATTTGCACTCTGGCCGGAACTCAGGGCGGTTTGTATTCCAGCTTGCGCCAAGTTTAGCAGATTGGGATTTGCACTCTGGCCGGAACAAGTTTGACCAGACAACCTCGGGAGATACAAGTTTAGCAGATTGGGATTTGCACTCTGGCCGGAACTTGGTCTTGGTGATGCCGCCGTGCAGACGAAGTTTAGCAGATTGGGATTTGCACTCTGGCCGGAACAGCCGGTTACAAGCGATCATTGTAGGGTGAAGTTTAGCAGATTGGGATTTGCACTCTGGCCGGAACTAGGCTTGCTGCTCAGCACCGAGTCGGCGCAGTTTAGCAGATTGGGATTTGCACTCTGGCCGGAACCGCAATAGCGGCTTCCTGCTCTTGCGTTTGAGTTTAGCAGATTGGGATTTGCACTCTGGCCGGAACTGTGATAGGCTGCACGAAATGAGCTTCGACAGTTTAGCAGATTGGGATTTGCACTCTGGCCGGAACCTACCAACAGGCGACAGCATATGAGCGCGGAGTTTAGCAGATTGGGATTTGCACTCTGGCCGGAACCCACTTTCGCTCTTCAATTGGTGCCGCATCAGTTTAGCAGATTGGGATTTGCACTCTGGCCGGAACGTGATAAGGGCGCGGGAGCGGGTGCTGCGAAGTTTAGCAGATTGGGATTTGCACTCTGGCCGGAACTCATCATGCTCTCCACCGTGTCGCGCGCCCAGTTTAGCAGATTGGGATTTGCACTCTGGCCGGAACACGTTGCAAACGGCGTAGTCGTTCACAACTAGTTTAGCAGATTGGGATTTGCACTCTGGCCGGAACTGTGAACCGATGCAGAAGCGTAAAGCGGAAAGTTTAGCAGATTGGGATTTGCACTCTGGCCGGAACTAGCCTTCGGTCTCCCAATATGGCGGGTCCAGTTTAGCAGATTGGGATTTGCACTCTGGCCGGAACAAGCAACTCTCTCTCTCCACCGGCAATATTAGTTTAGCAGATTGGGATTTGCACTCTGGCCGGAACAAGCACCGACGAGGCAGTAAAACTCGCCACAGTTTAGCAGATTGGGATTTGCACTCTGGCCGGAACTAGAAGCGGCGAAACCAACGCGCGCCGAGAGTTTAGCAGATTGGGATTTGCACTCTGGCCGGAACCAGACCTTCCGGCGGGATTTATAAAGTACGAGTTTAGCAGATTGGGATTTGCACTCTGGCCGGAACTGGCTCGACCAATCGTGCTCAGGCCCAAGCAGTTTAGCAGATTGGGATTTGCACTCTGGCCGGAACGACTTCCTCTTCAAGCTCAACAATGCGTTTAGTTTAGCAGATTGGGATTTGCACTCTGGCCGGAACTCCACCGCCCGTTATCTTAACGGATGAAAAAGTTTAGCAGATTGGGATTTGCACTCTGGCCGGAACTCCAGACGATCCGCGCCCTCGTGCGGCTATAGTTTAGCAGATTGGGATTTGCACTCTGGCCGGAACTTTGTATGCTTTGTCGTCTTCGTCTTGGAGAGTTTAGCAGATTGGGATTTGCACTCTGGCCGGAACCGTTCGGCAGGCACGGTGAAGTCGCCAAGGAGTTTAGCAGATTGGGATTTGCACTCTGGCCGGAACTAGGATATGCAGGGGTTGAAATTTACCCGAAGTTTAGCAGATTGGGATTTGCACTCTGGCCGGAACAGTGGGTATGAGTTCACCGCAAACGATGTAAGTTTAGCAGATTGGGATTTGCACTCTGGCCGGAACATAGCAAAACAAGCGATGAAAGGCATCCGCAGTTTAGCAGATTGGGATTTGCACTCTGGCCGGAACAGGGGGCTACAGCGCGCGCACGGCGCATATAGTTTAGCAGATTGGGATTTGCACTCTGGCCGGAACTTGAGCATTTGATTCAGGCGTGCCCTTCCCAGTTTAGCAGATTGGGATTTGCACTCTGGCCGGAACGTTGCAAGTTGCGCGAACACGACGGGTGTTAGTTTAGCAGATTGGGATTTGCACTCTGGCCGGAACGCAGACATAGGGGTATGGGACGAGGATTCGAGTTTAGCAGATTGGGATTTGCACTCTGGCCGGAACGAGCTTCTCGTTCTCCTTGAGCAGTTCCTAGTTTAGCAGATTGGGATTTGCACTCTGGCCGGAACCACGCTCAGCATCAGTCAACGGGGCCGCGCAGTTTAGCAGATTGGGATTTGCACTCTGGCCGGAACTCGGCCAGGTGCTGAAAGAAAGCAAACTGCAGTTTAGCAGATTGGGATTTGCACTCTGGCCGGAACCCTGATGTACAACGCAATCTCGCCGATCTTAGTTTAGCAGATTGGGATTTGCACTCTGGCCGGAACACATTCTTCACACTGGAACAAACTCATAGTAGTTTAGCAGATTGGGATTTGCACTCTGGCCGGAACGGTACCCTGGAGTGAGCACGCGGGGGGGAGAGTTTAGCAGATTGGGATTTGCACTCTGGCCGGAACGATAGCGGCGCGCTTGTCGTTATTGACGAGAGTTTAGCAGATTGGGATTTGCACTCTGGCCGGAACTAACCGATTGCCATATAGCCGATCGACAGCAGTTTAGCAGATTGGGATTTGCACTCTGGCCGGAACCGTACTAGCCCACGCCTCCACCCTCGCGCTGTTTAGCAGATTGGGATTTGCACTCTGGCCGGAACTTAGACGCTGAAGTGCCGCCCCGCAAGGGGGCATCACTTCAGCATCGCGCTCCCGCGCGGTTTAGCAAAAATATGCCCACAATTGCCGCCTTGTGGCACACTTACGCCCGTTATATCAACCGGCAGCCTTAATCTTGCAACCATACGAACTATTCATCGGACTGCGCTACACCCGCGCCAAGCGGCGCAACCATTTCATCTCGTTCATCTCGCTGATCTCCATGCTGGGCATGGCGTTGGGCGTGATGGCGCTGATCGTGGTGCTGTCGGTGATGAACGGCTTCCAGAAGGAAATCCGTGGGCGCATGCTGGGCGCTTCGCCGCATATGGAGGTGGTCGCGGACGGCGGTCGGCTGCAAAACTGGCAGCCCGTTCTGGGCAAGGTTGCGCAACATCCGCAGGTTTATGCAGCCGCGCCGTATGTGGCCGGGCAGGGTATGTTGTCGTTCGGGCAAAGCGTGCAGGGCGTAATGGTGCGCGGCATCGATCCGGCGCTGGAAACCGCCATTACCGAGCTCTCGGGCAAAATGAAAATCGGTGCATTAAACGATTTGCGCGGGGGAGAATTTACTATCGTGCTCGGCTCTGACCTTGCGCGCATGCTGGGTGTCAGGCTCAACGACAAGGTCATGCTGATCGCCCCGCAGGGGCAGATCACTCCCGCCGGGATGATGCCGCGCCTCAAGCAATTTCGCGTAGCGGGCATTTTCGAGATCGGCATGGCTCCCTATGACAACAGTCTCGCGCTGATCCACCTCAACGATGCGCAGAAGCTGTTTCAGCTCGGCGACGCGGTAACCGGCATCAGTGCCAAGCTGCGCGAAATCGACCTCGCCCCGCGCGTGGCGCGCGAACTGCAAAGCCAATTGCCGCCGGAGCTGTACGCCAACGACTGGACGCACCAGAACAGCAACTATTTCCGCGCGGTGCAGATGGAAAAGAAAATGATGTTCATCATCCTGTCGCTGATCGTCGCGGTAGCCGCATTCAATATCGTTTCCACGCTGGTGATGGCGGTCACCGACAAGCAGGCCGATATTGCCATTTTGCGCACTCTCGGCGCGTCGCCGCGCAGCGTCATGAAAATCTTCATCGTACAGGGCGTGGTGATCGGTTTGATCGGCACGTTGCTTGGCTGTATCGGCGGTATTGTGCTTGCGCTCAATCTGGATGTGGTCGTGCCATTCATCGAGCGCCTGGTCGGCGTGCAGTTCCTGGCCAAGGACGTGTATTACATCACCGAGCTGCCGTCCGATCTGCGTTATCACGAGGTGGCGCTGGTAACCGGCATATCCTTTGCAATCAGCTTGCTGGCGACACTGTACCCAAGCTACCGCGCGTCCAAAACGCAGCCGGCGGAGGCGTTGCGCTATGAATAACAGGATCGAGGATCGAGGATCGGTGATCGAGACAGTCATTTCCTGCCGCGACCTGCGCAAGACTTTCGTCATCGGCAAGGAGGATGTGCCGGTACTCAAGGGCGTCAATCTCGACGTGCGGCGCGGCGAGCGTGTCGCCATCGTCGGCGCATCCGGCTCCGGCAAGAGCACGCTGCTGCATTTGCTCGGCGGGTTGGATAGCGCCAGCGGCGGCAACGTGCAGATACTCGGGCAGGAAGTACAACAGATGAACGAGGCACAGCGTGGTGAATTACGCAACCATGCGCTCGGCTTCGTATACCAGTTTCACCATCTGCTGCCGGAATTCACCGCTCTGGAAAATGTCGCCATGCCGCTGTTGATTCGAGGCATGAAAAGCGCAGAGGCCAAGCCACGTGCCGCCGCGATGCTGGAACAGGTGGGGCTGGCACAACGCACCCGGCATTTACCCTCCGAACTGTCCGGCGGCGAACGCCAGCGCGTTGCCGTGGCGCGTGCGCTGGTGACGGAACCGGCTTGTGTGCTGGCCGACGAACCCACCGGCAATCTGGATCGCGGTAGCGCGCAAGCCTTGTTTGATCTGATACAACAGCTCAACGCAAAATTCAGCACCAGTTTCATCGTCGTCACCCACGATATGGAGTTGGCGGGGCGAATGCAACGATGCTTACGGCTGGTGGATGGGGTGCTGTCAAGCGAATAAAACATCCCGAATCACGCGCCATAACCCATGCTTACATGAATCGGGTAAAATAAAAATAGCGCCATGGCAAATTGAGACAACACGCAAAAGGAGAACAAAATGTCACTAGTAACCGATACGCTACGCACTTCACCGATTGCCGAGGAGTTGGGCGATACCGAACTTGAAATTATTGCGGGGCTATTCAAGATTCAGAGCTACAAGCCGGGTGAGATCATTGTTCAGCCCGGCGATCACCAACCGGACAACCTTTACATTCTCGCACAAGGCGAGATACAGGTGAAAATACAAAGCAGCGAGGGG
This sequence comes from Gallionella sp., assembly GCA_049294375.1. Lineage (GTDB taxonomy): Bacteria > Pseudomonadota > Gammaproteobacteria > Burkholderiales > Gallionellaceae > Gallionella. The sequence continues at coordinate 8,884 of JBAQCT010000026.1, read as the reverse complement.
GAAGCCTCGATTTACATCCTTAAACCGGGTGACTTGGCTGGCATCATTACATTCGTGGGCGGCGCGCCTTCACAACACAGCGCGACGCTTTTGGCTAGAGGCGACGCCAAGGTATTGAGCTTGCCAAGAGCCAAGTTCGAGACATTGATCGATTCGCATCCGATGATCGAATACAAGGTGATGCGCGGCATCGTGCGCTACGTGCATGGCATCGTGCGCAACATGAACGCCAAATCGGCGGAACTGAGCAACTACATCTATCGCTCCAGCGGCGGTTACTAAACTGAACGAGGCTTGCTCAGCCTGCCTTCGACAGGCTTTGGACGGACAGACTGCCCGAGGGAATGCGCCTTTGATTTGTGATCGCGACTACGAGGAAATGTGGCGATTTTTATGCGCTCAACAGCTCGATGATGCCCCGAATCTCGTGCCTCAATGCGGCGGTATTCACCCCTGCAGCAGGCACGGCGGCTTGAATCTCTGCTTCACCGAAATTATCAAGTCGATTGCGCGCGCCGCTGATGGTAAACCCCTGTTCGTACAACAGCTCGCGGATGCGCCGAACCAGCAGCACTTCATGGTGTTGATAGTAGCGGCGGTTGCCGCTGCGCTTGACCGGTTTGAGCTGCGTGAATTCCTGCTCCCAATAACGCAGCACATGCGCCTTGACCCCGCATAGCTCACTGACTTCACCGATGGTGAAATAGCGTTTGGCCGGGATCGGCGGAAGTTCGGAATTAGGCTTGTGGTTTTCCATGATAGGACTTTTCCACCATGGTCTTCAGCTTCTGGCTTGGATGAAACGTCACTACGCGGCGCGCTGTGATCGGAATTTCTTCGCCTGTTTTTGGATTGCGCCCCGGTCGTTGCGGTTTGTCGCGCAACTGGAAATTTCCGAAGCCGGATAATTTCACGCTCTCGCCCTTCTCCAGTTGTGCACGAATTTCTTCGAAGAACGCTTCCACCATATCCTTGGCTTCGCGTTTGTTGAGGCCGACTTTTTCGAACAGCAAATCAGCCAAGTCGGCTTTGGTTAACGTTGTTGTCATTTCTCTCCCTTACACGCGCAACTGCGCACCCTGCTGTTGCATTATATTCATCAACAGCGCAATGCTTGCTTCAATTTCAGAATCCATAAGCGTCTTTTTAGTATCTTGCAATAACACACGGAATGCAAGGCTTTTTTTACCTTGTTCCACGCCTTTTCCGCAATACACATCAAATAGCGCAATTTCTTGCACATAGGGCACTGCCGCCTTCTGTATGGCATCCAACAAAGTTTGCACGGCAACGGCCTCATCCACCAGCACCGCCAAGTCGCGCCGCACCGGCAATGACTTGGCAATTTCGCTCATATGCGGCACTTTTGCCTGGGTCAGCACATCGAGTTCGACTTCGAACCATATAGGGGCCTGTGCCATGTCGTATTGCTGCTGCCAGCGCGGATGCAGCTCGCCGATCCAGCCTGCCATTTGTTCGCCGCAATAAATCTGCGCAGAGCGTCCGGGATGCAAGGCCGGATGGGTTGCCGGAACGAAGCGCAGCGTTTGCGGCGCAAACAGGGCTTCAACATCCGCTTTCACATCGTAAAAATCGACCGGTTTAGCGGTTGCGCCCCATTGCTCCGGCAGGGCGACGCCATATACCAGACCCGATAAGCGCTGGCTCTGCATATACCCGTCTTGTGCCCTGGCAAAACACGCGCCGACCTCAAACAGGCGCACGCGAGCCTGCTTGCGGTTCAGGTTATAGCGCAACGCGCCGATCAACCCGCCGATCAGGCTGCTGCGCATCACGGCCAAGTTACTGGCAATCGGGTTTTGCAGCGCAACGGCGCTATCGTTGCCGCACAACTCGCGCTCGGTCTGTTCGTCCACAAACGCATAGCTGACGATTTCCTGGTAATCGCGTGCAACGAGAATCTGCTGGATGCGTGCCAAGGGGCGCTGTATTTCGCTGTATGGCAACATGGTCAGCGCAGCCTGCGGCGCCAGCGCGGGGATGTTGTCGTAACCATGCAGGCGCGCCAGTTCCTCGATCAGGTCTGCCTCGATGGACAGGTCGAATCGAAAGCTCGGCGATATAACTCTGAAGTCGTCGTCTAACAAAGGCCTCGCAGAGGCGGCGATTGCCCCCTCCCCCGCTTGCGGGGGAGGGTTGGGGAGAGGGGCTTTCACCGTGAAATCGAATTGCAACCGCTTCAGCAATGCCGCAATTTGAGAATTATCCAACTCAATGCCGAGTACGCGCGCGACGCGTGAACGACGCAAGGCAATCGCCGTACGTTTTGGAAGCTCGCCGTGCGCTTCGCCGATCGGTCCAGCGCTGCCGCCGCAAATTTCCAGCAGCAATTGCGTAGCGCGCTCGAGTGCCAGTCGCGTCGCCGCATAATCCACACCGCGCTCAAAGCGGAATGAAGAGTCGGTCGCCAAGCCGAAGCGGCGCGCCTTGCCGGCAATCGCATCGGGATGGAAGAAAGCGCTCTCCAAAAACACATCATGGGTCGTTGTTTCCACGCCGCTGCCCTGCCCCCCCATGATGCCCGCCAGCGCCAGCGTGCGCGCATCGTCGGCAATGACCAGCATCTCTTCGTCGAGCTTCACGGTTTGCTCATTAAGCAAAGTCAGTTCTTCGCCGTTGCGCGCCCGGCGCACCGTGATGCCGCCCGACAGCTTTGCCAGATCGAAGGCGTGCAGCGGCTGACCCATTTCCAGCATCACGTAATTGGTGATATCTACCACCGCGCTGATGCCGCGCAAGCCGCTACGCTCCAGGCGGCGCAGCATCCAAATCGGCGTCGGCGCAGCGGCATTCACGCCGCGCACCAGGCGCCCACAGTACAGCGGGCAAGCCTGCGCATCAGTCACGTTGACCGGCAATTGCTCGGATAATGCGGTCGGCTGAGTTTTAATCTCCGGCTGCTTGAGCGGACTGCCGGTCAGCGCCGCGACTTCGCGCGCGATGCCAATCATGCCGGAGCAATCGCTGCGGTTAGGCGTCAGCTTGAGCGTGAACAGCTTGTCATCCAGTTCCAGATATTCGCGCAGCGTCTTGCCCACCGGCGCGTCGGACGGCAGCAGCCATAGCCCCTGGCTTTCATCGGCCAAACCCAACTCCTTTTCGGAACACAACATGCCGAACGATTCGACGTTGCGCACTTTGGCCTGTTTGATCACAAAGGCTTTTTCATTGGCATTACTTGGCGGCAGCACCGCGCCGATGCGCGCGCACGGCACCTTTGCGCCCACTGCGACATTTGCCGCACCACAGACGATGGTCAGCGGCTGCGCCTCACCGACATTCACCTGGCACACGTTCAGGCGATCCGCATTGGGATGTTTGACCACTTCCAGCACTTCGGCCACGACCACGTTGTTGAACGCAGGCGCAACGGCTTCCATGCCCTCTACTTCCAGCCCGGCCATGGTCAACGCATGCTCCAGCTCGTCGCTGGATAGCGGCGGATTGACCCAGGTTCTCAACCAATTCTCGGAAAATTTCATATCGGGTTATTTAAAAAATTTCTAGAACCAAACACTGTCCACGAAAAACACGAAAATCACGAAAACTCACCCAGTCACTTTTCGTGCCTTTCGTGTTTTTCGTGGACTACGATTTTCCCATTTTGAATACTTACAACATTAGTTAAATTGCTTCAAAAAACGCAGGTCGCTCTCATAAAACAGGCGCAAATCATTCACGCCGTAGCGCAGCATCGCCAGCCGTTCCACGCCCAGTCCGAACGCGAAACCGAGATATTTTTCGCTGTCGATGTTGACGTGTTTCAACACGTTGGGGTGCACCATGCCGCAGCCGCCGATTTCCAACCAGCCACCGTTCCAGCTCATATCCATTTCAGCCGATGGTTCGGTGAACGGAAAAAATGAAGGCCGGAAGCGCACCCGCAGATCGTCGCGTTCGAAAAAGCGTTGCAGGAAATCCTGCACCACGCCCTTGAGGTTGGCAAAGCTGACTTCCTCGTCGACCCACAGGCCTTCGACCTGATGGAACATCGGCGAATGGGTAGCGTCGGAATCAAAACGGTAAACGCGGCCCGGCGCAATGATTTTCAGCGGCGGCTGATGCGCTTCCATGTAGCGTATCTGCACCGGGGAAGTGTGGGTGCGCAACACATGCTGCGGGTCGATGTAAAAAGTGTCGTGCATCGCGCGCGCCGGATGGTTCTCCGGGATGTTCAGCGCGGTGAAGTTGTAAAAGTCGCTCTCGATCTCCGGGCCGGATGCGGTGGCAAAACCCAGCGAGTGAAATAATTGCTCGATGCGTTCCAGCGTTCGCGTCACCGGGTGCAATCCGCCCGTGCCCAAACCACGCCCGGGCAAGGTCACATCCAGCGCTTCCGCCGCCAGCTTTTGCTCCAGCTTGCTCTGCTGCAACGCATCGCGGCGCTGATGCAGGGCGGCTTCGATGCTTTGCTTGACCTGATTAATGCGTGCGCCCGCTGCAGGACGCTCTTCGACGGACAGCTTGCCCAAGCCTTTCAGCAAGGCAGTGAGGCTACCCTCCTTGCCCAGATATTTTGCCTTGGCCTGCTCCAGTTCGGCTTCGTCGCCGATTGCGGAAAATTGCTGCAGGGCCTGATCGAGAATTTGTTGAAGCTGCTCCATCTATCATTCCATTTCGCAATAAAAGCGAAATATCGTAGGGTGCGTCCCACGCACCACCAGTTGTGCAACGATGGTGCGTGGGACGCACCCTACCAAACCACTGCCGCAAATGAAAAAAGGAGGCTGATCGCCTCCTTTATTTTTCAACGATACAAATTAAATGCCGAGGCCGGCTTTGGCTTGCACCACGAATTGTGCAAACGCTGCCTTGTCGAACACGGCGATGTCCGACAGTACCTTACGATCGACCTGAATATCCGCCTTCTTCAGCCCGTTCATGAACACGCTGTAGCTCAAGCCCATCTCGCGCGCAGCCGCATTGATACGTGCGATCCACAGGGTGCGGAACTGGCGCTTCTTCTGGCGACGGTCACGGTAAGAATATTGTCCCGCTTTCATCACCGCCTGTTTGGCGATACGGTAGACGTTCTTGCGGCGACCGCGATATCCCTTGGCTTGCGCCAGAACTTTCTTATGGCTGGCGCGCGCGACTACTCCACGTTTTACTCTTGGCATGATCTACTCCTTATGCGTAAGGCAACATGGCGCGAACCGATGCTGTGTTGGTTGAGTGGACTTCGGCAGTGCCGCGCAACTGACGTTTGTTCTTGGTGGTCTTTTTGGTCAGGATGTGGCGCTTGAACGCTTGTGAGCGTTTGACGCTGCCACCGGCGCGGATCTTGAACCGCTTGGCCGCCCCGCTCTTGGTTTTCATCTTGGGCATGATTGCTCCTTAATTTATGATGCCAGGTGTTTTCCGGTGGAAAAACTTGATAACCCATACACCACTTGTTATTGGGACTATTTACTGCTTCATCGAACCGGCCATCCCATTACTGCCGATCCGACCAAACTTATTTCTTCTTCGACTTTGGCGCCAACACCATCACCATCTGCCGGCCTTCCATCTTGGGAAACTGCTCGACCACGCCATGCTCTTCCAGGTCTGCCCTGACGCGCTCAATCAGGCGCATACCGATTTCCTGATGGGCCATTTCACGCCCGCGAAAGCGCAACGTAACCTTGGTCTTGTTACCATCTTCCAAAAACTTGATCAGGTTGCGCAGCTTGATGTTGTAGTCGCCTTCGTCCGTACCCGGACGGAATTTGATCTCCTTGATCTGAACCTGCTTCTGCTTGAGCTTGGCCTCGTGCTGCTTCTTGCTTTCGGCATATTTGAACTTGCCGATATCCATGATGCGGCATACCGGCGGATCCGCCAACGGCGAAATCTCGACCAAATCCAACTCTGCTTCATCCGCCAAACGCAACGCTTCCGCGATGGCAACAATCCCGAGGGGCTCCTTTTCAACACCAATCAGTCGCACTTGCGGTGCGGTAATCATCTCATTGGTGCGCTGCGATTTATCCTGTGCTATTGCAATATCTCCATTTAGACAATACTTAAGCCGTGCTACCCGCCGCGATCTCATCTTTAAAACGCTGAAGCAATACTTCCAGCGTCATCTGTCCGAGATCTTCACCACTGCGGGTACGCACGGCCACCAGTTTTCCGGCCATTTCCTTATCGCCGACAATCAGTTGATAAGGCAATTTCTGCAAGCTATGTTCGCGTATTTTATAGGTTATCTTCTCGTTACGCAAATCCAGTTGCACACGCAACCCGGCTTCGCGCAATGATTGCGCCACTTGCGTCGCATATTCCTCCTGCGCCTGGGAGATATTCATCACTACTGCCTGCACCGGCGCCAGCCATAACGGGAACGCGCCCGCGTGGTGCTCGATCAGGATCCCGATGAAGCGCTCCATCGAACCAAGAATGGCGCGATGCAGCATTACCGGCGGTTTGCGGCTGTTGTCCTCATCGACGAACTCAGCGTCCAGACGCACCGGCAGGTTGAAATCCAGTTGGATCGTGCCGCATTGCCACAGGCGTCCGAGGCTGTCCTTCAGCGTGAATTCGACTTTCGGGCCGTAGAAGGCACCCTCGCCGAGTTGAACATCATAAGCCAGCCCGTTCTGTTGCAACGCCGCTGCCAGGCCTGCCTCGGCCTTGTCCCAGGTCTCATCCGAGCCGACCCGTTTGTCCGGACGAGTGGATAATTTGACTAGCACCTCGTTGAAACCGAAATCGCGATACACCTCGTTCAACATCACGATGAAGCGCGACACTTCTGGCTGCACCTGATTCTCGGTGCAGAAGATATGCGCGTCGTCCTGGGTGAAGCCGCGCACGCGCATCAGGCCATGCAACGAACCCGAAGTTTCGTTGCGGTGGCAGGAACCAAATTCCGCCAAACGCAACGGCAGATCGCGGTAGCTGTGCAGGCCGTGATTGAATATCTGCACATGCCCCGGGCAGTTCATCGGCTTCACCGCATAGTCGCGATTCTCCGAACAGGTGGTGAACATGTTGTCGTGGTAGTTTTCCCAGTGACCAGATTTTTCCCACAGGGTGCGATCCATGATGGTCGGCGTGCGCACCTCTTTGTAATCGTGCTCGCGGAACTTGCGGCGCATGTATTGCTCGACTTCCTGCCACAGCGTCCAGCCTTTCGGATGCCAGAACACCATGCCCGGCGAGGAATCCTGCATGTGGAACAATTCCAGTTGTTTGCCGAGCTTGCGGTGATCGCGCTTCTCGGCTTCTTCGATCTGGTGCAGATAGGCGTCCAGCTCTTCCTTCTTCGCCCAAGCGGTGCCGTAGATGCGCTGCAACATCTCGTTCTTCGAATCGCCGCGCCAGTATGCGCCCGCCAGCTTCATCAGCTTGAAGGCCTTCAGCTTGCCGGTAGACGGCACATGCGGGCCGCGGCACAGGTCGGTGAATTCGCCTTCGCTGTACAGCGACACATCCTGATCCGCCGGGATCGACTCGATGATCTCGGCCTTGTAGTGCTCGCCGATATGCTTGAAATAGGCCACCGCCTCGTCGCGCGGCAGCACGCGGCGCGCCACCGGTAAATCCGTCTTGGCGATCTCGCTCATGCGTTTTTCGATCGCTGCCAAGTCTTCCGGCGTAAACGGGCGCTTGTAGGAAAAATCGTAATAGAAACCGTTTTCGATGACCGGCCCGATGGTCACCTGCGCATCGGGAAACAGCTCCTTCACCGCATGCGCCAGCAAGTGCGCCGTCGAATGGCGGATGATCTCCACACCGTCCGCATCCTTGTCGGTGACAATCGCCAGCGCCGCATCCTGCTCGATCAAATACGAGGTGTCCACCAGTTTGCCGCCCACCTTACCCGCCAATGCGGCGCGCGCCAGTCCCGCGCCGATGCTGAGCGCGACGTCGGCGACGGTAACAGGCTGCGCGAAGCTGCGCTGAGAGCCATCGGGTAAGGTGATGATTGGCATATTGCTAATCCGAAAATACAAAGTGCGGCAACGCCGCACTCGAAATGTTGGTAGGGACTCAAACCAACTGCCCACCATGTCAAGGTAATGTTTTAACCGGCTTGGCTGGTTAAGCTACACACATTTAAGGGACGCGCATTGTATCCGAAAGCTCCGCAGGCTTCAAACGAAAATCCGGCACGCCGGGGCGAGCCATTTGGAGAGATCAAACGAGTCAAATCGCGGCGCAGGCCTTGCCGCGATACATGCATGACAACACCTTGCCAACCCGCCCGCCCCACCCCGTAAGGGAGGGAGCTATCGGAATACCCTGTTAGTTAGAATACTAGGAAACGTGGCTGCACGCCGAAGCCGGGGTGCGGGTGTCCATGTTGCGGCCACGGTTGATGTGGTCGTCGATTTCGCCCGCGCATCCGGCCATGCGACCGAACAGGAACGCGGTGAAGGCGGCCATTTCCATCAGGTTTTCGCTGAACTGGCCGTTGCGGTAGCGCGGCCACAGCAACTTCAGCAGCGAGGCGGCGATGACGGCATCGATGTTCACGCAGAACACGTTCGCCGTCACGCCGTTGTCGTACAGCGACTGCACCAGCGTCTTGTAGAAGTCGTGGAACACGTTTTTCTCGCCGCGCTCGGCAAAGAATTCGGAGATGTAAGTCTCGCGCGGATCCTTGTTGACCGGCAGGCCCTTGAATACCGGGTGGTTCACGCCGGGGATGTTGCGCACGCCGGTGCCCAGCGCCTTGCTCTGCTTCTTCTCCTTGTTGAAGGCGATGGCGAAGTCGGTGGTGATCTTCTTCAGGACGATGCCGTGGTTGGCATTGCCCGCATCGGCCAGCGGGGTGTCCTTGAAATTTTCGATCAGGAACTGGATGCCTTCGTAACCGTTGCCGCCGTGGGCGAAGCCGGTGTGGGTCAGGAAGCCGATCATGCCCTTGTTG
>JBAQCT010000025.1:0-1887 GCA_049294375.1 Gallionella sp. | reverse complement strand
CAAGTGCGGTGTGTAGCTGCGGCAAAGTTAGCAGCGTGTCGCGCAGGCCGGACAGGTCGCGCGGACGGGCGCTGCGCAGCGCGATACGCGCGGTGATGCGCTCGACATCTACGCTGGGTTTGAGGTGGTCGTGGACGGCGCGGTATAACTCCCTCGCCCCTTGAAGTTGTTCTACCGCATCCAGCCTCGCACACAGCACCGCGCGGTCGCGCAGCGGGTGGTGCAGCCAATGTGCCAGCAGGCGGCTGCCCATGTTGGTGGCGCAGGTATCGAGCAGCGACAGCAGGGTGGGTGCAGGTTCGCCGCGCAGCGTCTGGGTGATTTCCAGGTTGCGCCGTGTCGCGGCATCCATGCGCACGTAGCGATCCGCGCTGTACACTTGCACGCTACGGATATGGCTGATGGCCTGGCCTTGCGTGAGCTTGGCGTAGCCAAGCAGCGCGCCTGCCGCTTCCAGTCCAACACTGAAATCATCGCAGCCGAATCCGGCCAGATCGAGCGTGGCGAACTGCTGGCACAGCGCGCGCCGCGCCGTGTCCAGCTCGAAATGCCAATCGGGCAGCATCTTGAGAGCCGCGTGGTTATTGGCTTGCGGGCGAGCGTTTTCGGCGTGCAGGATTTCCGAAGGTTGCAGGCGTTCCAGTTCGGCGGGCAGATTTTCGGCTGAAGTCTCGCAGATGAAAAATTGCCCCGAGGCAAGGTTCAGCCAGGCCAAGCCCAGCTTGCCGCTGCGTTGGTGTAGTGCCAGCAGCAGGCTGTCGCGCTTTTCGTCGAGCAGCGCAGAATCCGTGAGCGTGCCGGGCGTAACGATGCGCACCACCTTGCGCTCAACCGGGCCTTTGCTGGTGGCTGGGTCGCCGATTTGTTCGCAGATAGCGATGGATTCGCCCATCTTCACCAGACGTGCCAGATACTGCTCGGCGGCGTGATATGGCACGCCAGCCATCTTGATCGGCGAGCCGTTGGTCGCGCCGCGTTGCGTTAATGTGATGTCGAGCAACTTCGCCGCGCGCACTGCATCGTCCATGAACAGTTCGTAGAAATCCCCCATGCGGTAGAACAGCAGCATGTCGGGATGCTCTGCCTTGATGCGCAAATATTGCTGCATCATCGGGGTGTGAGTTAACTCTTTGATTTCTTTATTCACGTTGTCTAACGATTGTCCAATATTCTTGCCATTTTCGGGCTATCCGCCTGAGGAGTTTCGCGCAGGTGGATGTATCTGTCAGTCATGGCTTCGCTGGTATGCCCTGCCAGTGTCTGAGGGTTAAATCCCTGTTGTTTCGCATCGGTGAGCGACTTGGCATATTCTGCCAATGCTTCGGGAAGTGTGGCCGCAAGCTTTTCCCACTTGCCGCGCTTAACCGACCGGAATGCACCATGCTTGTGATAGACACAAGGCGGCAGGTGTTTGTCTGTTGTGCAGTGGCGGCTCATGTCGGGTGAAGGGTTGCTTCGTTGGGTTCGATTTTAGCACCAGACAGCCCGAGTATCGTTTCAACTCACACGCGCATGACTACCAGCGACTTCGCGCCGGACGGCGGCGCGACTCAGGCAAAAATATTTGGGAATTTCCCGAAGATTTGAAACTTTCTGATATCTGCATTTCCATTGATGGCAAGATGCAACTAGATTTAGTTGCACTGTTCTAAGCTATTGGGTAGGATTCACGCATGGGAAAACATGAAAAGCTGCTGGCGAAGCTCAAGAGCCGCCCGAAGGATTTTACCTTTCAGGAGCTGGGTACCCTGTTATCAGGGTTCGGCTTCAGGTTATACACTCAAGGCAGGAGCAGCGGTTCGGCGGTGCGATTTGTTCATCCAGAGTATGCGCCTATCAGCTTGCACAAGCCGCACCCCAGCAACGAGCTGAAGCGTTACGTTATCG
>JBAQCT010000024.1:0-4474 GCA_049294375.1 Gallionella sp. | reverse complement strand
TGATACCCTTCAATAATTTGGAATAATCGGCGGCCTGCGGTTCTTCTCCTCCGCCCAGTTGAAAACCGAATTCCTTCATGAACTCGCGCAATGCCTCCAGTTTTTCCGGTGTCGGCCCCTGATGGATGCGATACAACACGGTGTGCTGGTGTTCTTGCAGGAAGCCTGCCGCACACACGTTCGCGGCCAGCATGCACTCCTCGATCAGCTTGTGCGCATCGTTGCGCACCACCGGCACGATGCGCTCGATCTTGCCCTGATCGGTGAAAATCATCTGCGTCTCGACCGTCTCGAAGTCGATTGCGCCGCGTTTCTCGCGCGCTTTTAGCAGCTTCTGGAATAACTCATGGAGGTGTTGCAAATGCGGCAAGATGGCGGTATTGGCCTTGGCCAGTTTGCCGTCCGGCTCAGCCAGCATTTCCGCGACCTGCGTGTAAGTCAGCCGCGCCTGCGAATGCATCGCCGACGGGTAGAAGCGGTATTTGCCGATGTCGCCGCTGTTGCTGACATGCATGTCGCACACCATGCACAGGCGATCCACCTGCGGGTTCAGCGAGCACAGGCCGTTGGACAATTCCTCCGGCAGCATCGGGATCACGCGACGCGGAAAATACACCGAGTTGCCGCGCAAGATCGCCTCACGATCCAGCGCATCGCCGGTTTGCACGTAATGGCTGACGTCGGCAATCGCCACCACCAGGCGGTAGCCACCTTTTTCAGGCGCGCAGTACACCGCATCGTCGAAGTCGCGCGCGGTCTCGCCGTCGATGGTGACCAGCGGCAAATTACGGATATCTTCGCGGCCTGCCCAATCTTTTTCGGCCACCACAGGGGAGATTTGTTTGGCCTGTTTTTCCGCATCCTTGGGGAATTCGTGCGGCAGGTCATGCTTGCGTAGCGCGATCTCGATCTCCATGCCGGGGTCGGCATAGTTGCCCAGCACTTCGACGATGCGCCCGATCGGCTGGGCATGCTTGTCGGGGTGTTTCAGGATTTCTAGCATCACCACTTGCCCGGCCTTGGCTCCACCGGACTGACCTGCCGCGACCAGAATATCCTGGGTGATGCGCCGATTTTCCGCCACCACATACTGGATGCCATGCTCTTCAAACAGGCGACCGACCACGCGGCTATTGGCGCGCTCCAGCACTTCGACGATCTTGCCTTCCGGGCGACCGCGCCGATCTACACCGCTCTGCCGCACCATCACCACGTCGCCGTGCAGCACCTTGTGCATTTCCTTCTCGCTGAGGAACATGTCCGGGCTGCCGTCTTCGGGAATCAGGAAGCCGAACCCGTCCGGATGGCCTTGCACCTTGCCCTTGACCAGATCGAGCTTTTCCATCACGCAAATCGCGTGCTTGCGGTTGCGCATGATCTGCCCGTCGCGCTCCATCGCGCGCAGGCGGCGCGCAAACAATTCTTCCTCGTGCGCCTCGATATGCAACAACTGCAACAACTCTTCATCACCGACCGGAGCGCCTTGCTCAGTCAGTATCTGCAAGATGAACTCGCGGCTCGGCAGCGGGTGGTCATACTGTTCGCGCTCGCGTTCCAGATGTGGATCATGCAAACGTGGGTTATTTTTCTTTTTCATTTATTTTTCTTTTCATTGACAATGCATCCTTTAACAATTAAATTGCGCGCCTTCGGCGATCTTAGCCCAGATGGCGGAATTGGTAGACGCACTAGGTTCAGGTCCTAGCGGTGGCAACACTGTGGAGGTTCGAGTCCTCTTCTGGGCACCAGCAAACATTACGAAAGCCGCGCCAATTCTTGATTTCAAGTAAGTGCGGCTTTTTTATATGCCAAAAACTATGCCAAACGGATTTCATTAAGTAGTAGCCTCTCCAAACGCTGCGCATTCTAACTTAAGTCCGCTTCTGATTTTCTTATTCCGCTAAAAACCAAAGCGGCTTGATGGCATGTCGCACAGCAAACAAGCGACGTGCAGGCAATCAAAGTAGCACTTAATTGTGTCCTATGCTCTCGCCAGTGCTTGAGCCTTATCAAGCAAATCCTCAAGCTTTGTAGCCACAAGATACGTGGCCGGATTTTCGCCAGTCGCCAAGGCGGTGAAGTGAGCCTCACCGCATTTAATCTTGGCGCTTTCCTTGTTGCGCTGGTCATCCGTAAATAGGCTGCTCTTCGTTTCGACTACAAAGTACAACCGCTCGGCGCCATCCTGCTCCACCAACACAGCCCAGTCCGGGTTGTAGGTGCCCAGCGGGGTGGGCACACGGAACCAGCCAGGCAGTTTTGCGTATACCTTGATGGCGTTGTTCATTTCCAACTGGCTGGCGAAATCGCGCTCGGTGTCGGAGTCGTAGACAACTTTCTCGTACACCGATTTTTCTGCATTCAGCATGTTTTTGAGATAGCCGGTCAGTTCTTCCCGCTCGAACAGTTCTTGCGCATAAAAATGCTCGTCACCCAGGCGTTGATATTTAATACCGTCCACCAAAGCCATGCGCTTCTGGCGGTTGATAATCTCACCTACCAGTTCGATAAACTGCTGCGGATTGCGTTTGAAATCATTCAATCGCCCGCTTGCTGTCAGAATGCGCGTGATGGTCTTGCGCATCAGTTGGGTGCGGTCTTGCAGATCGGTGAGCAAGTCCGGCAACTCAATGTCGCCCTCGTTCAACGTCACCATGTCGGCTCCCGCCTTTTCCTTGGTATCAATACCTCCCTTGCCGATTGAGAGGTCTGCCTTGCGCCATTGCAAGCGCGTTTTGGCAATTGGGGGCGCATCGCGCAGTGAGTTGACGCTATTCTCGATCAGTTTTTCATTATCGAACTGCACGCGATAAGTCGTCCGATGCTTGATGCGATCCCACAGCGCCTTAAACTCTGGGCTGTTCAATATGGCTTGGCGAGTACGCACCGGCTTGCGATCATCGGCATTCTTGATCTCCAGCTTGCCGGACAGTTTGCGCAACACCTCGGCAATCTGGCCGCGCTGTGCTTCAAACTCGGCAGGTACAATCAATGTGCCATTTTTTAGCGCCAATTTGAGCGCATCCTGCACCTTGCCCTTGGCATCAATGTAGCCTTGGCTCTTGAGATGCGCCCATAAAGTCTTGGATTGTTCAAAGCCCAAAGGCGCTTCTCTTCCATCCTCACCTTTGACCGCCAACGCAGCGAATTGATGGTCTTGAACGATGCCAAAGCGAATGCCGGTATCCGCCTCGATTTCTTTTTGCAGATTGTCGGCGAACTGCTCATAGCTTTCCGTGGCAATCACCGTCAGCGTATTGATTTCGAAACCGCGTAAGCGTTGACCTTCCTGATTGACGCACAGGCGTAAGCCGCGCCCGATGGTCTGGCGGCGCTCACGTTCGGTATGAATATCGCGCAAGGTGCATATCTGAAACACGTTGGGGTTATCCCAACCTTCGCGCAGTGCGGAGTGCGAGAAGATGAACTTCAGCGGCGTACCCAAACCCAGCAGCTTTTCCTTGTCGCGCATAATCAAGTTGTAGGTATCATCATCCGCCTTGGTATCGCCGCGCGTATCCTTGATTACCTCAACCGATTTGTTGCCGACCTTCTTTTTGTCGATGGAAAAATAGCCGTTGTGCACCTCTTCGGCGGCAGTCGTTAAATCCACTTCATCGAACAAGCTCAGGTAATCGGGGTGCTTGGCATAGCGCCGATATTCTTCCTCGAAAATGCGCGCGTAATCACCCTTGACCGGATTGCCGTCGGCGTCGTATTGGCGGTATCTGTCCACTGCGTCAATGAAGAATAACGACAACACCTTGATGCCTTGCGGGCGCAGGCGTTTTTCTTTATCCAGATGCTCCTTGATCGTGCGGCGGATCATCTCGCGCTGAATCGCCAGCGGCTCCACATCGCCATGCGCCTCACCGTTGCGCAGATATTTCTCGCCGCCGGGATAGCGCAGCTCAACAAACTCCTCACCCTTTGCCGTCTTGATTTCGCCGATTCGGAAATCGGCATACAGCGCGCGATGGGTCGTTTGCTCCAGATCATCACCATCCTGCACCATCACTTCTTGCCGATGCACACCCGCCAGCGTTTCCACATCCAGTTCCACCTTCGCGGAAATCATGCCACGCTTATTGCTTACTGACACCACACGCACATAAGGCTTGTTGTTTCCGCCCTGCACCGTAGCTGCTGCCACCTCGATCTGCTTCACCAATTTTTGCTCATAGGCATCCACCGCATCGAGCCGATAAACCATGTGATGCTTGTCCACATGGGTTGCCGAGTAGCGCAAGGTACAGAGCGGGTTCAACTGCTGCATGGCCTTCTTGCCCTTGCCATCGAGGCCGCCATCCACCGATTGCGGCTCATCCACTATGACGATAGGGCTGGTAGCGCGGATCAGGTCGATGGGGCGCTCACCGCCGGTTTTTTCGCTGTGCCGGTACATCACATTTTTTGACTTCTGCTTTGCCTGCGCCTCGTCAGACTCTTCCGCCTTGGCCTCGGCCTCGTCGCC
>JBAQCT010000023.1:0-19487 GCA_049294375.1 Gallionella sp. | reverse complement strand
GGCATGGCCCGCTCCTACGAAATGGCTCTACCAATATGAGCATTGCATGGAAATACAATCAATCTCCTGCGGATCACATGCTCATTCAATATTCAAAAATCACCCAACCCACTTCCGCGCGTTCTGGAACATCCTCAGCCATGCGCCATTTTCCTGCCACTCGCGTGGATACCAGGAGTTCTGCACGGCGCGGAAGATGCGCTCGGGGTGCGGCATCATGATGCTGAAGCGGCCGTCCGGCGTGGTCAGGCCGGTGATGCCTTGCGGTGAACCGTTGGGGTTGAGCGGGTAGATTTCGGTCGGTTGGCCGGTGTTGTCCACGTAGCGCAGCGTGACCAGTTCCTGCGCCGCTTGCAATTTTTTCGCGTTGCCGAAGTCGGCGTAGCCTTCGCCATGCGAAACCACGATGGGCATCCTGCTGCCCGCCATGCCATTGAAGAAGATAGATGTTGAGGGTTGCACTTCAACCATCACGAAACGCGCCTCGAATTGTTCCGATTGATTGCGCGAGAAGTGTGCCCAGTTTTCCGCGCCGGGAATAATGTCGTGCAGGTTGCTCATCATCTGGCAGCCGTTGCATACCCCTAATGCAAACGTGTCGCCGCGCCCGAAGAACGCCGCGAATTCGTCGCGCGCCCTGCGATTGAACAGGATAGATTTCGCCCAACCCTCGCCCGCGCCGAGCACGTCGCCGTAGGAGAAGCCGCCGCACGCGGCGAAGCCCTTAAAATCGGCCAGCTTGACGCGCCCGCCGATGATGTCGCTCATGTGCACATCCACTGCTGCGAAGCCTGCGCGGTCAAAGGCTGCGGCCATCTCGACATGGCCGTTCACGCCTTGTTCGCGCAGGATGGCGATCTTGGGGCGAGTCAGCACCGCTCTCCCTTCAACCAGTTCAGGGCGAACGGGGGGTGGAGCTTCGTTCGGATCGTAAGTCAGCTTCACATGCAGGCCCGGATCGACGGCATCGAGGATGCGATCGAATTCCTGTTGCGCGCAGGCCGGGTTATCGCGCAGTTTTTGCATCTGGTAGGTTGTCTCAGACCAGATGCGTTGCAGGTTCACGCCACTCTCGCCAAACAGCTTTTCGCCGCCGCGCGAAATTTCAATCATGCCTGTCTGGTTCAGCGTGGCGATCTTCTGCACGCTCTTCAGCCCGGCGTCGCGCGCCAGTTGCAAGATATGCGGCACGTCGCGTTCACGCACCTGAATTACCGCGCCGAGTTCCTCGTTGAACAACGCACGCAGTGTGTCGCCATGCAATTCGTCGAGCCGGATATCGAGGCCGATATGCGATGCGAACGCCATCTCGCACAGCGCGACGAGCGCGCCGCCGTCTGAGCGGTCGTGATAGGCAAGCAGTTTTCCTTTTGCATTCAGGTGCTGGATCATTTCAAAGAATGACTTGAGCGCCTGCGCATCGTCCACGTCCGGCGCGACATCGCCGACCTGCTTGTAGACCTGTGCCAGCGCCGAGCCGCCCATGCGATTCTTTCCCTGCCCGAGGTCGATCAGCAACAGGGCGGTATCCAGATACGGAGAGAGCTGCGGCGTAAGCGTGCCGCGCGCATCCGTGCAAGGCGCAAAGGCGGAGACGATCAGCGACAGCGGGGCGGTGACTTCTTTGCGCACCACCGCTGCCCCCTCTCCCCCGCCCTCCCCCGCGAGGGGGGAGGGAGTTTCGATCCACGTAGTCTTCATACTCATGGAATCTTTTCCGACCGGGATGCTGATGCCGAGCTGTGGGCACAGTTCCATGCCGACCGCGCGCACGGTATCGAACAGCGCGGCATCTTCGCCGTGATGCCCCGCCGCCGCCATCCAGTTTGCCGACAGTTTGATGTCACCGATTTTCTCGATACGCGCGGCGGCGATGTTGGTGAGCGCTTCCCCTACCGCCATGCGCCCGGAAGCCGGCGCGTTGACCAATGCCAGCGGGGTGCGCTCGCCGATGGCGAAGGCCTCGCCGCGATGGGTATTGAAGCCCATCAGCGTGACCGCCACATCCGCCACCGGCACTTGCCACGGGCCAACCATCTGGTCGCGCGCGGTCATGCCGCCCACGGTACGGTCGCCGATGCTGATCAGGAAAGTCTTGTTCGCCACGGACGGCAGGCGCAGCACGCGTTCGATCGCATCGCGCAATTCGATCTTGCCAATATCGCACGAGGTCAGACGGGGCGTCTCGCGCACCGCGTTGCGCGTCATTTTCGGCGGCTTGCCAAGCAATACAGACAGCGGCATATCCACCGGGGCGTTGCCGAACTCGCCGTCATGCACGGTGATCCGATCTTCGGCGATGGCTTCGCCGACCACCGAGAACGGGCAGCGCTCGCGCTCGCACAACGCGCGAAATTCTTCGAGCCGCTCGGGCGCAATCGCCAGCACATAGCGTTCCTGCGATTCGTTGCACCAGACCTGTTTCGGCGACATGCCGGTCTCATCCAGCGGAATCTTGCGCAATTCGAAAAGTGCGCCCTTGCCGCCGCCGTGCACCAGCTCCGGCAGCGCGTTCGACATGCCACCCGCGCCGACATCGTGGATCGACAGGATGGGATTTTTCTCGCCCAGTTGCCAGCAGCGGTCGATCACTTCCTGCGCGCGGCGCTGCATCTCCGGGTTGCCGCGCTGCACCGAATCGAAGTCGAGGTTCTCGGCGTTCGCGCCGGTATCCATGCTCGACGCCGCCCCACCACCCAAGCCGATCAGCATGCCGGGGCCGCCCAGATGCACGACCAGCGCGCCGACCGGCAGCTCGTGCTTGTGCGTGTGGATCGCCGCAATGTTACCCACCCCGCCCGCCAGCATGATCGGCTTGTGGTAGCCGCGCATCTCGCCGCTGACCTGCTCCTCGAAGGTGCGGAAGTAGCCCGCCAGATTCGGGCGACCGAATTCGTTGTTGAATGCCGCCGCGCCGATCGGGCCGTCGAGCATGATTTGCAGGGGGGTGACGATGCGGGAGGGTTTGCCGTATTGCATTATCCCCTCTCTCCCAACCTCTCTCCCGCAAGGGGAGAGAGGAGTCAGCTCCCTCTCCCCTTGCGGGAGAGGGTTGGGGAGAGGGGTGGGGGTATATTTTTCCCAAGGCTGCACGAACCCAGGAATATTCAAATTTGAAACCGAGAAACCGGTCAGCCCGGCCTTGGGCTTGGAGCCGGTGCCGGTCGCGCCTTCGTCACGGATCTCGCCACCGCTGCCGGTCGCCGCTCCAGCGAACGGCGCAATGGCGGTGGGATGATTGTGCGTCTCGACCTTCATCAGGATATGCGTCAATTCTTCGCCGAACGCATAGCCGCCGTCGGCACGCGGGTAGAAGCGCTCGACGCGTGCGCCCTCGATGACTGAAGAATTGTCGGAGTAGGCGACCACCGTGCCCTGCGGGCTGGCCTTGTGGGTATTGCGGATCATGCCGAACAGCGACATGCCCTGCGCCTCGCCGTCGATCACCCAGTCGGCGTTGAAAATCTTGTGGCGGCAGTGTTCGGAGTTCGCCTGCGCGAACATCATCAGCTCGACATCGGTCGGGTTGCGTTTGAGTTTCTGGAAATTCTCGACCAGGTAGTCGATCTCGTCAGGCGACAGCGCCAGGCCCATGTAGCGGTTCGCTTTCTCCAGCGCCTTGCGGCCACCTTTCAAAATATTCACCGTGGCGAGCGGTTGCGGTTTGCCGTGCCGGAATATTTTTTCCGCCGCACCGGTGGTGCCGGTCAACACGGTCTCGGTCATGCGGTCATGCAGCAACGGCAACACCGCCGCCTGCTCGGCCTTGCTCAACTGTTTTCTACCTGGCGTGGCGAGGTAATACACCACGCCGCGTTCGATGCGCGCAATAGCCGATAACCCGCAATGCTGCGCGATATCGGTCGCCTTGGTGGACCATGGCGAGATCGTGCCGAGGCGCGGCACCACCAGCAGGCGCTGATATTTTTCCACATCGCTTGGCTCGCCCGCCGACTTGCCCAACCCCAGCACCTTGTCCAGCAATCTGGCCTCAGCCTTGCCCAATTCCCCGCCTTTGAGCCCCCGCAAGGAGGACGCCGCAGGGTGCCCGGAACCTTCGGTTCCACCCTCGCGCAGCGCACTGAAATACCAGTGGCGCGTATCCGCAATGACCACGCCGGGAACAGCATCGTTCAGCGCAATGCGCAGTTTTTCGAGGCGAAAAGCAGATAAGGCGGCGGTGCCGATAGAGACCTGGAACATGGCATGAACCGTGAAATTAAATTCGGGGCGGGATTATACTATGCGCCCCACACTCGGCACTTGACCGGATTATGAACAAACGCACCCCTGCCCTCACCCCAATACCAATTGACAAAGCGCAGGTCATCGCAAACTTTCCGAAACGCCCGCGCGACAGCCACAAGGGCATGTTCGGCAGCGTCACGGTGATCGGTGGCGCTTCCGGCATGGTCGGCGCACCGCTGTTGGCGGCTCGCGCCGCGCTGAAGCTGGGCGCTGGCTGTGTGCATGTTGGATTTCTGGCGGAGAATGCGCCAGTAGTAGATATGGTTCAGCCGGAGCTGATGCTGCATGGCGCTACCGATTTGCTGTGCCCTAGCCCTCTCCCCAACCCTCTCCCGCGAGCGGGAGAGGGGGCAAACGTGAAAAACAATTTTGATGTGCTTGCAGTCGGTTGCGGCATGGGTACTTCAAAAACCGCTTACAAGCTGCTGTACGAAGCGCTGAAACTAAAATCGCCCATCGTGCTCGATGCCGACGCGCTCAACCTGCTCGCCAGCCATGCCGATTTGCAGGATGACCTGCGCGCGCGCAAGCACCCCTCCGTGCTCACGCCGCATCCCGGCGAAGCCGCGCGCCTGCTGGATTGCGAGATCAAGGAAGTGCAGGCGGATCGCGTCGCGGCGGTGCAACAACTGGCGCAAAAATTCGCGTGCAGCGTAGTGCTGAAAGGTGCAGGTAGCCTGTGCGCCACGCGCGATGGCAGGCTGTTCGTCAACCGCACCGGCAACCCCGGCATGAGCGCCGCAGGCATGGGTGACGTACTGACCGGCATGATCGCCGCTTTCATCGCGCAGGGGATGAGCGCAGACGATGCACTGCTGCTGGCAGTCCATCTGCACGGCGCGGCGGGTGATGCACTGGCCGAACAACAAGCCACCATCGGCATGACCGCAACGGAGATGACCGAGTGGGCGAGATGGCTGCTGAACCAATGGATGCAACCCCGTAGCCCGCATGAAGCGTAGCGCAATGCGGGAATTCAACTCCGGCCATCCCGGATTCCACTTCGTTGCATCCGGGCTACTTGCTGCGATAATTCTGCCCACATTTAATGACTGAAAAATAATGGCCATCCCTATCGACATCAGCGAAGAAGCCGGCGTGCGCACGCTGCACTTCGGCTCCGACTGGATACAGGGCGCGATGCACATCGCGCGGCCGTGGAATCTCGAGCTGGAATACACTCGCGAGATGATGACTGCGCTGCTGCTGTGCAATACCCCCAGAAGAATACTGCTAATCGGCCTCGGCGCGGCTTCGCTGACCAAGTTCCTGTACCGCCACTATCCGCTGGCGCACCTCACCGTGGTAGAGATCGAACCTGCCGTGGTCGCCGCCGCGCGGCAATTCTTCAAGCTGCCGGAGGACCCGAAGCGCATCAATCTCATCATCGGCGACGGCGCAGAATATATGTTGAACAGCAGCAAAAAATTCGATCTGATCCTGGTGGACGGTTTCGACGAAAAAGCACGCACGGGGGCGCTGGAAACATTGCCTTTTTATCGTGCCTGCCGCAGCCGCCTGAGCGATGAAGGGATCATGACTGCGAACCTGCTGACCCGAAGCCGCGGCTTCAAGGTGACTGCCGCTCGCATCGCGGAAGCCTTCGAAGATCGAGCGCTGGTGTTTCCCTCAAGCGAAAGCGGCAACGCAGTGGCATTGGCCGCCACGGGATATCCCATCGAAGTTTCTTTTTGTGACCTGAAGGAAAGTGCACTGGCGCTGAAAGAGCAGACCGGCTTGAATCTGCAACCGACACTGGCGCGACTTGCGCAAGCCAGGATATGCATGAATAACCAACTGGTGCTATAAGAGCCTATTTCAGTAGGTTTCATACCCCGCGTTGAGGCTGGGCGTGGATGGATGCAAGGCGCAGCGCGCAGCCAATGGTTATTCCATTGGCAAGCGGTGCAACACGGCAGACGCCGCGCCCAGCCTCAACCCGAAGGGCCGTTTGCCTGCGGGCGCATTGCGGTGTCGCGACCTGCTTGTGGAGAATGACTTCACGGCACAGCCCGCTCCTTGCATTGCATCCCGCAGGCAAACGGCGCGGGGTATGAAACCTACTGAAATAGGCTCTAAATAGGCAGACTTAACTCTGGAGGGCAACTATTTGATTGAAATGGCGAGTTTTGCGATACGCAAAATATGTTTTTTTTCTTCAAAAATTGACCGAAATATATATTGACATTTTAAAATAATCCACAAAACGAGAGAATACGCCCTTTCTTGCAATGCACGCATCGAGCGCCACCCCTCACTTACGATAACGCATTGTATTTAAATGATATTTAAAAATATAAAAAATAAGCAAGGTAATAAAAAACCTTATGGCATATCAAGTTAAAGTATTAGCTATTATATTTATCCACAAAGTTATCCACAGATTTTGTGGGTAAACAAAAATATTCTTTTGCAATAGCCGGTTAACAAAATACTGCTGATCACCTTTTGGGTGAAACTACTGCTGTAGGAGTTCGATTCACGAGCGATTGGCCAGGCAACGCTCGCGCGATAAATTGCGCTCCTACAGGGGGCAACTGCGGTTTTGGGGTATTGATTGCGGCAGGCGGCATACCTGCTGCCGGGCGATACCGAAGATGTATGCTGCTCGGTGCGACGGTAAAAAGCGTACTACAGAGCAGTAACACGTGAATTATTGTGGAAGCTCCCTGGCGACGCGGAAGCCGTCGTCGTAGTCGCGGGCATTTGAATCATCGCCGATGCGATGTGTGGAGCGCACGTCTGTTGCACCGTAAAACCACGATCCACCGCGAACCACACGCACATTGCAATTATTGTTATTAATACAGCCCTCGGTCCATTCGCATACGTTACCATTCATGTCATACAGGCCAAAAGCATTCGCTTTAAAGCTGCCGACCGGCGCGGGCTGTTTATTATCCCATTGGCTACCGCAACCATTGCAGTTTGCATTACCGCTGCCAATGGCATCGCCCCATGGATATGCTGTCGTTGTCCCTGCGCGCGCTGCATATTCCCATTCCGTTTCCGTCAACAGGCGATAGTTTTTGCCGGTTTTTTGCGATAACCATCGCACATATTTTTTGGCATCGTTCCAGTTGACGTTTACCACTGGTTGCCGCCCACGCCCCCATCCCTGGTCATTTGGCCGATATTTGGCACAACCGCCACCCGCCACACAGGCGTCCCACTCCGCAAACGTCACCTCGTATTTACCCACCGCAAAGGCGTTACTGATGGTTTTCTGCTTTTGCGAGCCGGGCACGCCCATCATGAATTTCCCCGCTGGAACCATTACCATATCCGGGCAATTCGGGCAGTCCTTGAAGGGCTTGCCGTTACCCGGCTCCACCCCTTGCTCCTTGAACTCCTGCATCGTCGAGGGTATTGCTTGCTGCTCTGGCTGTTTCGCAGCAGCTTCCGGTTGCTTGAGCGCACCCACCGCATCGGTTCCCGCTGCCTGTTTCGTTTTATCTTCCGCCACCTTGGCGCCTTGTTCCTGCTTCAGTTTTTCCGCCTTGGCTTCACCCGGCGTCATCAGGAATTCCTTGTCTTCCGCTTCTCTTTTTTCCTTTTCTGCCGCCTCCTTTGAGCGTGCCGCTTCAACTGCCGCCTTTGCCTCCTCAACCGCGCGCGCGTCAAGTTCGTCCTTCCGGATATTGTTCGCAATCGGCGCTTCTGGCGGGCAATTTTCCGCCGCGTCCGTACTGATGCCGAGCAGTTCCGGCAAGTCTGCCGTTTCCAGGCGGGATATTTCCAGTGAACTGACCAATTGCCCCATACCCGCGAGAGTGCGCGCATAGGCGATAGCCAAATCATACTCGGCATTGGTGTAGCTGCGCCTGGCCTGATAAAGCTCGTTTTCCGTATCCAGCAAGTCCAGCAAGCTGCGCTGGCCGATTTCGAATTGCTTCTGATAAGCGACACGCGCTTTTTCAATCGACAACTGGTGCTGATCCATGTAATTGAGCTGTTCTTTCAGCTTCGATATATCGTTGTAAGCGATGGCCAAATTCATGCGTATATCGCGGCAAGCCTTGTCGCGCATATCCCGTGCAGCATCCAGCCGCTTTGCATACTGGGCAGACCGCGCGCTATCCGATCCGCCGTTGAACAGATTCCAGTTCAGTGTAATCTTGGCGGAGTTGTTGTTCGTTATGCCATCAACCCCACCCAGGTTCTTGCTATGAGTTTGGGCAACATTCAAATTTATCGTAGGCTGATATTTTGCGTCCTTCCCATACAGGTCGTAACGCGATGAGCGCACATTTTCCACCGCAGCCAGAATGGCGGGGTGCGACTCAACCGCAACGGAAAGAACAGCGTCGGCTGCATTCGGCAAAACCTTCTTGGCCAGCTTGTTTTGCGAAGGCGATTTGCGTATTTTCGCAGGCGGAAGCTCCCCGATTATCCGCTGAAAGCGGGCGCTTACATCATGGACATTGGCGTTATCCAGTGTCAGGTTGGACTCGCTCAAGGCAAGACGCCCGGCGGCCTGTTCCAGATCGACGCGGCGCCCAACACCAGCCTCCACTTTCAACTTGATTTGTTCAAAGGCCGTGCGGTGCCTGACGTAATTATCTTCGGTCAATTCGAAAAGTTTACGTTGCCGCGACACATCATAAAATGTGCGCACCGCATCGAGCGCCGCAGTTTCCGAAGCATCCAGCAACTCATAGTAACGTGACAACTGTGCATTATTCAGGCGGCGAACTTCATTGAGCGTCGCAAATCCGTCATACAATAATTGCGTCAGCGTGAACGTAGTATTCTTGGTATTTACGGAGTAGTTGCTGCCCGGAGACTGCGAGCGCTCCCGCCCGCCATCCACCGTCACGTCGAGATGCGGATAAAAACCCCCTTCGGCAGCGGCAGTTTCACTGATGGCCGCCTGAAAATTGTGCCAGCGCGATAGCACATCGGGGTTATTCAATACTGCCTTCTGGGCAAAATCCACCATCATGTCGCTCTTGGCGGCTTTCAGTTTTGCTGCCTGCGCTTCTTCTGCGGCCTTTGCTTCCGCCTGCGCTTTCTGCTCTGCTTTTTTGCGCTCGATATCCTGGACAAAATCATCCATCCCGCCTTCGGGCGTTTTAGGCTTCGCCGCCTTGGCGTCCGCCTCTGCCTGCGCTTTCTTTTCCGCACTTGCGCGTGCAGCTTCTGCTTCTACCGGTTGCTTGACTTCAGCCGCTGCTTGCTCTTCTGCATTGGCTTTCTTTTCAGCATTCTCGGGGGAATACTGCTTCACTTCCTGCCCGGTTTTGAGCTCTACTGCTTCGAGCTCGGCTACTGCCACTTGCTTCGTTGCTGTCGCCGCCAGTTTTTCCGCTTCAGTCTTGGCTTTTTGTTCAGCCTTCAAACGTGCTATTTCGGCTTTTGCCGCCTTTTTGGCTTCTGCCGCCGCCTGCTTTTCCGCTTCGGCTTTGGCCTTTTGCTCGGCCTTCAGGCGTGCCGCCTCAGCCTTCGCTTCCATCCTGGCTTTCAGCTTTGCCACCTTGGCTTCCGCTTCCTGCCTCGCCTTTTCTTCCGCTTCCTGTTCGGCTTTCACGCGCGCGGACTCGCCCTCTGCCGCCGCTTGCGCTTCCTGCTCAGTCTTCAGGCGCGCCGCTTCGGCTTTTGCCGCCTTTTTGGCTTCTGCCGCTGCCTGCTTTTCCGCTTCGGCTTGCGCTTTTTTCTCGGCCTTCAGACGCACCGCCTCGGCCTTGGCTTCCGCAACCTGTCTCGCTTTTTCTTCCGCCGCCGCTTTCTTCTCGGCTTCGGCTTGCGCTTTTTGCTCCGCCTTTTGTCTGGCCGCTTCCGCTTTGGCTTCCGCCAGAGCCTGTTTCTCCGCCTGGGCTTTCGCTTCCTGCTCAGCTTTCAGCCTCTCCGCTTCTGCCTTCGCTTCCTGTTTGGCTTTCAGCTTTGCCACCTTGGCTTCCGCTTCCTGCCTCGCCTTTTCTTCCGCTTCTTGTTCGACTTTCACGCGCGATGATTCGGCCTCTGCCGCCGCTTGCGCTTCCTGCTCGGCCTTCAGTTT
This sequence comes from Gallionella sp., assembly GCA_049294375.1. GTDB lineage: Bacteria > Pseudomonadota > Gammaproteobacteria > Burkholderiales > Gallionellaceae > Gallionella. The sequence goes on along the minus strand of JBAQCT010000023.1, from coordinate 9,241 downwards.
TTCCGCTTCGGCTTTTGCCGCTTTCTTCGCTTCCGCCGCTGCCTGTTTTTCCGCTTCGGCCTGCGCTTTCCGCTCCGCCTTCAGGCGTGCCGCCTCGGCCTTGGCTTCCGCAACCTGTCTCGCTTTTTCTTCCGCCGCCGCTTTCTTCTCGGCTTCGGCTTGCGCTTTTTGCTCGGCCTTTTGTCTGGCCGCTTCCGCTTTGGCTTCCGCCAAGGCCTGTTTCTCCGCCTGCGCTTTCGCTTCCTGTTCGGCCTTCAGTCTCTCCGCTTCGGCCTTGGCTTCCATTTTGGCTTTCAGCTTTGCCACCTTGGCTTCCGCTTCCTGTCTCGCCTTTTCTTCCGCTTCCTGCTCGGCCTTCACGCGTGCGAATTCGACCTCTGCCGCAGATGAAACATTGCTGCCGGAACCGCTGTCACCGGATGCCGAAGCCACATTCAGCAAATTTTTTCCGGCAAGCAAATCCGACGGTACGACGCCGCAACGCTGCTGCCCGGCACGCAACATTGCACAAAATTCTTCAGCCATTTGCTTTTCGGGAAATTTGGCGATAAACAACTGATACCGGGAAGCCGAATCTTCGCTCGCATTGCCTATACGATCCTGGCGGCGTGGAAGAACCGTCCGGTTTTGCATTTGCTCCGGAAAACGGGCGCGCAAGTCGCGCCATGTGGCGGTAACGGCATCACGGTCAAGCAAGCCGGTCATTTCTACCAGCCAAAACTGCTGGCCTGCCCAGTCCACCCCACTGAATCGTTCGTTGATTGGGGAAGTTGCCGGAGGTGTTGCATTGATTGATGGCAATGTTTCTGCCGCTTGCGTTCTTTTCTCTTCCGTTGTTGCCCCGGCTTCATTCGGAAACTGTGCAATAGCCCTGCTTTCTATTTCAGCACTGGTTTCCTGTGCCATTGCGGCACCCATCCATACTCCCGCCAGGAGTGCTAAAACCAAACGATATTTCTGTTTCATTTGGCAGCGCTTATGATTCATGACCATGGATTCGAGAGCTTCAAAAGTTCATCATGCCAAACATTACAGAAAAAGGGGAATCCCCAGCCTTTGGAGCAGGTGTAAAACTGGCGCAGCAAAAATGAAAATAAGAGAGACTAAACACTAGGGGCAAAATTAAAATTTGCCAGAAACAAACCCATTTAGCCTCCGATGTTAATAATAGTAACTATCCAATTCAATGGAACTGCTCAATACTCATATAATATCGCCTCTATTCAAGGCATTGAATATGAGGATAATTACATGAATCTCTCCCTCAGGCAATCCGGCATTATGAAAATGATGTTTGGCTTGCAGCAATTTTGAACATGCCGATTGCGTAAAGAAGCTATTCTAAACTATTTTATAATATACTTTAGAGATAAGGCCATTGACGCATTGATTTAAAACCCACATTACTGATGCTACCTCGCAAACTTGAAATCGCATTCAAGAATTTACAATATGCTGATATTGCTCGCTGCCGCAATGTCTCTTTTTTCGCTGGCACGCGCGGTTGGCTTCGACGCGAACAAGCTCCTCAAAACCATCACCCAGCGCTATGGCGCGCCCTCGGAGCAGAAATTCCGAGACTGGCAAAAACTGACAGCAGATATGGAGAAAATAGCCGATCCCGACCAGCAGGTAAAAAAAGTAAATGAATTCTGGAACCGGCGCCTGCAGTTCATGGAGGACAAGGATGCGTGGGGGCAAAGCGATTACTGGGCGACGCCGATGGAATCGCTGGGGCACGGAAAAGGGGATTGTGAAGATTTCGCCATTGCCAAGTACTTTACCCTGCTCGCCGCTGGCATGGACGTATCGCAATTAAGGCTGATCTACGTCAAGGCCAAAATGGGCGGCGCAGCCAGCAACATCACCCAGGCACACATGGTGCTGGCTTTCTACAGCGATCCTGAGGCCGAACCGGAAATTCTCGACAACCTGCTTGGCGAGATCCGCCCCGCCTCGCGTCGGCAGGATTTAACGCCTGTATTCAGTTTCAACAGCCAGGGAATATGGGGCGGCACCTCTGCTGGCGACTCCTCCAGCTCGACAAGCACCAAACGCCTTTCACGCTGGGAAGAACTTCTGGCGCGCGCCCGCACGGAAGGTTTTGAATAAATTTAATGCAGTGAGGTAAACATGTCCCTATTCCGGCAACTAATGTTAGCAGTAGCGCTTACCACCTTGCTCTCATTCATGGGTAGCGCGGTCGTCAGCCTGCTTTCTTCCAGGCATTATCTCGAGCAGCAACTCATTCTCAAGAATGAGGACAACGCCAGCGCGCTCGCGCTGCTGATCACCCAGCAGAGCAAGGATCCGGTCACCATTGAACTTTATGTTGCCGCATTGTTCGACAACGGGCATTACGAATTGATACTGGTGCGCGACCCGAAGGGCAAGACTATCGTCGAGCGTAAATCCCCGCCCGATACCGGCGATGCGCCCGCCTGGTTTACCCGGTTGCTTCCGATCAAACCGACACCCGGACATGCGCAAATCAGCGATGGCTGGAAGCAGTATGGAACTATCGAGCTGCGCAGCCAGAGCAAGTTTGCCTACGGCGAATTATGGCAAGGCGCTACCAGCATGGCTGGCTGGCTGTTGCTGGCCGGCGCAATCAGCGGCTGGATCGCCGCGATGATACTCAGACGTCTGCGCGAACCGCTGGGGCGGGTGGTCGACCAGGCGCGCGCCATTTGCGAGCGGCGCTTCAGCACGATCGAGGAGCCCAAGGTACCGGAACTCAAGCAGCTCGCTTTCGCGATGAACACCATGGTGGGCCGGTTGAAAACCATGTTCGAGGAAGAAGCGGCACGGCTTGAAGCGGTTCGCCGGGAGGTCAACTACGATTCGGTTTCGGGTTTTGCCAACCGCATGTTTTTCTTCTCGCAATTTTCCAACCTGCTCAGCAAATCAGACGAGTCTGCGGATCATGGCAGCTTGCTGCTGCTACGCATTGTCGACTTGGCGGCGATCAATAAGCGCCTAGGCCGCGTGGATACGGACAAGTTTTTGAAAATACTTGCCAAAAGCATCGAAACCTCCGTTGAGTCACACGCCGGGCGATATGCCCGCGCCAAACGCCTGATTGGGCGGCTGAACGGCACTGATATTGCCGTAGCGCTTCCCGGATATGAAGATGCTGAAGTATTGGCGAGCGAAATGCTTCAGAGCATTACCAGCAATCTTTCGCATCTTTCTGATGGCGCGACCGTTGTGCGCATCGGCTTTATCGATTACTTGCAAGGGCAGGAAGCGGGGCCGCTGATGGGGCAACTGGACAGGGCGCTGGCCGAGATCGAGGCCTCTGGCGAGGAGAAGCCGCGCCGCGCCGCTGCGGGCGGGGAGCAGCGTACTACTTCTGCGCAGTGGGCGCAGCAGTTGGGCATGGCCATTGAGAATGGCTGGCTACGCCTGGTAGGCTTGCCTGTCGTCGGTTTTGGCGACAAGAAATTGCTGCACCAGGAGTGCCCTCTGCGGATGCGCTTTGTCGAGGAGGGCGAATGGCAAACGGCGGGTAAATTCCTGCCGATGGCAACGCGTCTACAAATGACTGCGGAGCTGGATATGGCTGCGGTGCGCCTGGCCGCCAACCAGCTTGCGGCGGATCCCAATTCACCGGATTTGGCGGTCAATCTTTCCGGTGAATCGCTGCAATCCGAACCTTTCCGCAAGAAGATGCGCGAATTGATGCAGGGCAATGCGGCGCATTGCAACCGCTTGTGGCTCGAGGTTTCAGAGTCCAGCGCTTTCGCCAATCTCGACGCGTTCCGCGCGTTCCGCAAGGATCTGATGGGATTCAAATGCCACATCGGCATCGAACACTTCGGGCGCGAATTCAGCCGAATCGGCGTGCTGCACGACCTCGGCCTGCATTACCTGAAAGTGGATGGCAGCTTCATCAACGACATTGACTCCCAATCGGGCAACCAGGCTTTCCTCGAAGGGCTTTGCCAGATCGCCCACAACATCGGCCTGCTGGTGATTGCGGAAGGCGTCAAGCGACAGGAGGAATTGGCCATGCTGCCCAAACTCGGCTTCGATGGTGCCACGGGTCCGGCCATTCCGCGCGAGTAGCCTGAAGTCGCCCATTGACAGGTTTGTAGGTGCGAATTCATTCGCACGAACAACAGGCTATGTGCGAATGAATTCGCACCTACATGCGCACGCTACATTTCTCACTCACCTGTCAGGCGTTGCGCGGCTTCGCGATATTTGTCGGCAGTTTTTTGCAGTATGTCCTGCGGGATGCGCGGCGCGGGCGGTTGCTTGTTCCAGCCGGATGCCTCCAGCCAGTCGCGCACGAATTGCTTATCAAAACTGGGCGGGTTGCTGCCGACGCGGTACTGGTCGGCAGGCCAGAAGCGCGATGAATCCGGCGTGAGCGCCTCGTCGATCAGGTACAACTTGCCCGTCTCGTCCACGCCGAACTCGAATTTGGTGTCGGCGATGATGATGCCCCTGCTTGCCGCATAATTTGCCGCTTCGATATACAGTGCCAGCGTCGCATCGCGCACTTCCCTGGCATGTGCCTCGCCGAGCAGTTCGATGGCGCGTTCAAATGAAATGTTTTCGTCGTGATCGCCCACTGCCGCCTTGGTCGAGGGCGTAAACAAAGGCTGCGGCAGTTTTTCTGCCTCGCGCAGGCCAACAGGTAATTTAATCCCGCATACCGCACCGGTTTTTTGATATTCCTTCCAGCCGGAGCCGACCAGATAGCCGCGCACGATCGCCTCGATCGGCAACGGTTTGAGTTTGCGGGTAACGAAGGCGCGGCCCCTCACCTGTTTCTGCTCCTCTTCTCCCTTGACCACCGACTCGGGCGCAATGCCGGTCAAATGGTTCGGGATGACATGGCGCAATTTGTCGAACCAGAAATTCGACACGCGGGTCAAGACTTCACCCTTGCCCGGAATCGGGTCGGGCAGAATCACATCGAAGGCGGAAAGCCGGTCGGTCTGCACGATCAGCAAATGTTGCGCATCCACTTCATAGAGGTCGCGCACCTTACCGCGATGCAGCAGCGGCAGGCTGGTCAAGTTTGATTGATGTAATGCGAGCATATGTTTCTCAAATTTATTTCATTATCCGGTAGGATGCACTACTCGTTGCTCGGATAGGGATAGCGCACATGGCCGATGCGCACAACGAGTACCGCCAGCGTCAGCAGCAGGATCGAGGCGGTGATGGCGAGCATGCGCCAATCCTCCATCCCCTTGAAGTCCAGCACCAGATAGCGCGCCAGCGCCACCATGGAAATATAAAGCGGAAAACGCACCGGCAGTTTGCCGGACCGGTAATATGCCCCGACCATGGCGAGCACTTCCAGATAAAGAAAAAGCAGCAGCAGGTCGGCCAGAGTCACCTGCATCGCACTTATCATGTTCACGACTTCATTAGCCATGGCGATCACCGTGGCAATGGCGATGACCAGCAGGCCGATATGCTCCACCAGCGAAAGCAGTTGCTGGTTAAATTCCTGGATCGTCTTTTTCATTATTTACCCCCCGATAATTCCATAACTCCGATGCTTCATGCGCGATTTACGTCAACGCAGGCGGGGCTGTTGCCTCAATGGCTTCAGCCTGCTTCCTGCGGTACTCCGCCAGCTTCTGTGCCAGTTGCGCATCATGCAAGGCCAGCATGGCAATGGCGAACAGCCCGGCATTGGCCGCGCCCGCCTCGCCGATCGCGAAAGTCGCCACCGGAATACCCTTGGGCATTTGCACGATGGACAGCAGCGAATCCATCCCTTTCAGATATTTGGAAGGAATTGGCACGCCCAACACCGGCAGCGTGGTCTTCCCGGCAATCACGCCAGCCAGATGCGCGGCGCCGCCAGCACCGGCGATGAAACACCGCACACCCTGCGCAGTAATTTCCTTGATGTAAGCGAATAACAGGTCGGGGGAGCGGTGCGCGGAAATCACCCGCGCATCATAAGCAATGCCGAAATCCTGCAATTGCTGCGCAGCCTGCCGCATAATCTCCCAATCGTTGGCGCTGCCCATTACGATGGAAACCCGTGGCACGATTGAAACCAGCGGTTTGCTCATTTTTACGCCTCCTTGTGGTAACGGGCGATGCGTTCGACTTCGTTCTTCGAGCCGAGAATCACCGGCACGCGCTGATGCAAGCCGGATGGTTTGATGTCCATGATGCGCTCGTAGCCGGTGGAAGCAGCGCCGCCCGCCTGCTCCACGATGAAGGACATCGGATTGGCTTCATACAAGAGGCGCAATTTGCCTGCCTTGGTGGGGTCCTTGGTATCCTTGGGATACATGAACACGCCACCGCGGATCAGGATGCGGTGCACCTCGGCGACCATCGACGCGATCCAGCGCATGTTGAAGTTGACGCCGCGCGGCCCGTTCTTACCCGCGATACATTCATCGACGTAACGCTGCACCGGTTTTTCCCAGAAGCGCTCGTTGGACGCGTTGATCGCGAATTCCAACGTATCCGCCGGGATGGTCATATTCGGATGGGTCAACATGAATTCGCCGATATCGTTGTCCAGCGTGAAACCGTTCACGCCATGCCCGCTGGTGATCACCATCATGGTCGACGGGCCATACAGTGCATAGCCTGCACAGGCCTGCGTGGTGCCGGGTTGCAGGAAGTCTTCCGCCGTCGGGTTCTCAATGCCCTTGGGTGCCCGCAGGATCGAGAAGATCGTCCCGACAGAAATGTTCACGTCGATATTGGAAGAGCCGTCGAGCGGATCGAACACCAGCAAGTATTTGCCCTTCGGATACATGGCTGGTATGTGATAGACATCGTCCATCTCCTCCGAAGCCATCGCCGCCAGATGGCCGGCCCATTCGGTTGACTTGATGAAGATTTCGTTGGTGATAACATCCAGCTTCTTCTGGGTTTCGCCCTGCACGTTCTCGCTGCCCGCACTACCCAGCACGCCGATCAGTGCCCCCTTGTTGACGTCATGCGCGATCTGCTTGCAGGCGATCACGATGTCGCTGATCAGGCCGGTAAAATCGCCGCTCGCACCGGGGATGGTGCGCTGCTCTTCGATGATGAACTGGGTCAAACTTTTGCTCATACTTATTCCCATATCAAGATTTTCATTTGGTGTAATTTTACTGCTTTTCGGCCTCACTCCATACGGCTATTTGACTCCCTGCGAACGAAAACGCCCCCATTCGATGGGGGCGCGCAAGAAAAGCTACAAGCTACTCGCTACCGGCTACGCGCTTACTTATGTACGCCCAGTTTTTCGCGCCAGCCCGGGAACAGCTTGTCCGCATCTTTCGGGAAAGACTCGAACGCGCGCGCAAATTCCTTGTGCTGTTTCGCGTACTGGATCGGGTCGGAACCTGACTTCCAGCATTCGTACGCCTGGCGCAGCGACTTCGCGCCTGCCGCCGGGGAATCGATGTGGCCGTAGGAGCCGCCGCCCGCGGTGTTGATCACGTTGCCATGGCCGAGATTCTCGAAGAAGCCGGGCAGGCGCAGCGCATTCATGCCGCCAGAGATGATCGGCGTGGTCGGCTTCATGCCGTACCATTCCTGGTGGTAGAACGGGCCGGTGCAGGAATCGCGCTCGATCATGTAGGCGATGATGCGGTCATCCTTGCCGCCTTCCATCTTGCCGTAGCCCATGGTGCCGACGTGGATGCCTGAAGCACCCTGCAAGCGCGACATCTTGGCCAGCACGAACGCGGTATAGCCGCGCTTCGAGGAAGGCGAAGTGATCATGCCGTGGCCGGCGCGGTGGTAGTGCAGAAACTGGCCGGGGTATTGGCGGCGTGCGGTGGTGATCGCGCCGGGGCCGCCGACGAAACCGTCCACCAGAAACGCGACCTTGTCCGCATCCGGGCCGAAGGTTCCCAAAATAAAATCGGCGCGCGCGCACATTTCATAGTGGTCGTCTGCGGTAATGTTGGCGGAGAACAGCTTGGCCTCGCCGGTTTCGTCCTGCGCGCGCTTCATCGCGTCATACACCAGCGGGATGGTCTTCTTCAGCGGAGAAAACACCTGGTTGCCCTGCGGCTCGTCGTTCTTGATGAAGTCGCCACCCAGCCAGAACTGGTATGCGGCATGCGCGAACGGCTCGGGGCGCAGCCCCAGCTTGGGCTTGATGATGGTGCCGGAAATATAGCCGCCGTTTTCCACCGGGCGGCCCAGGCATGGTCACGACCGCGCGCCGTCAATACCCAGGCCAGTACCTGCACTACCATCGCGCCGGTCACGGCGCGGTCACGTCGCCTTCCTCCAAACGTGGCTATACCGCGTTTGTATTGGCCAAGATGTCACGCCTGCAAGGCGCTTCCGGCATTCACGTCGGCACCATGGGTTACGGCAAGATGGAAGGCGGCAAGGATGACCGTATCATCGCCTACATGATCGAGCGCGATTCCTGCACCGGCCCGATCTACCACCAGGAATGGTACGGCATGAAGCCGACCACGCCGATCATCTCTGGCGGCATGAACGCGCTGCGCCTGCCGGGCTTCTTCGAGAATCTTGGCCACGGCAACGTGATCAACACCGCAGGCGGCGGCTCCTACGGGCATATCGATTCGCCGGCGGCCGGTGCGGTCTCGCTGCGCCAGGCTTACGAATGCTGGAAGGCCGGTGCCGACCCGATCGAATGGGCAAAGGAGCACAAGGAATTCGCGCGCGCGTTCGAGTCTTTCCCGAAGGACGCGGACAAGATATTCCCCGGCTGGCGCGACAAGCTGGGCGTACACAAGTAAGCGCGTAGCCGGCGTAGGGTGCATTCCATGCACCATGGTGCGCGAAGCGCACCCTACTGTTACAACCCTCAATGCCTCCGGTCCACTGGGGGCGTTGCTGTTTATAGGGACACAAAATGACCAACATAGATCAATATAAAGTCCACAAAGAACCGTTCTACCAGGCGCAAGGCGACGAGGTCGCGCTCTACGAAGCGGCCTACGCGGCGCGCCTGCCGGTGATGATCAAAGGCCCGACCGGCTGCGGCAAATCGCGCTTCGTCGAATACATGGCGTGGAAGCTGGGCAAGCCGCTGATTACCGTGGCCTGCAACGAAGACATGACCGCCAGCGATCTGGTCGGGCGTTACCTGCTCGACGCCAACGGCACGCGCTGGCTGGACGGACCGCTGACTACGGCGGCGCGCATCGGCGCGATCTGCTATCTCGATGAGATCGTCGAGGCGCGCCAGGACACCACGGTGGTGATCCACCCGCTGACAGATCATCGTCGCACCCTGCCGCTGGACAAGAAAGGCGAGCTGCTCGTC
>JBAQCT010000022.1:0-5170 GCA_049294375.1 Gallionella sp. | reverse complement strand
ACCAGCAGGGTGTTTTCCTGCGTACTCACCCCCTTCAGGCAGTAGCGCGACAGATGCTCGCGGGAAATGCCGTCGATACGGTCCATCAGGTAGTGGCCGGTACGCGCCTTGTCCAGCACCCGCGTGCAGATATCTGAAGCCACCACTTCCCACGGGCCGTCGCCGAGGTGGTCGGCGAGTACCATGGCGATGCTGTAAGGTTCCTCGCCGCTGGAACAGGCCGCGCTCCATACCCGGAAAGAGTTGCCGGGTTTGTGTTTGGCCAGAATATGGGTGCGCAAAAAATCGAAATGTTTGGGTTCGCGGAAGAAATAGGTTTCGTTGGTGGTAAGCAAGTCCACCGCCATCTGAAGCTCGCCCGCATTGTGGCCGGCGGTGAGCAGCTTGAAGTAAGCGCCATAGCTGTCGAGGCGATGCTGAATCAAGCGCTTCGCCAATCGACCGCTCACCAATGCTTTTTTCGTCGGCGACAGACTGATGCCGGCAAGCTGGTAAATCAGCTTCTGGAACTGGCTGAATTCCTGGTCGTTGATGGCGGTCATCGTCATTGCTATTCCTTGATACCGGAACCCACATCCAGGGCGGCGAACCAGTCGATGAAGCGCTTCACGTCCTCGCCCCGGTAGATTGCGCCATGCTGCGGGCAGAGCATGTCGATGTCGAGGCGACTGACGCGCTCGCACCAGTTCAACTTGGCCGCGTTCGAACCCATCCAGCGGCGATGGAAATCACGGGCATGGCGGATGTGGCGGTCAAAGTTTTCCACGAACAGGCCTCCTTCTTCCGGCGGCAGCAAGGCGGCGCCGACATCGCCGGAAAACAGGATTTTGGCTTTGCGGTCATACAGGTTGAAGTTGCCCGAAGAATGCAGGTAATGCGCCGGTATCGCTTCCAGCGCCAGATTGCCGAGTGGGATGGTGATGCCTTCGTCGGGGATGGCGATAAAAGTCTCGTCCGTTCCGCCGAAATGAGGAATGAACGAACCCCACAGCCAACTCAGGTAGCACTTGAGATCGGGGTTGAAATCCAGCCACAGCGCCAGCGACGAAATAATGTCCGGATCCTGATGCGAGGCGAATAAATGGCGGATGATGTAAGGGTCGCTCTCGGCACTGATGGCGGAAAACACCGCAGAAAATATTTCCATGCCGCCGGGGTCGGCGAGCAGCGCTTCGCTGCCGTTAACCACCAGGTATTCGTTGGTGTCGATTAAGAAATTCGGCTTTTCCGGGTCGCGCGCTATCACCGCCCATTTATGCGAACCGTCTTCGTAGATGAATTCGAGTTTTTTCATTATTCCGCCAATTGCGAGCGCAGCAACTTCAAAGTGGAAAAAATCTCGTTTACCGTTTCCTCGATCTGGTTTGCCACTTGCTTCAGGGTGGCGCTCATATCGCCGCCATATACCGCTTCGATCTTGGCGCTACGCGACAGGGAGCCGCCGGATTCACACAACTGCAGGACGCGGTTGAGCTGAAGCCCGAGCTTGTGCCAATCCCGCCCGATCTCTTCCCCGGTTTTGCGCATACGCTCATCCATGCGCGCGAGCGCCGGTTCCGCAAGTTTCCGCATCTGCTGTCCCCGCGCAAGGATATTGAGCAAATGGCGTCGCTCGTGATATTGTTTCCGCATCGCGGCAGCATCCCGCACCAGCTCGAAAATCAGCGCCCCCAGGCCGGTCATCGCCGCTTCCAGCTTGCGGCTGAACACCCGCAACTCTGACGACACCACCGCGAAACCGCGTGATCGCTCGCCCGAACGTTTGGCGACCAACATGGCATTGAGGGCGACCAGATTGACCCCGGACGAAATCCGGATCACTTTCTTGATATCCTCGTTGGCCTTTACCACGCGGCACAGGTCGTTGGCCTGGCTGGCAGCGTTGCTCATACTGGCATCTACCATTACATTCTCCCTGTTCAAGCCGGCGCAAGCGCTTCCAGCTCCGCTCCACCCGCTTGACCCAGCATCGCCATTTCGTCAATCGAGAGCACATGGTTGACGGCAATAATGATGACAAATTTGCCGTTGATCTTGCCCATGCCGCGAATGAAATCGGCACGAATTTTGGCGCCGAAGGAGGGCGTCTGCTCAACCTCGGTATCGGGAATTTCCAGCACCTCGTTGACCGTATCCACCACCACGCCGACATCCTGCTTTTCATCTCCCGACTCGATTTCGATGATCACGATACAAGTGCGCCGCGTAACATCGCTGGCTTTGCGACCGAAGCGTACCGCCAGATCTACCACCGGCACCACACTGCCACGCAGGTTGATCACGCCGCGAATGAATGCGGGCATCATCGGCACCGTGGTAAGGTGACCATATTCAATGATTTCCTTGATATTGAGGATGGGAATGGCGAACATCTCCCCGCCCAGCAGGAAAGTCAGGTACTGGCTCTGCCCCTCCTCGTTGCCGGCGGCTTCGGCATGCTGCCCCGCCTGTACGATTGCACCCATGATCTTCTCCTAGAACCGGACGAAATCGTGTTCGCCCGGCGCACCTTCAGCGGCCATCTGTCCCGTCTTGTCGGTCACATTGGCAACCGCCATCTGTTTTAAGGAAACCGGGTTGCCAGCCTGACGTGCCGTAGCGATGACTGCGGCGGCTGCGGCTGCGGCGCCATTGAGCTTGAAGAACGCCATCAGTTGCTGCAACTTCTCGGCTTGCCCGCTCATCTCCTCCGAGGTGGCAGCCAATTCTTCCGAAGCGGAAGCATTCTGCTGCGTGGTCTGGCTGAGTTGATTCATCGCGCTATTGATCTGGCCAATACCGGTGGACTGCTCGTCCGAGGCGGCGGTGATTTCCTGCACCAGATCGGAGGTCTTGTTGATTGACGGCACCATCTCGCCCAGTAATTTTCCGGCGCGCTCCGCCAGCTCCACGCTGGATCCGGCCACTTCAGAAATTTCCCGTGCCGCCACCTGGCTGCGCTCGGCCAGTTTGCGCACTTCCGCCGCCACCACCGCGAAGCCCTTGCCATGTTCGCCGGCGCGCGCCGCCTCGATTGCCGCATTGAGCGCGAGCAGATTGGTCTGGTAGGCGATGTCATCGATGATGCCGATCTTGGCGGCGATCTGCTTCATCGCCGTGACTGTGGATCTAACCGCTTCACCGCCCTCGGTGGCTTCCTTGGCGGCTTTGGTTGCCATGCCATCGGTCACCTTGGCGTTTTCCGCGTTCTGGCTGACCGAAGCCGACATCTGCTCGATCGAAGCACTGGTCTCTTCCACGCTGGCCGCCTGCTCGCTCGCCCCCTGGCTCAGGTTTTGCGCCGTTGCGCTGATTTCCCCGGCGGCGCTGGAAAGCGAATCGGCGGACAGGCGAACATCGGAGATGGTTTCGGACAGCTTATGCACCGTGCCGTTGGTCGCATCCTTGAGGCGCTTGAACATACCCTGATATTCGCACGCGATGGTATGTGTCAGGTCTCCCTGGGAAACGCTTTCGATCACTTGCACCGTTTCGGTGATCACATTTTCGGCCACCCCGGTAAGCTCGTTGATTCCCGCACCCAGCACCTTCATGAAGCCATCCTTGCCTTCCATGTCGATGCGCTGCGACAAATCACCGGCGACTGCAGCCTGCACAATCCCTTTTATTTCGTCTTCGATCTTTACTTCATTGGTCGCGTCGATCCATTCCACCGAAGCGCCTAAACGCTGCCCCGCCGCGTTGAACACCGGGTTGGCGGACAGGCGGAAGGTGCGACCGCCGATTTTGATGGCCGTCTTGTAGGTGGTGGTAAAGGTCTTCAGCATTTGCCGCTGGTGCTCCGGTTTCTTATGGAAGCTGTCGATGTTGGTGCCCAGCAGGGTATCTGCATTGAAATTCGGCAGGTCTTTCCTGATGTCGGCTTCGGCATTCTTCAGCATGTCCTGCACCGACTTGTTCAGGTAAATGATGTTGAGGTCGTTGTCGGCGATCATGATGCCGGTGGAGGCGTTGTCGAGCGCATTGGTGACACGCAGCGACTCGTCGGCGCGCCGCTTGGCGTCGTTGATGTCGAAGCCCAGCTTGATCTGCATCGACCTGAGCGCATTTATAACCTTGCCGATCTCGTCATCGTTCGCCACCTCGATCCTGTTGTTGTAGTCGCCTTGGGAAAGCTTGTCGAAATAACCGATTGCGGCATTCAGCGGAACGGTGATGGCGCGGATCATGGCGATACCCAGCCACAAGGCAAGCACAACACCTGCTGCGATCAGCCCGACGGCAATGTTGCGGGTCGTTTCATAGCGGGACTTGGCCGCTTCGTACTCCAGCCTGGCATCGTCGAGTTGCATTTGCATCAGCTTCTTGATGCCTGCGCCGACCGGTTCGTAGAGCGGGCGCACCTTGTCCACGACCAGGCTGTTGGCCAGTTTGATGTCGTTGGCGCGTAGCGCCGCAATTGCCGGCCTCAATCCTTCCTGCACAAAGCGCTTCCTGTCCTCGGCAAACTTGCCGGCCAGAATTTTATCTTCCGCCGACAAATGGCTGTTGGCCGTGTACGCTTCCCATAATCTGGTGATTTCCGCGATGTTCTGCTCCACTCCCTCGGTATTCTTCCGGATCGCCTCGGGCGTGGGCGTGACCAATGAAACGGCGATGCGCAGCCGGTTGTCCAGCAGCAGCTTCTGGATATTGGAAATTTGCTCCATGGGAACCACGCTGTTGTCGTAGACGGTGCTCAATCCTTCATTGGCCTTGCCCATGCCCAGGATGCCCATGCCGCCGACGGCGAGCAGCGATATGGACAGAATCGCAACGACGATCACCAGACGGGATTTGATGTTAAGGTTTTTGAACAGGTTGAGTTTCTCCCATGCAGTCGATTTGACCGCCTTGCCTTCCCGGATACTGAGCTTGCCGGCCTTGCCTTCGCGGAACAGCCGATAGACGGCGTCGTGCGCCTCGACCTGCGCGCGGGTGGGCTTGCTGCGCACCGACATATAACCCGCCAGTTGGCCGTTTTCGCGGAGCGGCGTAACGTTGGCCTCGACCCAGTAATAATCGCCATTCTTGCAGCGATTTTTCACCAGGCCGGTCCACGGCTTGCCTTTCTTGAGCGTGTCCCACAGGTCGGCAAATGCCTCCACCGGCATATCCGGGTGGCGGATATAGTTGTGCGGCTGGCCGATGGATTCCTGCTCGCTGTAACCGCTCATCTCGCAATAATACG
>JBAQCT010000021.1:0-11898 GCA_049294375.1 Gallionella sp. | reverse complement strand
ATGCACGCGAGCTTTTAGGTCGCGTGCATGGCACGCTCCTACGCCGGATTCAGGGTTATGAGAAATACATTCAATCTCTTGGTTTTGTTGGTGCTGCTCGCCATGGCGGGAGCGGGCTATTATGCCTACCGCCCGTTGCCGCTGCCCGCCACACCGTTTGAATTTATGCTGAAGCAGGGCGGCAGCCTGAAGAGCGCGGCGCGGGATATGCAGCAGGCCGGGCTGCTGGAGCAGGATTGGGCTTTTGTTTGGCTGGCGCGCCTGCTCGGTAAATCGGGACAGATCAAGGCCGGCAAATATGCGCTGGAGTATCCGGTTACGCCGCTGGAATTGTTGGATATCCTCGACAAGGGGCGGGTCGTCCAAGGACAGATCAGCGTCATCGAAGGCTGGACATTCAGGCAGCTGCGCGCCACGCTGGACGCCAGCCCGGATGTCGTGCATGACACATTGAACCTGAGCGACGCGGAAATCCTGCAACGCATCGGTGCGGCGGAAAACCACCCCGAAGGGCTGTTTTTCCCCGATACCTATAATTTCGCCTCCGGCAGCAGCGACCTGGCAATATTCAGGGGCGCTTATCAGGCCATGCAGCAACGCCTGCAGGAAGCATGGGCAGGGCGCGATGCGGGCTTACCCCTGGAAACTCCTTACCAAGCGCTGATCCTGGCCTCCATCGTCGAGAAGGAAACCGGCACGCCCGGCGACCGCGCAATGATCGCCGGGGTGTTCGTGAACCGCCTGCGCAAAGGCATGCTGCTGCAAACCGACCCAACGGTGATTTACGGCATGGGCGAGAAATTCGACGGCAACCTGCGCAAGCGCGATTTGCTGGCCAATACCGCTTACAATACCTACACGCGCGGCGGCTTGACGCCCACACCGATCGCGTTGCCGGGTATGGCTGCATTGCAGGCGACGCTGCACCCGGCCAAGACCGACGCGCTATACTTCGTGGCGCGCGGCGATGGCAGCTCGCAATTTTCCGGAACATTGGAGCAACACAACCGGGCAGTTAACCGTTATCAGAAATAACCGCATTGATCGCAATTCGCGCTCTAAATTGAGTTGACATCAGAAAATCTCGGCATTAAAGTAAGAATGTAATGCGTCCTTACAAGAGGTAATAAAAATGCTTGTAGTTGCCAAAATAACGGCCAAAGGCCAAACCACGATTCCACAGGATGTTCGCGCTGCGCTGCATGTAGCGGCTGGCGACCTGATCGCTTGGGAAATCGGTACTGG
Source organism: Gallionella sp. (assembly GCA_049294375.1). Classification (GTDB taxonomy): domain Bacteria; phylum Pseudomonadota; class Gammaproteobacteria; order Burkholderiales; family Gallionellaceae; genus Gallionella. The sequence goes on along the minus strand of JBAQCT010000021.1, from coordinate 10,653 downwards.
GGGCACGGCGACCGTGCGCCGCGTGCAACCCATGGATATCGAATACTTGCGCGCCGTCGAAGGTACACTTTCCGAATGGGCTGGCAAGGCCGACGAGGAGGCATACCGTGAGTTTTGACCGTTTTGCGGTCGTGCGTGTGCCTTTTCCTTTCACCGACCGTAGTGCCACGAAAAACCGTCCTGCACTGGTGCTTTCCGACCCCATTGAATTCAATGCTCCTGCCGGGCATTCGGTCATGGCCATGATTACTTCCCAGGCCAACCCGCCCTGGCCTCTCGATTGTCCGATCAACGATCTTGCCGCTGCCGGTTTGCCTGCACCATCCAAGGTGCGTTTCAAGCTCTTCACTCTCGATCATCGTCTGGTTCGTGGGCAGACCGGAAAGCTTTCCTCTGCCGATGCAAAAGTCATCCACGACGGCCTTGCTAGGTTGTTTGGAACACAATAGCAGGCTCGATAGAAATGATGATGAACAAAGCAAAATTCATAACGTTCGAGGGTGTCGATGGGGCAGGCAAGAGCACCCATCTGGCGTGGTTTGCCGATGCATTGCGCCAACGCGGCCCCGATGTGCTGGTCACGCGCGAACCGGGCGGCACGCCGCTCGGCGAACAGTTGCGCGAGATACTGCTGAACCAGCCGATGAGCATCGGCACCGAGGCGCTGCTGATGTTTGCGGCGCGCCTGGAGCATATCGAGCAGGTCATCAAACCGGCGCTGCACGCGGGCAAATGGGTGATTTCCGACCGCTTCAGCGATGCCAGCTTCGCCTACCAGGGCGGCGGCAGGGGGCTGGACTGGGATAAGCTGGGCCAGCTCGAGCAATGGGTACACCCCGGCCTGCAACCCGACTTGACGCTGTTTTTCGACGTCCCGGTCGAGGTGGCGCAGCAACGCCTGAGGTCACCTGATAATACAAGGCCGGGCAATGTCTCGCTGGATCGCTTCGAGCAGGAACAGGCCGATTTCTTCGAGCGGGTGCGCGCCGCATACCACAGGCGCGTGCGGCAAAACCCGCAGCGCTATATCGTCATCGATGCGGCGCAGCCCATGGATATTGTTAAACAAAAACTCGAAGAAATAATTCTATCTATTTGATATGAATAATATATATAGCTGGCAAAAAAATGATTGGGGACGATTGCAGGAATTGCGCAAACGCTCGCCGCATGGTCTGCTGTTCAAGGGAAGCAAGGGGATCGGCAAGTTCGATCTGGCGATGAATTTCGCCCGGAGCCTGCTGTGCCAGCAGCCCGATGAAGCCGGTTTTGCCTGCGGGCAATGCCCGTCGTGCCACTGGTTTTCCCAAGGCTCGCACCCGGATTTTTGCCTGTTGCAACCTGATGTATTGAGCCTGGACGCCGAAGAGGGCGATGATTTTAAGCCAGCATCCGGAAAAAAACCCAGCAAGCAGATTTCCGTCGACCAAGTACGCGGCTTGGCCGATTTTTCCGGCATGTCCGCCCATCAGGGCGGCAGGCGCGTGGTCGTCATCCACCCCGCCGAGGCGATGAACACCAATGCCGCGAATGCTCTGCTGAAAAACCTCGAAGAGCCGCCGCCGGGCATGCTGTTCATCCTGGTGTCGCACACGCCGCAGCAGTTGCTGCCGACCATCCTGAGCCGCTGCCTGTCATTCGCGTTGCCCGCGCCCGATGCCGCAGAGGCTGTCCGCTGGCTGGTGCAGCAGGGCGTAAAAAATCCCGCCGAAGCCCTCGCGGCCTCCGGTTTCGCGCCGCTGCAAGCCGCCCAGATGGGTGAACAAGCGGGCGGCGAAGAACGCGATAAATTGCTGCGCGCCGTGCGCCAGCCCGCCACGCTGGACGTGTTCGCGCTGGCCGAGGCCTTGCAGAAGACCGAACAGGTCATAGTCTTACAATGGCTGCAACAATGGAGCTATGATCTGAGTTCGATGAAGCTGGCGGGCAGGTTGCGCTACCATCTTGGCGAAGAGGCCATCATCGGCAAACTGGTCGAATCCATCGCACCGCTGAACCTGGCGCGGCTGCAAGGCTACCTGCAAGGCGCGAAACGCGAAGCGCAACATACGCTCAACCCCAAGCTATTCCTGGAGTCTCTGCTGTTTTCTTATCGCCAACTCATGCTTGGGTAACCCTATATCCGCAGATTACACAGATTAACGCAGATTTGATTCAACCCAAAAACGGCAATTCATCCACGAAGTGGGGTAAGCAGGCATTTCGCCACAAGGCGAAAGCTCGCAAAAACACGAAAGGCACGAAATAAAACAAGAGATTGCATTGTTACCCATTGAGTATCAATCTGTAGCATGACGTTTTTTGAATTTTTCGTGTTTTTCGTGCTTTTCGTGGACAACTGTATTTCTCCTGTCTTTATTTATAAACAACCATGCCATTCATCGATTCCCACTGCCATCTCAACTTCCCTGAATTAGCCGAAAATATTACCGATGTGCTGGCGCAAATGCAGCAAAACGACGTGGTCGCCGCGCTGTGCGTTTCGGTCAGCCTGGCGGATTTCCCGCGGGTGCTGGCGCTGGCCGAGCAGCATCCGAACATCTACGCCTCGGTGGGCGTGCATCCCGATTACGAAGGAGTCGAAGAACCCGATGTCACCCGTCTGGTCAAACTGGCACAACATCCTAGGGTGATCGCCATCGGCGAAACCGGTTTGGATTATTTCCGGCTGAAGGGCGACCTGGAATGGCAGCGTACGCGCTTCCGAAACCATATTCGCGCCGCGCGCGAATGCGGCAAGCCGCTCATCATCCATACCCGCGAAGCGGCGCCGGACACGTTACGCATCATGGCGGAGGAAAATGCCGCCGAGGCGGGCGGGGTGATGCACTGCTTCACCGAAACATGGGAAGTGGCCGAAACCGCACTGGCGATGGGGTTCTATATCTCCTTTTCCGGCATCGTCACCTTCAAGAACGCCAAGCAACTCAAAGAGGTGGCGCAACGCGTGCCACTGGAGCGCATCCTGCTCGAAACCGACGCCCCCTATCTGGCACCCGCGCCGCATCGCGGCAAGCTCAACCAGCCGGCGTATGTCAAACACGTCGCCGAAGAGATCGCCTTGTTGCGCGGTATCGAGGCCAACGAGGTAGGGCTGCGCACCACGGAGAATTTTGAGCGCTTGTTCAAGCCGAAAAAATAAGGTAAATAAATTTTTGCATGCTGAACGATTGACCACGAATTCGAATATCCCTATAATGCGCAGCTAGTTTTGCGGGAATAGCTCAGTTGGTAGAGCGCAACCTTGCCAAGGTTGAGGTCGAGAGTTCGAGACTCTTTTCCCGCTCCAAACACAAGGGAAAGCATCCTCGCTTTCCCTTAATCATTTAAGGCCAGTATTCTATGGCACGGCGCGATAGCAAAGCGGTTATGCACCGGATTGCAAATCCGTGTAGGTCGGTTCGACTCCGGCTCGCGCCTCCAATTCCCAAGGCTCCGCAAGAAGACTTGTGATTCAGACGACAACAACCATAGACATATCCCGCATAATGCTTAAAATCTACGGCTACTTTAAGCAAACTGGCAAAATACCCATATGCTCGCCTTAAAACTCCAGCAAAAAATCACCGGCCTGCTGCTGTTTTACTTTTTTGTCGCTCTTGTCGCTATCAGCCTGACGCTATATGTATCTTGGCGGCTGGAGGGCGGCGCGGCGGCGATTAACGATGCCGGCAGTGAGCGTATGCGCTCATTCCATATTGCTTTCCTGCTCGCACAGCAGGTGCAGCACCCTTCCGCTGAATTACGGCGCGACATTGAGGCAAAGATCGCACAGTTTGAGAAAGTCCTGTCCGATCTTGAGCGCGGAGATCCAAAACGGCCACTGTCCCTGCCCAAAGACGATAGCGTACGCACCCAGATGGACAAGTTGCGGCATGATTGGCAATCTGACATTAAAAATCGCATCACGCAAATACTTAATGCCACGCAGCAATCGAAACAGGAAGCGATGCTGGTTGAGTACCGGGTTGCAGTAGAGGATTTTGTCAATAGCGTGAACGATCTTGTGGTGATGGTAGAAAAGAGCAATGCCCATTCCACCATGCTGCTACGCTCCTTGCAGATCGGGCTGGTGGGCTTGGCGTTCATCGGCACGATCTTGATGATGAACCTGTTTTCGCTGATGGTAGTGCGCCCGCTCAACCGTTTGAGGGAGGGTATCCAGCGTATGGGCAAGGCGGATTTCGACGTGCGCCTGCAAGTTACCAAACATGACGAATTCGGCGAGATGGCAGAAAGATTCAATCAGATGGCCGACCAGTTGCAGAATCTTTATGCCACGCTGGAGCAGCGGGTAGCAGAAAAATCCCATAGCGTCGAAATGAAGAACCGTGAACTCACGGCGCTATACGATGTGGCTGCATTCCTTAACTCCTCGACAGCAACGGAACCCCTGTGCGGTATCGTTCTGGATAAACTGTCTCCGCTGATGGATGCGTGTGGCGGCGTGGTGCGCCTGGTTGACAACACCGGCGATCGAATGCAGATTGTGGCATCGCGCGGAACCTCAAAATCGTTTCTTGTCGAAGAAACCTGCCTCGCGCTCGGTAATTGCCTGTGCGGAGAGGTGGCACGTGACGGCATTGCGATCAGCTCGAATTTCTCACCCTTTTCGGCCGATAAGCTGTTGCATACCTGCAAACGGGATGGCTTTGAAGCGGTAGTAGCCGTGCCGATCCGCTCCAAGCAGCGGGTAATGGGCATGATCAACCTGTTCTTCGATACCCCGCGTATTTTGCCGCAGCAGGAAATCCGGCTGCTGGAGTCGGTGGGGCAGCATCTCGGCGTCGCCATCGAGAACCAGCGGCTCGTCGCGCGTGAAAAAGAAATGGCGGTATCGGAAGAGCGCAATCTGCTGGCACAGGAACTGCATGACAGTATTGCGCAGTCGCTCGCTTTCCTGAATATCCAGATACAGCTATTGCGTAACGATTTGCAACAGGGGCAGATAGCCACTGCCTTGCAAAGCCTGGAGCAAATACGGGAAGGGGTGCAGGAAAGTTATGACGATGTGCGAGAGCTGCTGGTGCATTTCCGCACTCGCGTCGGTAACGCCGATCTGGAAACTGCCGTGTGTAGCGCACTGGAGAAATTCGAGGGGCAAACCAGCATTCGCATCAATTTTACGCATCATGGCACAATGCCCGAATTTCCTCCGGAACATGTATTGCAGACCATGCATATAGTGCATGAATCCCTTTCCAACGTGCGCAAGCACTCCATGGCTAAATGCGTTGACGTGGAACTTATTAGTGACGGAGAATGTGTCAGGCTTCATATCCGCGATGACGGTGTCGGTTTCGATGCCTCGCGCGATGCGGGAGACACCCATGTAGGATTGAGTATCATGCGCGAGCGCGCGCATCGCATTGGTGCGGAATTGGCGCTGGAATCGGAAGCAGGGCAGGGCACGCGGGTACGCCTTGTTTTGCAGCACAGGAGAGATTTGAGGGTATGAAACGAATACGTATCCTGATCGTTGACGATCACACATTGTTTCGCAGCGGCATCAAGCTGGCATTACAGCGGCATGAGGAAATCGAGGTGGTAGGCGAAGCGGGCGATGGGCTTGAGGGCATCAAGCGGGCCAAGCAACTTAAACCGGACGTGGTGCTGCTTGACCTGCACATGCCAGGCACGAGCGGGCTGGAGGCGTTACGCGTACTGGCGGAAGATGTTCCGGAAACACAAGTTATCATGCTCACCGTTTCGGAAGATACCGAAGACCTGCTGGAAACACTGCGCGCAGGAGCGCGTGGCTACCTGCTGAAAAATATTGATACTGAATTCTTGTTGGGATCCATACAACGCGCGGCGCGCGGCGAATCCGTAATGTCGCCGATAATCGCGCAAAAACTGGCTGATTCCTTGCGCGCACCGCCAAAGGAATATGCTGCCATAGCAGAAGTCAATCCGGACAAACTCTCTCCGCGCGAACGGGAGATCATAGTCATGCTTGCGCACGGTGCCAGCAACAAGGAAATCGCCCGCGTTCTCAACCTGTCTGAATCCACCATCAAGATTCACGTACAAGGCATTCTCCGCAAGCTCCATATTGCCAAACGCGTACAGGCTGCCGTATATGCGGTGGAGCACGGCCTCATTTAGGGCTTCACATTTCGCTTCCCGATATTGGGTTAACACCTTATTCTCGCGGTTTTGCATATTGCAATCAACAAGTTGGCTATTGTTTTTTTGACGATCTTATGAAGAAGGTTGATGGCCGGAAGATTTTTGAAGTAACATCGCGTTTCCGCGCATCCGGAATAAATGACATTCCAGCGATGCAGCAAAACATCTGATATCGCAGCTAAAAGAATACAAGCCGAAGCGGCGTGCAAGCCGGAACGGCAGACAGAATCAACTTAACCAAAAACGGGAAATTCCATGACTCTGATGATAGGAATTCCGCGGGAAACTGCTGCGGGAGAAAAACGTGTTGCGACCGTGCCGGATGTCGTCGAGAAGCTCATCAAGCTGGGTTTCAAGGTTGCCGTCGAATCCGGTGCCGGTGATGCGGCTAATTTCAGCGACGACGTTTATCGCGCCGCAGGCGCGGAAATTATCGACGGCGCGGCCAAACTATGGTCCTCGTCCGATATCGTCTTCAAGGTATGCGTGCCGACGACGGAGGAGGTCGGCCTGATGCGCGAAGGCGGTACCCTGATCGGCTTCATCTGGCCGGCGCAAAACCCGGAATTGATGCAACAACTGGCGGCGAAGAAAACCACCGTGCTGTCCATCGACGCGCTGCCGCGCATGTTGAGCCGCGCCCAGAAGATGGACGCGTTGACCTCACAGGCCGGTGTCGCCGGCTACCGCGCCGTCATAGAGGCCGCCAATGTCTTTGGCCGCTTCTTCAACGGCCAGATCACGGCTGCGGGCAAGGTTCCGCCGGCCAAGGTGTTCATCGCCGGTGCCGGCGTGGCTGGCCTGGCAGCGATCGGTACCGCCGCCGGCCTGGGCGCCATCGTGCGCGCCAACGACACCCGTGCCGAAGTGGCCGATCAGGTCAAGTCCTTGGGCGGCGAGTTCGTGAAAGTCGAGTATGAGGAAGAAGGTGGTGGCGGTGGTGGCTACGCCAAGGTGATGAGCGAGGGCTTCCAGCAGGCCCAGCGCGAGATGTACGCCAAGCAGGCCAGGGAAGTGGACATCATCATCACCACCGCGCTGATCCCCGGCAAACCCGCGCCCAGACTGATTACCGCCGAAATGGTGCGGAGCATGAAGCCCGGCAGCGTCATCGTCGACATGGCGGCCGAGCGGGGCGGCAACTGCGAGCTGACCGAGCCGGGTCAGGCGGTGGTGAAGCATGGCGTGACCATCGTCGGCTACACCGATCTGAACTCGCGTCTGGCCAAGCAATCATCGACGCTGTATGCGACCAACCTGTTCCGCCTGACCGAGGAGCTGTGCAAGACCAAGGACGGCATCATCAACGTCAATATGGAAGACGACGCCATCCGCGGCCTGACGGTCATCAAGGAAGGCAATATCACCTGGCCGGCGCCCGCGCCGAAACTTCCCGCAGCACCGGCCAAACCGGCTGCTGCAAAAGCGGCTGCGCCCGCTGCCAAGGGGCACGGGCACGGTGGCAGCAGCGAACCGATGGCCGCAGGCAAGCTGACGATCATGTTTGCCGTTGCCGCAGTCCTGTTCTGGCTCGTCGGCGCCTTTGCGCCCGCCGCATTCCTCGGGCACTTCACGGTATTCGTGCTGGCCTGTTTCGTCGGCTACATGGTGGTGTGGAACGTCACTCCCGCCCTGCATACGCCGCTGATGAGCGTGACTAATGCCATTTCGAGCATCATCGCCATTGGCGCGCTGGTGCAGGTCGCGCCGCCGGTCGATGCGACCGATGGCCGAGGCCTCATCCTCGGCCTCGCGGTCGCCGCACTGGCGCTCACCGCAGTCAACATGCTCGGCGGATTCGCCGTCACCCAGCGCATGCTGGCGATGTTCCGAAAATGAGCTTGTAGCAGGTAGCAGGTAGCTGGTGGCTAGTAGCTACTAGCAAAACCAGGTTAGCTACCCGCTACCTGCTAGAACCAAATGGTTAATGATAAGGTAAACAATTATGTCTGAAAGTCTGGCAACCGTTTCATATATCGGCGCGACGATACTTTTCATCCTGAGCCTCGGCGGACTCTCCCATCCGGAGACTTCGCGGCGCGGCAACCTCTACGGCATGATCGGCATGGCCCTCGCCGTGCTGGCGACCATTTTCGGGCCGCGCGTCACGGTGGCCGGCATTCCGTGGATCGTCGGCGCCATGGTGGTCGGTGGCAGCGTCGGCATCTACGCCGCGCGGGTGGTGAAGATGACGCAAATGCCCGAACTGGTCGCATTGATGCACAGCCTGGTCGGTTTGGCCGCCTGCCTGGTCGGCTATGCAAATTACATCGACCCGGCGGCTGCATCCGGTCTGAACCATGCAGAAAAAGCCATCCACGAGATGGAAATTTACATCGGCATCCTGATTGGCGCGGTAACTTTTTCCGGTTCCATCATCGCCTTCGGCAAACTGTCTGGCAAGATCGGCGGCAAACCCCTGCTGCTGCCCGCTCGCCACTGGATGAATCTGCTGGGCCTGCTGGTCGTTATTTTCTTCGGCTACAAGTTCCTCAATGTACACTCGATTTCAGACGGCATGATTCCGCTGATCGTGATGACCGTGATCGCGCTGCTGTTCGGCATCCACATGGTGATGGCCATCGGCGGCGCCGACATGCCGGTGGTGGTGTCGATGCTGAACAGCTACTCCGGCTGGGCGGCGGCGGCGACCGGCTTCATGCTGAACAACGACCTGCTGATCGTCACCGGCGCGCTGGTGGGATCAAGCGGCGCGATCCTCTCCTACATCATGTGCCGCGCGATGAACCGCAACTTCATCAGTGTGATCGCGGGCGGCTTCGGCACCGGCGGCGGCGCGCCTGCCGCAGCGCCGAGCGGCGATGCGCAACCGGCAGGCGAAGTGGTGTCTGTTAGCGCAACCGAGACCGCAGAACTGCTGCGCGAAGCCAAGAACGTGATCATCGTACCCGGATACGGCATGGCGGTGGCGCAGGCGCAGCACACGGTCTACGAAATCACCCAATACCTGCGGGAGCAAGGCATCAACGTGCGTTTCGGCATCCACCCGGTCGCCGGTCGCATGCCCGGCCATATGAACGTGCTGCTAGCCGAAGCCAGGGTGCCCTATGATATCGTGATGGAAATGGACGAACTCAACGGGGATTTTCCCGACACCGATGTCGCGATGGTGATCGGTGCCAACGACATCGTGAACCCGGCCGCACAGGAAGACCCGAACAGCCCAATCGCCGGGATGCCGGTGCTGGAAGTGTGGAAGGCCAAGACCTCGATCGTGATGAAGCGCAGCATGGCTTCCGGCTATGCGGGCGTAGACAATCCGCTGTTCTACAAGGAAAACAACCGCATGTTGTTCGGCGATGCCAAGAAGATGCTGGAAGAAGTGTTTGTCGCGCTGAAGTCGTAGCGGAACGCAGTTTCAGCAAAACATAACGCCCGCACAAGCGGGCGTTATGTTTTTTAGATAGATAAGCGAACGTAGGGTGCATTCCATGCACCATTACGGGTTTCACCCTAGCAATTGCCTCACATGCTCGCGCTCTTCAAGCAGTTCGCGGTAGCTGTTTTCCATGTGTTTGCGCCCCTGCTCGCTGATCGCCAGGTCTTGCACGATGTGGTATTGACCTTGCTTGCATCTCACCGGGAAGCCGTAGATCACGCCTTCCGGAATCCCGTAGCTGCCGTCGGACGGTACACCCATCGACACCCAGTTGTTGTGGTGTGCGCCCAGCATCCAGTCCTGGATATGCGTAATAGCAGCATTCGCGGCACTCGCGGCGCTGGATAAGCCGCGCGCCTCGATGACCGCCGCGCCGCGTTTTTGCACGGTCGGGATGAAATCATTTTCCACCCAGTCCTGATCTTCCAGGAGGTCGCGCACCAGTGTGCCGCGGATTTCGGCATGATCCAGATCGGGATATTGCGTGCCGGAGTGGTTGCCCCAGACGACCATTTTCTTGATGTCGTGGATCGGCTGGAACAGTTTTTGCGCGACTTGCGCGATGGCGCGGTTGTGATCCAGACGCATCATCGAAGTGAAGTTGCGCGGGTCGAGATCGGGGGCGTTCTTCATCGCGATCAGCGCGTTGGTGTTGGCGGGATTGCCTACCACCAGCACCCGGACATGGCGCGCCGCATATTCGTTGAGCAGCCTGCCTTGCGCGGAAAAGATCGCGCCGTTGGATTCGAGCAGGTCTTTGCGTTCCATGCCCTTGCTGCGCGGCCGTGCGCCGATCAGCAGGGCGATTTCGGTGTCTTTGAACGCGACTTTTGGATCGTCGGTGATGATAATTTGTTGCAGCAACGGGAAGGCGCAGTCTTCCAGTTCCATCATCACGCCGCGCAGCATGGTTTGCGCCTGTGGCAAGTCGAGTAATTGCAGGATGATCGGCTGATCGTGCCCCAGCATGTCGCCATTCGCGATGCGGAACAGCGCGGCGTAGCAGATTTGTCCGGCGGCTCCGGTGATGGTGATGCGGATGGGTGCTTTCATGGTGCGTTCCTCAAGATTAATATGTGCGTATCATAGTTGTTTTGATTTTATCCCGCCATGCAAAAGGT
>JBAQCT010000020.1:0-72834 GCA_049294375.1 Gallionella sp. | reverse complement strand
CACCATTGCTGGTTTCGATGCTGATAGTCATGATGTTCTCCCTTTCGCTGAAATTAAGTTACATCGTCTTTCAATCCCCTCTCCCGCTGGCGGGAGAGGGGGAGTGTTCACGGCATCACCAGCTTGGCCACCGCCGCCAGCATTTGCGCGGGCATGAACGGTTTGACTACCCAGGCTTTTGCCCCCGCTGCCTGGCCTTCCTGCTTCTTTCCTTCCTGCGACTCGGTGGTCAGCATGATCACCGGGGTGAATTTGTAGGCGGGCATCTGCTTCAGGTTCTTCACGAAAGTGATGCCGTCCATGTTGGGCATGTTGACGTCGCTGATGACGAGATGTACTTTCTGGCCGGTCAGCTTGGTCAGCGCGTCCTTGCCGTCGCAGCCTTCGATCACCTCGTATCCCGCGCCGCGCAGCGCGATGCCGACCACCTGACGCAGTGAAGCGGAATCGTCCACAACCATCACAGTTTTAGCCATTTTTCATTCCTCCAACAAAATATTTTTCAAAAATCCAAATCCGTTTACGGCAGAACAAAGCGAGAAACCATGTCCAGCAATTTGCCCGTGCCAAACGGTTTCGTCATCCACGCCTTGACACCCGCTTCCCGCACCTCTTTGCGCGAGGCGTCGAGGGGGGTTGAAGAAAGCATGACGATCGGAGTGAACTTGTGATTCATCAGGTTCTTCACATTTTTCACAAAGGTGATGCCGTCCATGTTGGGCATGTTGACATCGCTGATAATGAGATGCACATTCCGTCCCTTCAATTTGCTCAGCGCATCACCACCATCAACCGCCTCGATCAGTTCATACCCTGCTTTCCTCAGTACGATGCCGACGATTTGCCGTAACGAGTCTGAGTCATCCACGATAAGTACGGTCTTGGTCATGTCGTTCCCCTAAAAAAAAGTGATTTCCGTCGCGCTCTGCATTGCATCTGGCGTGGCGGCCGCGCCCGCCTTGTCATCGCGGTGGTTGCGCCGCTGCTCGGCGGTGGTGTAGCCCAGCGCCATTTCGTTCAACCATGCATCGGCGTCAATGGCCGGTGAGCCGCCGCCGCTGCGTTCGGCGGAATATTGTTTGAGGCGGGCGTGCAACCCGTCGAGATTGTCGCGCACGTGCGCCAGTATCTGGCTGACCCGGTCCTGGAACTGGAGGTAAACCAGCGTATCGGAGATCTCCACGCGGATACCCTCGCTTTCGCGGCGCAAGATCCCGGAAGATTCGGTCAGCCCGCTGGCGACTTCCTTGAAATTGCCCAATACCCTGTGGATGGTTTTTTCCGCTTCGGCCACCGAGCGCGTATCTTCCTCACTGAATCTTTCTGCGGCGCCGATGACCGCCGTGATCGCCTTGTTGATGATATTGACCTTCTCGGCCATTTTCTTGCCGGTCAGGCTGGACAGGGTGGACAGTTTGCGCACTTCGTCCGCCACCACCGCAAAACCTCGCCCGGTCTCACCGGCGCGCGCCGCCTCGATGGCCGCATTGAGCGCCAGCAAATTGGTCTGCGAAGCGATCTCTTCCACATCCGTTGCCATTTTTTTCAAGTCGGCGGTATAAGCGACCAATTCGCTCACGTCCCGGACCATTGCCGCGCGCTCGTGCCGCGCCGTGTCCATCGAACGGTTGACGGCGACCAGATCGGCCTCGCTACGCGACAGCACCGATACCACGCGGCCACCTTCCGTGCCATCACCGTCGCCCGCTGCCTGTTGCGAAGCGGTTGCCGAGGCCTGCAGGCGATCGACGATAGCGGCAAAGCGCGCCGCCACCTCGGTGATGCCCTCTTCGGTCTGGCTGCGCGCGGTCTCGATTTGCTTCATCCAGATCGGCGCTGCCTTGTCGCAGATTTGTTCCAGGCCGATGATGCCGCTTTGTTGCCGTAGCGCCTGCTGTGCCTGCTCCAGCAAAACCTCAGCCTGCCGTACCAGCTGCGCCAGCGCGGCACGCTGGCGGTACGCGCTGCCCCAGGCACAGAGCGCGGCAAACACCGCCACCGCGAGGGCAAATTGCACACCAGCGCCGCCCAGTAAGGACACCCCAAGCAATGCGGCAACTCCCGCGCCACCGCTCGCCAGCGGCGACATCCATAACCAGGCATCCGCATCCGCACGCATTGTCATTTCACCTTGGCTCATATCGGACCCCCATTTAAAAAATTAGTGGTTTGCTCCGCTTTTGGGAACCTCTCTGTCTCTGGCGGTAATAGCCATGCTTGACCCAATCATCCCGTGTCACCCCGATTATCCTGGTTGCCCAATCGCTGATACCGTATAACTGCCCGGCGCAGCCGCCCGCTTCCGGCTGGCTTGTGAGCGCAGCACTCTCTACAAAGGCATCTTGATGTGCCGGTAATGGATCGTTAGAAGCGGTCAAAGAAAAAATCAGCCATTCGTTTGCGCTGCCGGTTGATGCCACAGATGGATAGTTTTGCAGGGGCTGAGCCATGGCGTATTCTCCAGTTATCGGTTTATTACAAAATGATCTTTTGCGTATTTCATCTGCCGGGTCTGTGCAAGGCGGCAATTTTATTGCCCGTGCGGCCAGCATGAATCCACGCATACGCTTCGCCAATATTGAAGTCGTAAGGACAGGTTTGCAGCACTGGTTTCATCAGCATGTCTTCCTCGGTGATGTGTTTGATCAGCCAATCCCGCAAAAATTTTGGGTAATGCCCCGTCACGAATATAGTCGGCGCTATGCTATTTTTCTTCAGCTCATATTCTGTGAGATCAATTGCTGTCTGTATATTTTGATGAGCCAGCTTGTGCAGGCCGAAAGGAAAGTTGAGCGCCTGCGCAAACTGCTCCTCAGTTATTTGATGGCGGTTCATGCAGCCATTGAACAGTTTAAGCACCCGTGACAATTCAAAACTGTCCTTCCCTTTAGCCAAAAAATCTATGTCGTTGACCAGGCTCATCAGGTTTTTATGCTCGGAATCGATAACCGCATTGCCGACACTCAACTGTTCTGTCCACGCCATGCTCATCATGCCCTCCTTGAAATTTCCCGCCATGAGGCTCGGCAACGCCTTCGTCGCGCCGCTTCGGCTTGCAAAATTTTGGCGCGCAAAATCCGAGGTCGAACGATATTCCCTTGCACATGGAATATGTATCGGTGCTTGTCTGATTATGGTGTAGGGAGCAGGGGAATTTTTTGTCAGCGTTTGTCTGATGGGGCGCGAGATGCTACGGGAAGAATGGCAGGTATCTTGCTGATACCAAAACGGATTAAGCGGAGCCAGACAGCCTTTTTAAACCCGGATAATCCATTAAGCCGTCGTTCCCGCGAAAGCGGGAATCCAGCTCCGTAGGATGTGGTGAGGCACGAACCGCATCATGCCCCCTATCCAACTTTCCCCCGCAAGCGGGAGAAAGGGCAAACGTGAAAAGCACTTGTTGCACTCGCGAACGATGCGGTTCCTTCGTCACCGCATCCTACAAGTTAGCGGTTATTGCACGAGATGGTTTTCGACGGCATAGCGCATCAGTTGCGCGTTGTTGTGCAGGTGCATTTTTTCCATGATGCGGCTGCGGTAGGTGCTGATGGTTTTAGGGCTCAATTTCAGTGTATCGGCAATTTCCGCGACAGTCTTGGCAGAGGCGAGCAGCATAAAGATCTGGTATTCGCGGTTCGACAGGGTTTCATGCGGGAGTTTTCCATCCGGTGTGCTGATTTCGCTGGCGAGCATCTCGGATACCGCCAGAGTAATATACCTATGCCCATTCAGCACGCTTTGCACCGCAGCCACCACCTCTCCCGGCGCACATTCCTTGTTCAGATAACCACTTGCTCCCGCCTTGATGAGGCGCACGGCATACTGGTCTTCGGGGTAGGCGCTGAGGATCAGCACCGGCAGCTTCGGTTTTTCCTTCCGCACCTGTTTGAGCAAGTCGATGCCGCTCATGCCGGGCATGGAAATATCGATCAGCGCCACATCGCAGTCGTTTTTACGGAGCCAGTTCAGGGCATCGATGCCGTTGGTGCAGCTTGCCGCAATTTTCATCTCCCCGCTTGTTTGCAGGATTTGCGCCAGCCCCTGGCGCACGATGGCGTGGTCGTCGGCAATCATAATACGGATCATGCTGTCTCCTCATCGTTATCGGACAGCGGCAATATCACCGTCACGCAAACCCCGCCGCCGGGCGGAGTGTCGAAGCTGATTTTACCGCCCAGTTGATCGACGCGCTCGCACATGCCGAGTATGCCATAGGGTATTGAAACATCTGGTTTCCGGGTTTCCGGGCGTTTTTCCGCCATGCCGCGCCCATTGTCGATGACCGACATGACCACCTCTTCGTTGCTCTGGTGAAACTCGATTTCCACCCACGATGCGCCGGAATGCTTCGCCACATTGTTGAGCGCCTCCTGCACGATGCGGAACAGCGCTATCGAGCGCGCCTTGTCGAGTTTTGTCGCGCACTCATCATCCTCAACGCAGACGCAGTTTACCCGGCATTCGATGCCGGTATGTTTATGAAATTGCGCGGCTTGCCATTCGAGCGCCGCCAGCAGGCCAAGGTCGTCGAGTATGGTCGGGCGCAGCCCGGTAATGATGTTGCGCATGACGCCCATCGCCTTGTCGATTAATTGCGACATATCCCCGATGCGATTTAAAAGCGGTGCCGTGTCCCTGCACGTTGGCAACTCGGTTTTTAGCCAGTAGGTTTCTATTTTCAGGGCAGTCAGCGTGCCGCCCATATCATCGTGGATTTCGCGCGCGATACCGGCCTTTTCTTCCTCGCGCACGGACTGGATGTGTGCGGCGAGGTCGTGCAGCCGCTGTTCTATCTGTTTGCGCCCGGTGATATCGGCCAATGTTGAGCGGCTCATCACGAAATTGCCGTCCGGGTCATAAATGGCCGTCGCATTGATGAGCGCGGTAAATATCGTGCCATCCTTGCGGGCCAGGTCGATTTCAATGTCGCTGGCAAATCCCTGCTCGATCAGCTTCGGGAAAGTCTCCCGAAAAACCTGGACGCCCGCAGGCGAAAGCAAATCCGTCCACTTTATTTTCCCGATCACTTCATCCTGTGTATAACCCAGCCACATGAGTTCGGTGTCGTTCATCATGAGGATGACGCCGTCCTTGTCCAGCGAGTGGTAACCGCAAGGAGCGTTGTTGTACAGGTCTTCAATTTTCTCCGCAAATTTGCGCAACTTGATCTCGGCCTGCTTGCGCTCGGTGATGTCCTGAACGACCGCCAGAAATGTAGGATGGTCATTCTGCATGAGCTGCAGGCTCACTTCCACCGGATAAGTCGTGCCATCCTTGCGCCGCTGAACGGTCTCGAAGAATAGTGATCGCCGGGCATCGTTCCAGAGCGGGGCAACCAACTGCCCGAAGCTCTCCCGCGTAAATAATGGTTCAATATCCGGCGGGGTGAGCAGGTTCATTTCATCTTCCGAGTAACCCAGGTTTTTCTCCGCGCCCGCGCTGGTCAGGATGAAATGCAGGGATTCGGCATCGAACATGTATATTTCGTTGAATGAACCTTGCAGCAAGCTGCCGAATTGTTGCACCACTACTTCCGCCCGCTTGCGCTCGGTGATGTCCTCGATGACCCCGATGGTATGGGTGGGCGTGCCGCCGGCATCGCGCAACAGGGAAACGGTCAGATTGACCCACACCAGGCTCCGGTCTTTGCGCACGTAGCGCTTTTCCATGGAAAAGACGGGGATTTCGCCCGCGAGCAGTTTCTGGATGTAATGAATGTGTTCGTCCAGGTCGTCGGGAAAAATAATGTGCCGAAAATCCTTATGGATCAGCTCGTCGCGGGCATAGCCGACGATTTCGCAGAATTTCTGATTGATCTGCTTGAAATAACCATCCAGCGAAGCATGAACGATACCTACCCCGACCTGCTCCAGTGTGCCACGGAAACGCAAATCGCTTTCCCGCAATTTTGCTTCCTCTGTCTTCTTGCGCCCGGTGATGTCGCGGCAAAAAACAAAAAGCTGCTCCGGCTCCGCCATATAGGTGGCAGACACCTCGATATCAATTTCATGCCCATCCCTGTGGCGATGGCGGGTCTCGAACCGGTCATAACCTTGCGCAACCACTTTTGCGATATGCGCCTGGACATCTTCCGGTTCCAGCTCTATCGCCTCCAGTTGGCTGATGTGCATGTTGACCAGCTCCTCCACCGTATAGCCGGACATTTTTGCATACGCCTCATTGGCTTCCCGCAAATATCCCCTCATATCGGTTACCCAGAAGCCGTCTATCGAGGTATCGATCACCACCTTGTGCTGCTTCAGCATCGCTTCGGCTTTCTTGCGTTCGGTGATATCGCGGCTGGCGGCATACAGGAAATATTGCCCTTCGACCTCTATACCGGAGGTGCTGATTTCGACATCGAGCAGCGACCCGTCCTTGCGGCGGTGCACGGTCTCGAACCTTTCGTTTTTGCCGATGAGCCACTTGAAGCGCTCCCGCAATTCCTCAGCCGACCATCGCGCATCCCAATCAGCCACGTTGAGGCGGGCCATCTCTTCCCGGGTGTAACCCAGCATCCTGCAGAAAGCGTCATTGGCCTCCACGATATTGCCTTGCATATCCATGATGTGTATGCCATCCATGGAGTTTTGCATCAATGCCTGATTGCGGCGCAGCAGCGTCTCGGTTTCCTGCCGCATCTGCCGGATCTGTTCACGTTGCGCATGGGCGGCCAAAACGCGCCCGGCCACACCCGGCAGCAGCTTCAGGTATCGCCCCCCGGTATCCTTGACGAGATAATCATAGATGCCATGCTTCATCGCCTCGACGGCCAGCGCCGCGTTGTCTTCCCCGGTCAGCATGACGATGGGGATGGGGATGGGGATGGGGATGGGGATGGGGATGGGGATGGGGATGGGGATGGGGGGAACATCCGTGCATTCAACCAGTCTCTTTATGAAGCTGAGCCCATCCATATCCGGCAGGTTGTAATCGAGCAGGATCAGGTCGGGGCGCTTCGAATCGGGGCTGGCATCGGCGATACGCGCCAACCCGGCCCGCGCTGTCGAAACCATCTCCAGGGTACAGTCAAAATCCTTGAAAGCGCGCCGGTAGAGACGCTGGTCGTCTTCACTGTCGTCGATAACAAGGATGGTTGCGGTCATTCGGGTGCCCGGACAAAAGTTTCTCGTATGCCGCGCTCCGTCATTTGATGTGCTTCGGCAGGATGGATACATTGAACCAGTAGTCCGTGAGCCGCGCAATTGACTGGATGAACCCGACCAGATCCACGGGCTTCTGCACATAGGAGTTCGCGCCGGCGGCGTAGCACTGCTCGATGTCCTGCTCGGCACTGGAAGTCGTCAGGACGACGACGGGAATCTTCTGCAGATTCGGGTCGGTCTTGATCATGCGCAGCACTTCCCTGCCATCTGTGCCCGGCAGGTTCAGGTCGAGCAGGATAATGCTTGGTCGGGGAGCTTTGCCAAGGGCGGAAAATTCCCCGCGCTGCAACAGATAATCAATCGACTGGTCGCCGTTGGTACAACGCTGGACAGGGTTGATCAAATTGGCCTTCTTGAAGGCGCGCACCGTAGCCATGTAATCGTCGTCGCTGTCCTCGACGATCAGAATAGTTTGAGATTCTCTTTCCGGCATTATGTATCCTCGCTCAAAGTAAAATAAAATGTTGTCCCTTCTCCGGGGGTGGACTCCAGCCAGATGCGGCCACCGTGGAGTTCGATTATTTTTTTGGTAATTGTAAGGCCGGCTCCGGTGCCGCCGCCATACTTGTTCTGCTCGTGCAGCCGTTTGAATATCCGGAACACGCTGTCCAGATGATGCGACATGATGCCGATGCCGTTGTCGCGCACATAATACACCGGAGTGGCGCCGCTGCGGCCGCAGCCGATCTCGATCCATTTCGACGGCTTGTCGTTGTATTTCGCCGCGTTGGAAATCAGGTTCTGGAACACTTCCCCGATACGGATGGCATCACCCTGCACCGTGCCCAAGCGGCCATTGCGGCGCAGCTCGATGCCCATCCCGCCTTGCGCCTGAGCCCTCCAGAAATTGCTCAGGTCTTCCGCGACGGCATCGACCACCGCATCCACATCAACTGGCGCCTTGGCAAGTTTACCGCTGCCCAGGCGGGAGTAGGCCAACAAGCGGTCGATCAAAGTGGATAGCCGTTCGGCCAACCGCTGGATGCTGTTGATGTATTGTTGCGCATCATCACCCAGCCGGTCGCCGCAATCTTCCTTGAGAAAGCTGGTGTAGTTGTGGATGCCGCGCAGCGGCTCCTTGAGGTCGTGCGCGGCGATATAGGTGAATTCATCCAGCGACTTGTTGATAGTCTTCAGTGACGACACGGATTCAGCCAGTTGCGCCTCGACCTGCTTGCGCTCCGTGATGTCGTGTACGATGCCGAACGAGTGCAACGGCTTGCCGTCCCCGCCGTAATACGTTTCGCCTATTTCATTCACATATTTCACGCGCCCGTCCTTCATCAGCAGCCGGTGCACCATATCGTAGTGCGTCCTGTTTTTGACCGATTCGGCGTAGGCATTATTCACCAGATCGCGATCATCCGGGTGAATCGCATTCAGGAAAGCATCGTAGGATGCGCCAAACTTTTCCGGGTCGATCTCGAAGATGCGATATATCTCATCCGACCAGGTCAGCGCATTCGTGACAAGATCGAGATCCCAATTGCCCAGGTGGGCGATGCGCTGCGCTTCTTTCAGGCTGTGCTCGTTGCGCTGCAACTGCTTATTGGTAACATGCAGCTCGCGGGTGCGCTCTTCGATGCGGTCTTCCAGCGTGCGATACAGCGCTTGCAGGTTTTCGGTCATGCGGTTGAATGCGCGCCCCAGCGCACCGACTTCATCAACACCGGTTTCGGCAACACGTTTGCCCAGGTCGCCTTGGGCAATCTCATTTGCGGTGAACGCGAAGGCCTTGAGCGGTGCGATCATCCGCCGGCCAAAATAGAACGCAACCGCACCAGCCAACAGCACCAATGCCAGCAACGCCTGCAGCAGGGTTTTTCGTTGTTGGTAGATGGGCGCGAAGACTTCGTCGGCATCCATCTTTACCACCATCCCCCAGCGCAATTCCGGCAGGTAGCGCCAGGCGGCGACCACTTGCCTGCCGCTATAGTCAATTGCCACCCCATTACCATACCGACCGGCCAATGCGTGGCGCATTGGGGTGGCCATCCTGTTTAAATCTATCTTGCGCTTCAAAGCTGCATTCGGGTCATGCCTGAGCGGTGCGACAAACAAGGCTTCGTCGGCGCCCGTCAGTTTGGCCAGCACAGTTTCACCGGTCACGCCCAGCCCGCTGGTTACCATCGCCACCCGGTAGATATTCTCGGTGCTGAGCTGAAAGGCAATCACACCGCGAAACACGCCGCCGTGAATGATGGGGGCGGCAACGAAAGCGGCTGGCGCGCCGGAAGGCGCGTAAATTGCAAAACTGGAAAAACTGCTTTCAAAAGTCAGGCTGGATTCGCGGAATGTCTTGGCCAGTTGCGAATCGCGGTACGGCCCGTCGAGCAGGTTGGTGGCGAAGTCCGCTTCGTGTTTGTCGGTATAGATGATTTCGCCCTGCGGCGTAATCAGGAACATATCGTAAAACAGTGCGCTCTCGTCGATATAGGCGGCAAAGTGGTCGCGGAACTGCTTGCCCACTGCCCGGTATTCCGCAGAATCAGATCCATATTGCCAGTAGGCGCGCAACAAGCCGGACATGGCCTGCTCTACCTGTGCGCCGCGTGCCAGCATCTGCACATCCTGGGCGCGCTCGGCCAGATAGGATTTGATCTCCATCGTCTTTTTGTCCGCAAGTCGCGACATCCGCGCCAGCGTTTCGGCGCGCAGCGCGGCTTCGTTCTGCTGCAGGCTCAAGTAGCCAAACAAAAGCAGCGGCAGCAACGCAACAAGGATAAACCATAGCACCAGACGGTAAGTGAGCGAGGCATATTTCATGGCGCCGCCCCCGTCAAAGCGCGTTGCACGGCAAACCATTCCTGGCGGCTGTGATAAAAATGAAAGGGCTCCGGATGCACGGCAGCTTCCGACTGCCAGACAATATCGAATTGTCCGTCGGGGCGCGCCCGGCCGATACGAACGGTTTTCCAGAGATGTCTGGTATCGAAGTCAACCGCCACAATACCCTGCGGCGCGGCCATACTTTGCTGCACAAGTGAGTTCTTCACCAGCGTCAAGTCCGCTGTTTCGCTGTTGCGGACGCTGTTTGCCCACAGCTTCACTCCGATGTAAGCCGCCTCCATCGGGTCGTCCAGCACACGCTCCCTGCCGAAGCGCTGCTTGAATCGTTCAACAAAGGCCTTGTTCTCCGCGTTATCCAGACTCTGGAAATAATTCCGCGCTGCGTATTGCCCAGCCACCAGGCCAGCCCCGATCGCCGCCACTTCCGCTTCGGCAATGCTGGTGGAAAACACCGGCGTTTTTTCCGCGCTGATACCCGCTTCATGCAACGCGCGAAAAAAGTGCAGATTGCTGTCGCCATGCAGCGTGTTCAAGACAAAATCGGGGTGCTGCGCGGCAATCTCCTGCACCACCGCAGCCATATCGCCAGCCCCCAACGGAATATACCGTTCACCCAGCAACTGCCCGCCTTTGGCAAGCAACACGTCCTTGACCATCAGATTCGCGGTACGCGGAAAAATATCATCCGAACCGATCAGGTAAAAGCGCTTGCCCTTCTGCTGCAACGCCCATAACGCCATCGGGATGATTTGCTGGTTGGGCGTCGCGCCGGTGTAAATGATATCGGGCGATTGCTCCAGCCCTTCATGTTGCAGCGGATAGAACAGCAGGTGATGATGCTTTTCGACGATGGCTTTGACCGCCTTGCGGCAGGACGATGTCCGGCAGCCGAACAGGGCTTGCGCACCATCCCGAGTGATGAGTTTCTCCGCCTGCTGCGCGCAGTAGGCGTCATCGGAACGGCAGTCGGCAACGATCATCTCGATCTGCTGGCCATTTAATCCGCCCGACTCATTGGTTTCTTCGACCGCCAGCCGCACCGCATCCACCAGCGGTGCTTCGCTCGCCGCCATCGCGCCGCTGAGCGAGTGCAGCACGCCGATTTTTATGCCGGGTTTGGCTCGCCCATATTGGCCATACAGCAGCGCTCCGGCCAGCAGAACCACCGCCCCCAGGATAACAGCCAACAGATTGTATTTACCGCCAAACAGGTTTTGCATAAACGATGATGCGCATCACATGCGCTATGCGTTATCACTAAAAGTAAAATAAAAAGTTGTCCCTTCTCCGGGGGAGGATTCCAGCCAGATGCGGCCGCCGTAACGCTCGACGATTTTCCTGGCGATGGTCAGGCCGGCACCGGTGCCCCCGCCGTATTTGTTTTGCTCATGCAGCCGTTTGAATATCCGGAAAACGTTGTCGTGATGCTGCTGCGGAATGCCGATGCCATTATCGCGCACATAGAAAACCGGCCGGGCGCCGCTCCGGTCGCAGCCGACCTCGATCCATTTCCGGGGCTTGTCGTTATATTTCGCCGCGTTGGAAAACAGGTTCTGGAACACCTCGCCGATGCGCGCGGCATCGCCCTGTACCGTACCCAGGCGACCGATGCGGCGCAACTCGATGCCTTCTTTCGTCCATAAACGGCTCAAGTCTTCCGCCACCGCATCGACGACGGCATCCACATCAACCGTATTCTTGACCAGCTCCGAGGCGCCCAGACGGGAGTAGGCCATCAGGCTGTCAATCAGGGTAGATAGCCGTCCGGCCAGCCGCTGGATGCTGCCTATGTATTGCCGGCCAGTCTCATCCAGTTGGGCGGCGCAGTCTTCCTTGAGAATGCTGGCGTAGTTATGTATGCCGCGCAGCGGCTCCTTGAGGTCGTGTGCGGCGATATAGGTAAATTCATCCAGCGATTTGTTGATCGCCGCCACGCGCGCCTCCTGGTATTGCGCCTCCTTTAATTCTGCGGCGTATTTGGCACGGTAACGATGCATACCCTCGATGGAGGCGCACACGATGACCCCGTCCAGCAGGAACACCATGTTCGACCAGAAACTCGCCTGCAAGGCAGCGCTGGAAAAAGAATAAAACGGCGGGGTGAAAAAATACGTGGCCAGCGACAAACCGATGAACGTCGCGAATATTCCCGGCCAGAATCCGCCTATCACCACGGAAAGCGTGACAGCCGGAAAGAAGGTCACGTACTGCAACCCCGCATCCACCGGAGCCATCGCCAGCCGCGCCAGCAGGGCGACCCCCATCAGCGCGAACACGATCACATAGGCGGAAGGATCGCCGCGCTTGGGCTGCGCTTCGACAAGCCGTTGTTTCAGGTTATGGACGAACGTGATGAGATACTGGGGCGTACTCAATTTAATCTTATGGTGCGAGATGAACGGTTCGGAATCAACGAGGACGGTGCGGGATGCTGCCCCACACCATCCGGAATATATGCCGGAGGCGCGATACTCCGTGCTTCTTGCCCCCCGACAACAACTCTAAGGAGCCTGAATGTTGGATGCCTGTTTGCCCTTGGGGCCTTGCGTCACTTCAAAGGTCACTTTCTGGCCCTCTTTGAGGGACTTGAAACCGCTCATGTTGATCGCGGAAAAGTGCGCGAACAAATCATCGCTACCATTATCGGGGGTGATAAAACCAAAACCCTTTGCGTCATTAAACCATTTAACTGTGCCCGTTGCCATGTGACTATCTCCGTATCAAAAAGCGGGGAAACCCCCCGCCGGATGACAATAGCTCATTGCATGCGAAATATACTATAGGTATTTGCCTGATTGTAGCGTAGGAAACAGGGAAATTTGTTGTCGGTGTTTGCCTGACAGGGCACAAGAGAGGTGTCGCTACGCCGTGCCCTGCAATTTCTGCATTATATCCGTTGCCAGGCACAAATCCTGCCACGCCTTGACCTTCTCCATCGGGCTGCGCAGCAGGTAGGCGGGGTGATAGGTGACGAGCAGCGGTACGCCACGGTATTCGTGCAATACACCGCGCAACGAGCCCAGCGTCGCATCGCGCCCCAGCAAGGCGGTGGCGGCGGTCTTGCCGAGCGCGACGATGAGTTTGGGTTTGATCAATTCGATCTGGCGTTGCAGGTATGGCAGGCAGGTCGCGACCTCGCCCGCTTCCGGCGTGCGGTTGTTGGGCGGACGGCACTTGACGATGTTGGCGATGTATACGTTTTTTCCGCGCCCGAGCTTGATCGACAACAGCATGTTGTCGAGCAGCTTGCCCGCCTGCCCGACGAACGGTTCGCCCCGCGCGTCTTCGTCCGCGCCCGGCCCTTCGCCGACAAATAGCCATTCCGCCTTTTCGTCGCCGACGCCGAACACCGTCTGCGTGCAACCGGCGCGCAGCTTGCAGGCGGTGCAATCGCGTACTTTTTGTTTTAACTCGGGCCAATTGAGGTTACCAATCTCGCCAGTCACATTTGCTTCCGATAATTCGCCAAGCGCAACATCCCCTCCCCCTTGCAGGGGGATAACCAGCGACTTAGCTGAGGTTTCTTTCAGCTTAGTCGAATGGCTAGTTGTTTCACTCAGGGTTAGGGTGGGGGTAGAAACTTCGCTTTCACGTTGCTCCATACCCGCATTCCGCGACACGTTACTGGCAGCCTGCTCAGGATAGGCTTGTCGGGTTGAAACCCGACCTACATCCTCCGCAGCCGGCACAGGCGGATTCCGCCGCACCCATTGCGGGTACAGGTTCAACTCTCGCAGCATCGCCTCGTTCCTATCCATTCACCCTCTCTCCTGGCCTCTCTCCCGCAAGCGGGAGAGAGGAATGTTGAGCCAACTCGCACGCCATCGTAACGGCATCCTCGCTGCTGCCCGCATCACGGTAATAGCCGCGCCGCACGCCGATCTCGCTGAAACCCACGCTGCGGTACAAGGAAATTGCGGCCACATTGGACGGGCGCACCTCGAGAAACACGCGCCGCAACTGCCTTGTACGCGCCATGTCCAGCATCTCCGACAACATCGCGCGCCCCAGCCCCTTGCGCTGCCGTGCTGCCGCCACGCCGATCGTCAGGAGTTCCGCCTCATCCACCGCCGGCATCAATATCGCGTAACCGCGAATACCTTCTTCTTTCGTTTCATCCAGGCAGCACAGATAACCGCTGTTCAGCGCATCGACAAAATTGCCGCGCGTCCACGGAAAGCGTTGCACGGACTGTTCGATGGCGAGTACCGCATCCACGTCGTCCTGCGTCATTGCGCGCAACCTCATGATGACCGGGACGCTTCACGCTCATGGGTCTTCAGCGCTACCTTATCGCGCAAATACAGCGGCAGGGCATCCGCCGCATCTCTGCCAAGCCCCTGCGCGAATTGTGCGGCGCCGAGCACGGCAATCGCGGCAGCTTGCGGCACGGCGGCGCCATCCACACCTTGCAACTGCCCGGCGTAGCGCTCGCTCAACGCTTTGTCGTACATGGCAAAACCGCTGCCCGCACCGAACCAGCCGCTGCCCGAAACCGGCGGCGCCTCTTCCGGTTTGCACAAACGCGGTTCGCTCACTGTCACCCATGCGCCATCCTGTTTTTCATATGCGGCATGGTATATCTCGCCCATGCGCGCATCCAGCGCCGCGATCACGCGCGGCTTGCCGGAAGCCTCGGCCAGCGCTTGCAAGGTGCAGATACCAGCCACCGGCAGATTTGCGCCGAGTGCCAAGCCCTGCGTTGCACCACAGGCGATGCGCACCCCGGTGAACGACCCCGGCCCCATCCCGAACGCGATGCCATCCATATCCTTGATCCGGAGTCCTGCATCCTTGAGCAGTGCATCCAGCATCGCAATCAGCATTTCGGAGTGTTTCTGGACGGCCAAACCGCTGCGCTCCATAACCGCGCCGTCCTGCCACAGCGCAACCGAGCAATATTCGGTGGAAGTTTCCAGAGCAAGAATCTTCATTGAAAAATCTTTTTGTCCACGAAAAACACGAAAGGCACGAAAAAAAACAACTGGTTGAGTCGGTCAAGCTGTTTTCCTGTTGAATATCCCGAATGAGTTTGTTCTCGTTCGTGATTTTTCGTGCCTTTCGTGGACATTTGTTTTCTTTTTTCAATCCGCCAACAGCAATACCACCGCCTGCGCCGCGATTCCTTCACCGCGCCCGCTGAATCCCAGTTGCTCGGTGGTGGTCGCCTTCACGTTGACGGCATTCCTCTCCACGCGCAGATCGGCGGCGATATGCGCCACCATCTGCGGGATATGCGGCGCCATTTTCGGCGCCTGCGCGATGATGGTCGCATCGACGTTACCGACACGATAGCCCTGCTCGCGCACCAGATGCAGCGCCTCGCGCAGCAGGATGCGGCTGTCGATATCCTTGAACTTTGCGTCGCTATCGGCGAAATGCCTGCCGAGGTCGCCGAGCGCCGCCGCACCGAGCAGCGCGTCGGTGATCGCATGCAGCAGCACGTCCGCATCGGAATGGCCGAGCAGCCCCTTGTCGTGTGGAATCTCCACGCCGCCGATGATGAGTTTTCGCCCCTCTACCAGTTGGTGGACGTCGAAGCCTTGTCCGATTCTCATTTTATTTTCCTTTTGTGAGCTACCGGCTACAAGCTGTTTCTGCCAACAGCAACTCCGCCAGCAGCAAATCCTGCGGATAGGTTACCTTGAAATTGCTCGACTCGCCCAACACCAGTTTTGGCCGCAGCCCCAATGCCTCGACCGCCGATGCCTCGTCGGTGACATGGCTGCACTGCTGCAGCGCCTGCGCGAGCAGCCCGGCACGGAACATCTGCGGCGTCTGCGCCTGCCACAATCCGGCGCGCTCTTCGGTGCGGGTGATGCGCTGCCCCTCATCGGCGCGCTTCAGCGTATCGGCGACCGGCACGGCGAGGATGCCACCCACCTCGTCGTCGCGCAGTTCGGCGATCAGCTTGGCCAAGTGCGCCTGCGTCAGGCAGGGGCGCGCCGCATCATGCACCAGCACCCAGTCGTCCGGCTCCAGCTCGGAAGCCAGCAAACCGTTCAGCACGCTCTCCGCGCGCCGCTCACCGCCGCAAAACAGCGGCTGCAACTTGTCGCCGAAGCGCGCCCAGTCGTAGGTGTGGAACAGCGTGTCACCGGGCGCCAGCACCACGAACACCGTGGCGATCTCCGGGCAGGCACACAGCGTGTTCAGCGCATGGAAAATCAGCGGCTGCCCGGCCAGCGGCAGGTATTGTTTGGGCAACTCATGTCCCATGCGCGCGCCGAAACCGGCGGCGGGAACCAGGGCGTGGAATTCAGGCATGGCGCGATTGTAATGGAAAAAACCGGCCTGCTGCTGTGGCGCGACACGGGTGCAATTGAAAATATCTGGTGCGTGGGACGCACCCTACGAATCAGGCGGCTCAGTTGACCGAGACAAACTGTTTCCTGAACCCTACCACTTTTTGCAAATACAAGCGTGTTTCGGCATAGGGTAGACGTTCGCGCAGTTGGCTATATACGGCGGGGGCGCTCAGGCTGTTGATTTCGCCCAGCGCCGCATCGCGGTGTTTGGATGAACCGCCAAAGGTGCGCAGTACGTTGCCCGGGCCGGTGTTATAGGCGGAAATGACGCAGTATTCGCGCGATGCCGGGTCGGCCACTTCATCCAGTTCGTCGAAAGCCAGCACGCTTAAATACGCCGCGCCCAGTTCGATGTTGTTTTCCGCATTGAACAGGTATTGCTTGCTGGGCATTTCGTTCGATCCTTTGGCGCGCTTATAGGCATCGCGCCCGCCGCTGCTGGGCACCAGTTGCATCAGTCCGTAGGCGGGTGCGGAGCTGACCGCGAATGGGTTGAAGTTGCTTTCGGTGCGCATGATGGCGAATACCAGGCTCGGGCTGACACCGTAAACTTTGGCAAATTTCTCCACCAGCGGGCGGTATTTTTCCGCCTGTTTGCTGGAAAAATTGCTGACCATGGGGAATTTCACCACGCGTGCCTGCTTGCTGCCCGCATCGGTGCTTATGCTGCGTGTCTGTGCGAGATTGAGCATACCGGTGGCGAAACGTTCGGCTTGCTCCGGTGTGGCAATAGTTCGCCCTTTGTTGTCGAGCACCAGACCCAACAGATAGGGTGCCCGTTCGCCGGTCAGTTTGATCGAGCTATCCGAAAACAGGTCGACCGCACGCGGATCGTCCGGGGTGAGCAACGTGGTGACAATGGCGCTCCTCAGACTGCTGTCCGGATTTTTTTCATCCAGCGTTTCGACGGTGACTTCGCCACGGTCGAAATCCACGATGGCGCGAGACAGGTAGCCCTGCGTGTATTTGACATAGTGGGTGCGATTGGGCAATCGCGCTTCCTTCTTGCCCCATTTCTTTCCGGCATTGCCGCGCAAGACATCCATCAATCGTTCGAAATCGCGCTGCGCATTCTTCAGGTCGTTGGCCAGTTGCATGGGGTTGCGGATATAACTGAGTTTCTTGCGCTGGATCAGCGCGCGCGCCGCCGCTTCCGGGCTGCCGCTTGCAGCGGCGGAGATGACGCTTCTGGTCGATACGCTGCTGCATGAGGAAAGCAACAGAAGTGCTGTAAATAATAACAGTGCTCCGCGCTTCATTATGGGGTTGGCTTCATTGTGTGTTTCACCGGAAAATGCAGTTCCATATAATATTGTCTTGCCGATCGACCTCAATACGTATTTTGAATTTTATAGCCTTCGAAGCGATGAGTGTCACATATCCGCTTCCCAACAAATGGGAAATGTGAAAGAATCCGCGCATTGAAATTAACCATATAGAGTGGAAAATGATCGACAGAGACGGCTATCGCCCGAATGTCGGCATCATTATCACGAATGACAGGAATCAAGTGTTCTGGGGCAAGAGGGTACGGCAGCATGCTTGGCAATTTCCGCAAGGCGGCATACAGCATGGCGAGTCCCCCGAACAGGCGATGTACCGCGAGTTGCGCGAAGAAGTCGGCTTGATGCCGGAGCATGTAAAAATACTCGGGCGCACCCGTGACTGGATGCGCTACGAGGTTCCGAAGTGCTGGAATAAGCGCGAGTCGCGCGGCGGTTATCGCGGGCAAAAACAAATATGGTTTTTGTTGCGCCTGATCGGTCGTGATTGTGATGTCTGCCTGCGTGTCAGCCCGCATCCGGAGTTCGATGCGTGGCGCTGGAACGATTATTGGCTGGATATCAACGCCGTAATCGAATTCAAGCGGGAGGTTTACACGAGGGCGCTCAACGAGCTGGTCCGCTATCTTCCCTCGCCCGGAAAATAACACGGCATATTTGGAATATGCGCATGAATAATTTTAATTGTTAAGGTGAAATCAATGAGTCGATTGTTGCGGCATGCCGCGCTGTTTGTGCTGTTGTTCGCTATTGCCGGTTGTTCCAGCGTCAAGGATGCAAAGGATCAGGTTTCCGACTGGATTGGTGGTAGCGACAGTGCGATTAGCGCCACGGATGAGAAAAAAGGAACCGGTGGCAATACTGGGCCTCTCATCAAGTACGCCGCCACGTTGCGCGTCAGCAAATATATCGATCAGCGCAAGTCGAACAACCCCCGCTTGCTGGGCATAGCCACACAGCGCGTGAGCGGCGTGAGTGGGGAGCAGTTGCTGCTTGACCAGGAAGTCTCGGCCATCGTCACGACAGCCATCAAAAGGCGGTTTGACACGGAAGGCTACGATGTGCTGGAAGGCAGCAGTGCTAACAATGCCCTGTTTGAAGTGTCCGGCGTCATCAAGGATTTGACGTTGAACGTCAAGGAACGCGATGAAATCAATATCGCGATTGAGACCACCCTGAAAGAAGTGGCTACCGGCAAGGTGGTATGGTCGGGAATCGTCATGGAAAAGAATGACCGCTTTGCCGGCGTTTCAGGTAACAGCAAGGACGATGTGGTCACTTATATGCACAAGATATTGCGCATCGCCTGCAACAAAACGATCGAGGCAGTCAGCGCATCGCTGATGGCATCTCGCCCGGAGCTATTTAACCTGACCCCCGGCACCAAACCGGTTCCCGGTGTGACGGTCTATGTTGCTCCGCCCGCCGCCCAATCTGCGCCTGTGGCTCCTGCAGCTCCTGTGCCAGGTCGTGTTGGCGCTCAACCGGGTGGAGCTGCTCCTCCGCCCGCCTATATACCGCGTGCCAGCGACACAACAGGACTTTTGCTGGTGAACACCAATCCTCAGCGCGCCAAGGTGTATCTGGATGGCGTGTATTACGGGATGTCGCCATTGCGGCTGGAAATGGAACCCGGCGTGCATGCGATCAGCGTGAAGCTGGAAGGCTACAGGATGTCCACCGAGAAGGTGTCGGTGCGCAAGGGCGACAATACAGAAATCGAATTAAACCTGGAGCGTTGATTGCTTTCCTGGAGCAGGCCATGCCTGTTTCAGGAACTCGCAAAAACCGCACGGCAGTATTGATCTGAAAACCGTTTTCATCCGCAGATTGCGCAGATTTTCGCAGATAAACAGCAAGTAACTAGACTGCCGACTCAATCTGGTATTCATCTGCAGCCCTCTTAAAATCTGCGTTAATCTGCGCAATCTGCGGGCAACTGCTTCTGGATTGAATGAGAAGCAGCGTGGCGTACGTCACCGTTACAACCCCAAATCGCCCCACATCTGATCCACTCTCCGCTTCACCGCCTCGTCCATCACGATCGGCGTGCCCCATTCGCGTTGCGTTTCACCCGGCCATTTGTTGGTGGCGTCCAGCCCCATCTTGCCGCCCAGACCGGATACCGGGCTGGCGAAGTCGAGATAGTCGATCGGCGTCTTGTCCACCAGCAGGGTATCGCGCACCGGATCGACGCGCGTGGTGATCGCCCAGATCACTTCCTGCCAGTTGCGGATGGCCACGTCGTCGTCCACCACGATGATGAACTTGGTGTACATGAACTGGCGCAAGTAAGACCAGATGCCGAACATCACGCGCTTGGCATGCCCGGCATATTGTTTCTTGATGCTGACCACCGCCATGCGGTACGAGCAGCCTTCCGGCGGCAAATAAAAATCCACGATCTCGGGAAATTGCTTTTGCAGCAGCGGCACGAACACTTCGTTCAGCGCCACACCCAGCATCGCCGGTTCGTCGGGCGGTTTGCCGGTGTAGGTGGAATGGTAGATCGGGTCGCGCCGCATGGTGATGCGCTCGATGGTGAATACCGGAAACTTGTCCTGCTCGTTGTAATAGCCGGTATGGTCTCCATACGGTCCTTCCAGCGCGGTCTCACCGGGATGGATCACGCCTTCCAGAATGATTTCGGCGGAAGCGGGCACTTGCAAATCGCTGCCCAGACATTTGACCAGTTCGGTCTTGCTGCCGCGCAGCAATCCGGCGAACTGGTATTCGGATAGCGAGTCCGGTACGGGCGTGACCGCGGCGAGAATCGTGGCCGGGTCGGCACCGATCACCACCGCGACGGGGTAAGGCTGCCCCGGGTTTTTTTCGCAGTGGTCGCGAAAATCCAGTGCGCCGCCGCGATGCGCCAGCCAGCGCATGATGGCCTTGTTCGGGCCGATCACCTGCTGGCGGTAGATGCCGAGATTTTGGCGCGGCTTGTTCGGGCCGCGCGTGACCACCAGCCCCCAGGTGATCAGCGGCGCAACATCACCCGGCCAGCAGTGCTGGATCGGCAGTTTGCCCAGATCCACATCGGCACCTTCCCACACCACGTCCTGGCAGGGCGCGCCGGACAGCACCTTGGGCGACATGGTCAACACCTGCTTCAATATCGGCCACTTTTCCCAGGCGTCCTTCAAGCCTCTGGGCGGTTCGGGTTCCTTCAGATAGGCGAGCAACTTGCCCACTTCGCGCAACGCGGCGGTGGATTCTTCGCCCATGCCCAGCGCCACGCGGTGGGGTGTGCCGAACAGGTTGGCCAAGACCGGCATGTTGTGGCCGACCGGACTTTCAAACAGGATTGCCGGGCCTTGCGCGCGCAACACCCGATCGCAGATCTCGGTCATTTCCAGATGCGGCGAAACCGGCGCGGATACGCGTTTGAGTTCGCCGAGCTTTTCCAGTTGCGCGATGAAGTCGCGCAGGTCTTTATATTTCATTGATCCCTCCTAACCCCTCCCGGCCTCCCCTTGTCAGGGGAGGAGATGGCTTCCCCCTGACAAGGGGATTGAGGGGGTTTAATAAAACTTTTCTTCGCCTTCAGGTCTGGTCTTGAACCGTTTATGCAACCAGAAATATTGCTCCGGCATTTCGCGCACGCGCTGCTCGATGAATTCGTTCATGCGGCGCGTGTCTGCGGCCACATCGCCGGTCGGGTAATTTTCCCAGGCCGGATAGAACTGTAACTCATAGCCCGCACCATCCGGAAGTATCTTGGTGGTGAGCGGCACGACTTTGGCGCCGACCATTTCGGCCAGGCGCGGCACGGTGGTCAGCGTGGCGGCCTGCACGCCGAAGAACGGCACAAAAATACCGTCCTTGGTCGCCAAGTCCTGATCGGGCAGGTAATAAAACGGCAAGCCCGCGTTCATTGCCTTGACGATGGGGCGCAAACCCTGCTGCCGCGAATAAAGCTGCGAAGCGCCGAAGCGCAAACGCCCGTCAAACAGCTTCTGGTGAAAATAAGGGTCTTTCTGGTTGGAATACACGCTGACCAGATTGCGCTGTTGCGTGAGCCAGGACCAGCCGACATCCAGCGCGACGAAATGCGGCACCAGCAGGATCACTGGCTGGCCTTCCAATTTTTGCAGATGTTCATACCCGACGATGCGCACCAGTTGCCGGATACGCTGCGGCTCAGACCACCACAATACGCCGCGCTCCAGGAAGCTGCGCGCGAAAGCCTGAAAATTCTTTCTTGCCAATGTACTGCGTTCAGCCTCCGGCAACGCCGGAAAACACAGCCGCAGGTTGGTGGCGGCAACAATGCGCCGCTCTCCAGCCAACCGGTACAGCAACAGGCCCAGCGCATTGCCCACTTTAGCCAGCAGCGGCAACGGCAGGAAATGCAGCAGCCACATTAAAAAAACACCGATCCTGGTTATCATGATGCGGGAGTGGAAAGTGGTGAGTGGGGAGTGGGTGCGGATACTCCCCGTGGAATCTTGTAGCGATTGTAACTCCACAGATATTGCGCCGGGCAAGCCCGGATCGCGCCTTCCAGCGCCGCATTGATCTGCTGCGCCACGGGTGCGGCGAAATCCAGCGGCAGCGGATCGACGTGGATCACATAACCCTCGCCGTGCGGCAACCGTTCGGAATAGGCGATCAGCACCGTCGCCCCGCTGTTTTCCGCCAGGCGTCCGGCCAGCGTCATGGTATAGGCGGGGCGTCCGAAGAAATTCGCCCACTCGCCTTCGCCCTGGCCGGGAACCTGGTCGGGCAACAGACCGATGGCTTCGCCGCGCTTGAGCGCCTTGTACAGCAAGCGCACACCGCCGACATCGGCTTTCGCCAGCGTGGCCTGGCCGCGTTCGCGTCCGCCACGCATCACGCCTTCCAGAAAGCCCAGCTTGGGCGGACGATACAGCACGGTAATCGGCACGCGCCGCGCGGCATACAGCGCGGAGATATCAAAACAGCCCAGATGCGGCGTGAGAAAGATGATGCCCTTGCCGCGCGCTTGCGCCGCGATGATGTGCTCCAGCCCGATGCATTCGCGTACCTTGCCGACCACCTCGTCATAGGGGCGCACCCAGATCCATGCCAATTCTGTCAGGCCTTTTCCCGCCTCCGCGATGGTTGCGGACAGTGTGTTCCGGTATCGGGCTGTATCGGGTGCCAAGCCGGACTGTCGCAAATTCTCACGGGTGCGCGCGGCATATTGCGCGGAGGCCGCGTAAGTCAGTCGCCCGAGCAATGCACCCAAGCCATGCAACATGCCCAACGGCAACAGCGCAAGCAGGCGGAAGAGGGTTTTGAAGAGAAGATCGGACATAGGTGGGCGCGATTATAAGTGTTGTTTGCGGCTTGGAGCCTGCGTGCTATCCCGTAGCCGCTCTTGCTCAAACCTGCCAGCAGACATAATGACCTGCTAGAATACGCGACTTTTGCGTTTTCCAGAATCATCCATGTCTGTTTCAAATATCATGACCCCGGCCGAGCGTCGCGCCAGTTTTGGCTTGGCGAGCATTTATGGTCTGCGCATGCTGGGGCTGTTCATCATCCTGCCGATTTTCGCGGTGTATTCGCAGCATCTGCCCGGCGGCGAGAGCCATCTGCTGATGGGCATCGCGCTCGGCGCTTACGGCCTGACCCAGGCGATATTGCAGCTTCCGTCCGGCTGGCTGTCCGATCGCTACGGGCGCAAGGCGGTCATTTACGGTGGCCTGGTGGTGTTCGCGCTGGGCAGCTTCATCGCGGCGGCGGCGGACAACATCTACTGGGTGATCGCCGGGCGCGCCATCCAGGGCGCTGGCGCGATCAACGCGGCGGTGATGGCGCTGGCCGCCGACCTCACGCGCGAGGAGGTGCGCACCAAGGCGATGGCGGCGATCGGCATGACCATCGGCTTCACGTTCTCGCTATCGCTGGTGCTATCCCCGGTGCTCGACGGGCTGCTCGGCGTGCCTGGCATCTTCGCGTTGACCGGTGTGCTGGCGCTGCTGGCCCTACTGGTGGTGCGCTTCGTGATTCCCGATCCGGCGATCACGCGCTTCCACAGCGACGCCGAGGCGAACAAGAAGCAATTTGGCAAGGTGCTGCGCAACAAGGAGCTGCTGCGCCTCGATTTCGGCATCTTTGCGGTGCATGCGATTCTGATGTCGGTGTTCATGCAGGTGCCGTTCCTGCTGCAGGCCGACGATCTGCCGGTGTCTCAGCACTGGAAGGTCTACCTGCCGGTGATGCTGGCGGCCTTCGTGCTGATGCTGCCGCTCATCGTGGCCTCGGAAAGGAAGGGTAAGGTGAAGCAGGTGTTCCTGCTGTCGATCGCACTGTCGGCGATTTCCCTGGTCATGCTGCTGTTCATGCAGCAAAGCCTTTGGGGGGTGACGGCGGCGCTGCTGCTGTTCTTCACCGCGTTCAACGTGCTGGAAGCAAAATTACCCGCGCTGATCAGCATCATCGCGCCGCTGGCCGCGAGGGGAACGGCGATGGGCGTTTACAGCAGCGTGCAGTTTCTCGGCGCGTTCTTCGGCTCGCTGATCGGCGGCGCGCTGATGCAGTTCGTCGGCGGCGACGCCGTGTTCGTGTTCGATATCGTGGTGTTGTTGCTGTGGCTGGCGGCGGCGTCCGGCATGCAGCCCCCGGCACCGGTGCGCACCAAGATGTATCATCTGCCCGAACTGGATGACGCCGCTGCGGTAGAATTGCGCCGGCGTCTCGCGCAACTCTCCGGGGTGCGCGAAGTGATGGTGATCGCGGCGGAGCGCATGGCCTGCCTCAAGGTGGACAAGCATGGGTTCGACGAGGTGGCGGTGGAACAACTGGTGATGGCCGCTCCCTGATTTTGGTATCGAGAGAGATTAGGCGAGAGTTGAGGACGTAAAACGGAAAACCTGAAAGGAGCATGACATGTCGGTGAATAAGGTAATTTTGATCGGGCACCTCGGCAAGGATCCCGAAGTGAGATACATGCCCAACGGCGAGGCGGTTGCGAATGTGTCAATCGCGACATCGGAAAACTGGAAGGACAAGAGCGGCGAAAAGCAGGAAAAGACCGAGTGGCACAATCTGGTGTTCTATAAACGGCTTGCGGAGATCGTCGGGGAATACCTGAAAAAAGGCTCCCAGATTTATGTGGAGGGTCGGCTGCAAACCCGCAAGTGGCAGACCAAGGAAGGGCAGGATCGCTACACCACCGAGATCGTCGTCAACGAGATGAAAATGCTCGGCGGGAAATCTTCCGGCAGCAACAGCTTCGAAGTGGTGGAAAACAGGCAGGCCGCCCCTTCATCAGGCGGCGACGCGGCTCCCGCGAAGGCGGCTCCTGCAGCAAAGGGTAGTTTCGATAACTTTGACGACGATATTCCGTTCTAAACGTGCATTTTGTAGGGTGGGCTCTGCCCGCCGGACATGGTCGTCGGGCGGAGCCAGACGGGTTATTTTCCTTTTAAAGGAAAAACGGAATAACCGTAGGAACGGATCGTGTCCGCCCTGTACGAATCTTGATATTACTTCCGCACAGCTTGTAGAGTAGCCCTAAGGAAACACTGAACAAGTCACCCAAATGATAGGTTCATGCGTTATAGGCATGAACATCATCAGGGAGAGGTAACGACATGAAACAGGCGACACTGGCAACGGGCGGGTTCGAGATAAAACGGAAAACAACACGCAAGGCGGAATTTCTGTCACGCATGGACAAGCTGGTGCCATGGGCAGAGCTGTGCGCGGTAATCGAACCTTTCTATCCCAAGGCCGGAAACGGCAGGCCGCCCATTGGTCTTGAACGGATACTGCGGATGTATTTCATCGCTCATTGGTTCAACCTGGCCGATGAAGCCTGCGAAGATGCGCTGTACGACATCACGGCATTCCGAGACTTCTGCCGGATAGACCTCGGGCGCGAAGGCGTGCCGGACGCGACCAGCCTGCTGGGTTTCCGCCATCTGCTGGAAAAGCACGAACTGGGCGCAGCCCTGTTCGCCAAAGTGGGCGAGTTGTTGCAGTCGAATGGGCTGAGGCTGTCTGGCGGCACCATCGTGGATGCCACCATCATCGCGGCACCGAGTTCCACCAAGAACGCGGGCAAGGCTCGCGACCCCGAGATGCATCAGACGAAGAAAGGAAACCAGTGGCACTTCGGCATGAAGGTGCATATCGGCGCGGACAGCAAGAGTGGCTTGGTGCATAGCGCCAGCGTCACCCCGGCCAATGTCCATGACAGCCAGGAGTTGCACAACCTGATGCGCGGCAATGAAACACGGCTATACGGCGATAGCGCCTATGCCAACCGGAAAGAGAAGATCAAGGAAGCGGCCCCCAAGGCGAAAGACTTCACCAACAAGCGCGCATTCAGGAACAAGCCATTGAGCGATGCCGACAAGGAAACAAACCGACGGAAATCTCAGGTGCGCGCGAAAGTCGAGCATCCGTTCCGCCCGTTCAAGAATCTCTTTGGCTTCGCCAAGGTGCGCTATCGCGGCCTGATGAAGAATGCCAACCGCGCCTTTGCGCTGCTGGCGCTGATCAATATCGGGAAATGGGGGCGACCTTTGGCAGGGGCAGTCCGTCCCGCATAAGCAGGATGGGGGGAAATCCCCCGAAAAACACCCCGACTGTGGGGTGTGGAAGAAGAAAACGGGCAATTTCGCCCATGAAAAACAGATGCGCCTAATCGGCTTCTGAATGTCGGGGCTTATTCAGCGCATCCCTAAAACAATTCGACCCCGCCGCTCTGTGCGGGATCCTGGCGCGCCGGACTGCGCTGGCTGTTTTCACTGGTTTTGATGGAGCCGCCGCTGTCTGTCTGTAATACTTTATATTTTGCCACGGTGTCATGCAGATTCGCCGCCAGCCCATCGAGGTTTCTGGCTGTGTTTTCGCTGGCTGCTGCCGCGAGGTTGTTGCCTTCGGTCATTTGCGCAACTTTTTGCAGTTGGCCGGCGATGCTGTGGATTGCGATGTCGCTTTCCTTGATCGAGTTGACGATTTCCTTCATGCGCTCATTGATCTGCTCACCCCCGTGGCCGATTTTTTCGAGCGCTTCCGTGGCCTGTTTCGCCATCTCGACGCTGCGCGTAACCTGATCGTCCGCTGTCTGCATGGTTTTCACCGTTTGCTCGATCTGCGTTTGAATCGTGCCGATCAATTTGCCGATTTCACCGGTAGAGGTGGCCGTGCGTTCGGCGAGCTTCCGGACTTCATCGGCTACCACGGCGAACCCGCGGCCTTGTTCGCCCGCGCGCGCGGCCTCGATGGCGGCATTGAGCGCAAGCAGGTTGGTCTGGTCGGCGATTTCCCTGATGACCGTGATGATGCCGCTGATCTGGTCAGAACTTTTCGACAACATGGACACGTTGCTTGCGGATTCCTTGATCGACTGCGCGGTTCGTCCCATGTCAGACATGGATTCATGCGTGATGACAAGCGCCTGCTGTGTTTCTCCCCGGCTGAGCTCGGAGAGTTTTTCCGATTCGCTGGTGCGGGAAGACATGTCGCTCATGGTGGCGGAAAGCTCCTCAGCCGAGGCGACGGCTTCGAGCGTGGCTTCGGATTGCCGGCGCGACCCTTGCGTGACCATCACGATGGACTGGTTCAACTCCTGTGAGGCGACAGTAATTCCTTCGATCGATGCGCGGGTATGCATGATGATTTCGCCGAGCTTGTCCATCAGCCGGTTAAATGCCTGTGCGGTCAGTCCCACTTCGTCGGCGCTATCTATCTGGACATGAATGGTGAAATCGGAATTCTTTTCCACCTGGCTGATCGCGGTTTGCATCTGGTTCAGCGGGCGGGTAATGGAAAGAACCGTGGCTCTTGCCACCAGGACAGAAATGGCGATAACCAGCAGGCCGAGTATCAGCCCGATGATGCGCGCCTTGTTGGCGTCGCCCTTGGCTTTTTCGACAGCGGCATCCATTTCGTCCAGTTGGGCCTTGATGAACGGCTTCAGGGCGTTCTGCAACGCCAGGCTGGCCTGGTCGAAATCGAGCATCAGCTTGTTCCCCATGGCGGGCCCACCATCGATATAGGCCTGCGCCATCTTGACCCCGTTCGCGTAGAAGGCGTCAAAGTTGGCCCTGATTTGCTTGCTGTTTTCCACGCCTTTCTGGTTTCCCTTGGAGGCGAACAGCTGCTCGAATTTCGCAAGATCGGTATTGAAATCCTTGTAGTGTTCCTCGGCAGCCTTGAATCCGTCGTTCAGGCCGTCCTGGGCGCGAGTAGCGGAAATGTCGGACAGAAATTGCTGTACCTGGGTGACGTTTGTTTCCATGTCTTTGGCAGTCATGGCAAAAGCAACGCTTTCATCCCTGACATGCTGCAGGTGTTCGGATACGCCCACCATCACAAGCTGCATCCATAATCCGAATGCGAAAAACATCGCGATCGGAACCGCAAATCCCAGGATTATTCTTGTGCCGACTTTCATGACGTCATTCTCCTTTGCGGGCGAATATTTGCAAGCATATCAATATCGCCGCTTCGAATGTGCTATCGACATGCAGAATTACGCATACAGGCATCATTGGCGCGCCCGACAGGAGTCGAACCTGTGACCCTTGGCTTCGGAAACCAATACTCTATCCAACTGAGCTACGGGCGCGTTTTGTGAAGGCGCGCAGCATAGCGTTTTTTGAC
The DNA here is from genome assembly GCA_049294375.1 of Gallionella sp. Classification (GTDB taxonomy): domain Bacteria; phylum Pseudomonadota; class Gammaproteobacteria; order Burkholderiales; family Gallionellaceae; genus Gallionella. The sequence goes on along the minus strand of JBAQCT010000020.1, from coordinate 44,697 downwards.
CGGGTAGTCTAATTGCGCGGTTTGTGTATGGCACACGCAGCCATTGTTATGCTTTAATTAACGTCACGCTTTCTTTGCGCCCAAGTTATAACAATAAATTATGACCGCCATTCTTCCGCACATCACACTCGAATCCGGCGAGCAGCCTTTCCATAGCATTATCTGGTTGCATGGCCTGGGGGCGGATGGGCATGATTTTGTGTCCATGGTGGATGAATTGAATTTGCCTGCCGCGATACGCTATATATTTCCGCATGCGCCGCACCGCCCGGTTACCATCAACGGCGGGTTTGTGATGCGCGCCTGGTATGACATCGCCCATCCCGATATCGACGCGCAGCAGGATGAGGAGGGAATCTACGGTTCGCAGGCTGCCGTCGAAGCGCTGATTGACCAGGAGGTATCGCGCGGCATCGCGCCAGGCAATATTTTCCTGGCCGGATTCTCTCAAGGCGGAGCCATTGCGCTGCATACCCTGTTGCACCGGGAGGATGCGCTGGGCGGTGTGCTGGCGCTTTCCGCGTATTTGCCGCTGGCAGGGAGCGCCGTTCGCGAGCCTTCTGCCAGCGCACTGAAAACGCCGATTTTCATGGCGCACGGGCGCAGCGATCCGGTCGTGCCTCATGGGCTCGGAGTTGCTTCGAGGGATGTGTTGCTGGAGCTCGGCTATACGGTGGAATGGCATGAATATGCCATGCCGCACTCATTGTGCGAGGCGGAAGTACGCGATATCGAGACATGGTTGCGCAGGCAAATCAACGCGAAGCTCATGTAGCGGGACTGCGCCCCTTTCTCACGCTACCGATAGAATTGCCGATACTCTCGGAGGAGTCGAGCTGTTGAGCCTGCATGTGGAGGTTGTTATACTGACCGGCAGTACCTATTTTGCCGGGGCGATAATTCCGGAATCCGGCAGTTGGGACGGTTATGTGGCATCATCCGGTTAATGCATCACAAGAAAAACCAGCAGCCGGATTCAGGATAATAGTGCAACGATTCAGGGGGAGGAGTACCAAACATGGAACAAGCACGCTTTAACATGATAGAGCAGCAAATTCGCCCATACGAAGTGCTGGAGGGGCGGATTCTGGAGTTGCTCAAGCATGTTCGCCGCGAGCATTTTGTGCCGGCAGACAAGAAGAAATTGGCATTTGCCGATATGGAAATCCCGCTGGGTTATGGCGCCAAAATGTGGCCGCCCAAGCTGGAGGCGCGCGTTATGCAGGAATTGCATCTCACCGGCAACGAGGCTGTGCTGGAGGTGGGTACTGGTAGCGGCTATTTGACTGCGCTGCTGTCTGTGCTGGCGAAACAGGTCGCTTCGGTCGAAATCGTGCCCGAGTTGAGCGCCATGGCAAAACAGAATCTGGCCACTTGCCACCGCAACAATATTATTCTTGAGACGGGCGATGCATCGCATGGCTGGCGTGGAGGCACTTATGATGTCATCGTGCTGACCGGCTCGACGCCCGTGTTGCCGAAAGAATTCCAGAGTAGCCTGAATATCGGCGGACGGCTGTTCGCCATCGTGGGAGACGCGCCGCTGATGGAAGCGAAGCTGATTACCCGCGTTGCACGCGATACATTCGAGACGGTCAATATCATGGAAACCTGTGTCGCGCCATTGCAAAATGCGGAGCAACCCAAGCGATTTGTGTTCTGAAATCGCACATTTGGATTGTGCTAACGGGCGGGAAGTTATAATATTAGAGAGTTCTAATATGCGTGGGTGCACAAAATCCTGATGAGATTAAAGTCATTACCGTTTTTTCTGGCCACATTGATCGGCGCAAGCAGCGTGGCGCAGGCTGCCGATTTGCTGGAAACCTTTCGCGCCGCACAGGCCAACGACCCGGTATTCGCCGCCGCGCGCGCCGCGCGGCAAGCCGGGCAGGAAAAACTGCCGCAAGGCCGTGCACTGTTGATGCCCAATATCAGCCTTAACGCGAACAGCACGTTTAACGACACCAACACCCAATACAGCGCCGCAACCATCATGCCCGGCGGCAGCAACCGCTACAACAGCCACGGTTACGGTGTGAACCTCACGCAGCCATTGCTCCGCCAGCAAAACTGGGTGGTCTATAGCGAAGCCGAATTGCAGGTCGCACAAGCCGATGCGCAATTCAAGGTTGCCGAGCAGGATCTGATTTTGCGCGTCGCGCAGGCCTATTTCGATGTCTTGATCGCACAAGACAGCGTGCAGCTTGTCGAAGCACAGAAGACAGCTATCTCCGAACAACTGGAACAGGCCAAACGCAATTTTGAAGTGGGTACAACCACGATTACCGATACCCATGAAGCGCAAGCACGTTACGACCTGACTGGCGCGCAGGAGATCGCCGCGCTAAATAACCTGGAAATCAAACAGCGCGCCCTGCAGCAATTGATCAACGCGATGCCGAAAGAAATCAGGCATCTCGGCAAAGAATTCAGACTGGAATCCCCGCAACCCGCCGAAATGGAGAGGTGGGTGGAAGATTCGCAGTTGAACAACCCGCAACTTGCCATTGCACAAGCGGGTGCCGGAATCGCCGAGAAGGAGGTGGAGCGCAACCGTGGCGGACATTATCCGACGGTCGATCTGGTGGCGAATTATTCCAACAACCAGTCCAATGGCGGCAGCTTCGGTGTGGGCAGTGACAGCACCAGCAAGAGCATCGGCGTGCAACTGAACTTGCCGTTGTTTCAGGGTGGTTCGGTCGATTCGAAATTGCGCGAGGCGGAAGCCAACCTGGAACGCGCCAGGCAGGAATTGGAAAATACCCGCCGCAGCGTTGCCCTGCAAACCCGCCAGGCTTATCTCGGCGTGGTCAACGGCATCGCGCAGGTCAAGGCATTGCAGCAGGCGCTTACTTCCAGCGAAAGCGTTCTGGAAGCCAGCAAGCTCGGCCAGGAAGTCGGCGTGCGCACGAACCTCGATGTGCTGAACGCACAACAACAGCTATATTCCACCCGCCGCGATCTGTACCAAGCCGAATATAACTACCTCCTCAGCCAGCTCCGCCTGAAAGCGGCGGTGGGCTTGCTGGGCGAGGACGGGCTGGACAAGATTAATCAGGCTCTTTACTGATATTTTCATTTCCGCTTGCTTCTTTTTTCAAATTGCATATAATGCGCGGCTTCGTTGCAGGCGACCTTTGCCTCGACCCTCTCCTTCAGGAGAAGGTTAAATGAAGAAAGTTTACCCGCCGTTCGCGGCGACCTGACCCTGACGGGTTCCAAAACTGGCCGCTGTTAGCGGAAAAAGTTGGAGATTAAATAATGATACAAATGCAGTCTGTTTTGGACGTGGCTGACAATACTGGTGCGCGCTCTGTGATGTGCATCAAGGTGTTGGGTGGCTCAAAGCGCCGTTATGCATCCGTTGGCGATGTCATCAAGGTCAGCATCCGGGATGCGGCTCCGCGCGGCCGTGTCAAGAAGGGCGAAGTATACAACGCTGTCGTGGTGCGTACCGCCAAGGGTGTTCGCCGCTCCGATGGTTCGCTGATCAAGTTTGATGGCAATGCCGCAGTATTGTTGAATGCCAAGCTGGAGCCGATCGGTACGCGTATCTTCGGGCCGGTGACGCGCGAATTGCGTAACGAGAAATTCATGAAGATCGTTTCGCTGGCACCCGAGGTGTTGTAAGCCTTGGAGTTATAAGAGCAGAGACGGATCGAGTAGAGGGAAATCATGCGCAAGATCAAGAAGAACGATGACGTTATCGTAATCACCGGCAAGGACAAGGGCAGTCGCGGCAATGTGTTGCGCGTGATGGGCGAATACCTGCTGGTGAGCGGCATCAATAAAGTCAAGAAGCACCAGAAACCCAATCCGGCAAAGGGTTTGACCGGCGGGATCGTGGAAAAGGAATTGCCTATTCATATTTCGAATGTGGCGATCTACAACACGGCTACCAGTAAGGGCGACCGGATCGGAAGTAAAACGCTGGAAGATGGACGCAAGGTTCGCGTGTTCAAGTCCAGCGGCGAAATGATTGACGCTTAAGGGGTATAGGGCATGGCTCGTTTGTATGAGTTTTACAAGGATAAGGTCACCAAGGACCTGATGAAGCAGTTCGGCTACAAGTCCGCCATGGAAGTGCCGCGCATCGAGAAAATCACCCTGAATATGGGTGTGGGCGAAGCGGTGGCCGACAAGAAAGTGATGGAGTTTGCGGTTGGCGATATGCAGAAAATCGCAGGGCAGAAGCCGGTGGTCACGATGTCCAAGAAATCCATTGCAGGGTTCAAGATTCGCGAAGGCTATCCGGTCGGCTGCAAGGTGACATTGCGCAAGCAGCGCATGTATGAATTCCTGGATCGCCTGATTTCCGTCGCGATTCCGCGTATCCGCGATTTTCGCGGCATTTCCGGCAAATCTTTCGATGGTCGTGGCAATTACAACATGGGCGTAAAAGAGCAGATCATTTTTCCTGAAATCGAATACGAAAAGATTGATGCGTTGCGTGGCATGAACATTACCATCACCACCTCCGCGAAAACAGACGAAGAAGCCAAGGCTCTTCTGTTGGCGTTCAAACTCCCATTAAAGAAATGAGGGACTAACTAATGGCTAAGATGGCAGTAATTAACCGCGAGCAAAAACGCCGTGACACCGTAAAAAAGTTTGCGGCCAAGCGCGCGGAATTGCAGGCAACGATCTCTAACATGAAGCTCAGCGATGAAGACCGCGCGGCAGCGCGTCTGAAGTTGCAGGCATTGCCGCGCAATTCAAGCCCGGTTCGTTTGCGTAACCGTTGCGCGTTGACAGGTCGCCCACGCGGCACTTTCAGGAAATTCGGCTTGGGGCGTATCAAGGTTCGTGAATTCGCGATGCGCGGTGAAATACCCGGTATCGTCAAGGCCAGCTGGTAGGAGAAATTATATGAGTATGAGCGATCCGATCTCCGACATGCTGACACGTATCCGCAATGCGCAGCTCGCGGAAAAAGTCACGGTGGTTATGCCTTCTTCCAAGTTGAAGGTGGCGATTGCCGAGGTGTTGAAAGACGAAGGTTATGTGGACGGTTTTAATGTAGTCAAGGGTGAAGGCGGTAAAGCCACGCTGGAGATCGGCCTGAAGTATTACAGCGGGCGTCCGGTGATCGAAAAGATCCAGCGCATCAGCCGCCCCGGACTGCGTATTTACAAGGGCTCCGATGACATTCCCAAGGTAATGAACGGCTTGGGTATCGCCATCGTGTCCACTTCCAAAGGTTTGATGACCGACCGCAAAGCACGCGCCAATGGTATTGGCGGCGAAGTGCTGTGCGTCGTCGCGTAGTGAGGTAGATATGTCCAGAGTTGCCAAGAATCCTGTTGTTGTGCCCAGCGGTGTTGAAGTCGTGGTGGCCGCAGGTGAAGTTTCGGTAAAGGGCCCGTTGGGCACCCTTAAGCAAGCCTTGTCGGGTGATGTGAGCGTGGTGCGCGAGGGCGACAAGCTGTTGTGCAAGGCGCAGAACGATTCCACGCAGGCCAATGCGATGTCCGGCACGGTTCGCGCGTTGCTGGCAAACATGGTGCAGGGTGTGAGCAAGGGCTTCGAGCGCAAGCTGAGCCTGGTTGGTGTGGGTTATCGCGCGCAGGCCGCAGGCGATACGTTGAACCTGACCTTGGGTTTTTCTCACCCGGTCTCTTATAAGATGCCTGCCGGTATCAAGGTCGAAACACCGACGCAAACAGACATCGTGCTGAAGGGGTCGGACAAGCAACGGGTCGGGCAAGTTGCCGCCGAGATTCGCGCTTTCCGCGAACCCGAGCCTTACAAGGGCAAGGGTGTGCGTTACAGCGATGAAGTGGTGATCCTGAAAGAAACCAAAAAGAAATAATTTGAGGCGGATATGTTGATTAAAAAAGAAGCACGTCAGCGCAGAGCACGCAAAACCCGTGCACGCATTGCTGAAAAAAAATCGGTTCGCTTGGCGGTAACACGCACTAATTCTCACATCTACGCGCAAGTGATTTCCGCTTGTGGGTGCAAGGTGCTGGCGAGCGCGTCCAGTGTCGAGGTGGATGTCCGCAAGGAGTTGGCGAATGGCGGCAACAAAGCCGCTGCGGCTGTAATAGGCAAGCGTATTGCCGAAAAGGCAAAGGCGGCAGGCATCACCCAGGTGGCGTTTGACCGTTCCGGCAACCGGTATCATGGCCGTGTCAAGGCGCTGGCAGAAGCCGCGCGCGAACATGGACTACAGTTCTGATTGGAGTTGAGTGATGGCTAAGCCGCAAGGAAAAATGCAACAGCAGGAAGCGCGCGATGACGGCATGATCGAAAAAATGATCTCCGTGAACCGCGTCACCAAGGTGGTCAAGGGTGGTCGTATCATGGGCTTTGCCGCCTTGACCGTAGTCGGCGATGGTGACGGTCGCGTCGCGATGGGCAAGGGTAAATCCAAGGAAGTGCCGGTTGCCGTGCAAAAAGCGATGGAAGAGGCACGCCGTAACCTGGCCAAGATCAGCTTGAAAAATGGCACGCTGCATCACACCGTGATCGGCAAGCATGGCGCGGCCAAGGTGCTGATGCAACCGGCGTCGGAAGGTACGGGCATTATTGCGGGCGGTGCGATGCGCGCGGTGTTCGAGGCGGTCGGTGTGCGCGACGTGCTGGCCAAGTGTATCGGTTCCAGCAATCCCTACAATGTGGTGCGCGCCACACTGAATGGTTTGAAAGCGATGAATTCGCCGTCCGAAATTGCGGCCAAGCGCGGCAAGAGCGTTGACGAGATTTTGGGGTAAGACATGGCTAAGGCAAAAACAACCGCTAAAACAATCAAGGTGACCCAGGTCAAGGGCTTGATCGGCACCAAGCAATCGCATCGCGATACGATTCGTGGCTTGGGCTTGCGTCACATCAACCATACCGTGCAACTGGAAGATACTCCCTGCGTGCGCGGCATGATCAACAAAGTGTTCTATCTGGTTAAGTGCGAGGCATAAGATGCGGCTCAATAATATTCAACCTGCACAGGGCGCCAAGCACGCCAAGCGTCGCGTAGGCCGCGGTATCGGTTCCGGTCTGGGCAAGACTGCCGGTCGCGGCCACAAGGGGCAGAAATCGCGCGCCGGTGGCTTCCATAAGGTCGGTTTTGAAGGCGGCCAGATGCCGCTGCAACGCCGTTTGCCGAAGCGCGGCTTTGTTTCGCTGACACGCGATGACACGGCGCAAGTGCGTTTGTCCGATCTGCAAAAAATGCCGGTCGACAATATTGATTTATTGGCGCTCAAGCAGGCGGGTGTCGTTCATGCAAACGCCATGACCGCAAAAGTTATTTTGTGCGGGGAAATATCCCGCGCGGTGAAGTTGCAGGGCTTGCTGGCAACCAAGGGTGCACGCGCAGCGATTGAAGCCGCTGGCGGAAGCATCGCCGAGTAAGCAGTACGTGAGCGCAGTGGACAAAGTCGCAAGCAAAAGCAAGTATGGTGATTTAAGCCAGCGTCTTTGGTTTTTGCTGGGCGCGCTGGTGGTGTTCCGTATCGGTGCGCATATTCCAGTGCCTGGCATCGATCCGACAGTGTTGGCGGATTTGTTCAAGTCGCAGAAAGACGGCATCTTGGGCATGTTCAACATGTTCTCGGGCGGCGCGCTGGAACGTTTCACGATTTTTGCGCTGGGGATCATGCCGTATATCTCTGCGTCGATCATCATGCAGTTGGCTGCGATAGCGGTTCCGCATATCGAGCAGTTGAAGAAAGAGGGCGAAGCGGGCCGCCGCAAGATTACGCAGTACACCCGCTACGGCACATTGGCCTTGGCGCTGTTTCAGGCGTTCGGCATCTCGGTGGCATTGCAGTCGCAGCCGGGACTGGTGCCGAATCCGGGCACAATGTTCCAGTTGACCTCGGTGATTACCCTGGTAACCGGCACGATGTTCCTGATGTGGCTCGGTGAGCAGATCACCGAACGTGGTTTGGGCAACGGGATTTCGTTGATTATTTTTGCCGGTATCGCGGCGGGGTTGCCCAGCGCGATCGGCAGCACGCTGGAGTTGACGCGCACCGGCGCATTCTCCATCCCGCTGGTGTTGTTCCTGTTTTTCGGGGCGATTGCGGTCACTGCTTTGGTGGTGTATGTCGAGCGCGGCCAGCGCAAGATACTGGTGAATTATGCCAAACGGCAGGTGGGCAACAAGGTATATGGCGGGCAAAGCTCACATTTGCCGTTGAAGCTGAATATGGCCGGTGTGATTCCGCCGATTTTCGCTTCCAGCATCATCCTGTTTCCGGCGACGATTGCGGGCTGGTTTGGTAGCGGGCAAGGCATGAATTGGCTGAAGGATATCAGCGCCATGCTGTCTCCCGGGCAACCGATTTATGTGCTGACCTATGCGGCGGCGATTATATTTTTCTGCTTCTTCTATACGGCGCTGGTGTTCAGCCCGAAAGAAACGGCAGAGAACCTGAAGAAAAGCGGTGCGTTTTTGCCGGGTATCCGGCCAGGCGACCAGACTGCGCGATATGTCGAAAGGATCATGTTGCGCCTGACCATGGTCGGCGCGGTTTACATTACCCTGGTATGTTTACTGCCGGAATTTCTGGTGGTGAAATGGAACGTGCCGTTTTACTTTGGTGGGACGTCGCTGTTGATTCTGGTGGTGGTGACGATGGACTTCATGGCGCAAGTGCAGTCTTACCTGATGACGCATCAGTATGAAAATCTGCTGAAGAAAGCCAATTTCAAGGGTGGGTTTACGCGCTAATGGCCAAAGAAGATGTGATTCAGATGCAGGGCGAGATAGAGGAATCGTTGCCGAATGCGACGTTCCGTATCAAGCTGGAAAACGGTCATGTGGTGTTGGGTCATATTTCGGGAAAAATGCGCATGCACTATATTCGCATCCTGCCCGGCGACAAGGTGACTGTGGAGTTGACCCCATATGATTTAAGCAAGGCGCGTATTGTATTCCGCGCAAAATAGGAAGTAGTAAGTAGGGAGTGGGAGGTAGAAAGTGGAAAGTGGGAAGCAGGTTTTTCCACTCCCCACTTAGGCACGAAGTGCTACTCACCACTCCCCAATTTAGGAGAAGCAAATGAGAGTTCAAGCATCGGTAAAAAAGATCTGCCGTAACTGCAAGATCGTTATTCGCAAACGCGTGGTGCGCGTGATATGCAAAGAGCCGCGCCACAAACAGCGCCAAGGCTGATTGAAAAAAGACGCCTACGGATGATATAATTTTCGACTTTTAAAGATAGGGTAGCTGCATGGCACGTATTGCAGGGGTCAATATCCCCAACCATCAACACGCTGTAATTGCGTTAACCTCGATCTACGGGATCGGGCGTACGCGTTCGCACAACATTTGCGCGGCGGCGGGCGTGAGTGCCTCCACCAAGATGAAAGACCTGACCGACGCAGAAGTGGAAAAACTTCGCGAACAGGTCGCAAAGTTTACAGTCGAGGGCGATCTTCGCCGCGAAACGACGATGAACATCAAGCGCCTGATGGACTTGGGCTGCTATCGCGGCGTGCGGCATCGTCGCGGATTGCCCTGTCGCGGCCAGCGCACGCGCACCAATGCACGCACCCGCAAGGGGCCGCGCAAGGCGATTGCAGGCGCCAAGAAGTAAATTTGCTATAACGCATTAGAGGATTAGATATGGTTAAGCCAAGCACGAAAGTGCGCAAGAAAGTCAAAAAGAACGTAGCGGAAGGGATCGCGCACGTTCATGCTTCCTTTAACAACACGATCGTTACCATTACCGACCGCCAGGGCAATACCCTGGCATGGTCCACCAGCGGCGCGCAAGGCTTCAAGGGTTCGCGCAAGAGTACGCCATTCGCGGCTCAGGTTGCGGCTGAGACAGTGGGCAAATCCGCTGTCGAATGCGGCGTCAAGAATCTTGAAGTGCGCATCAAGGGCCCGGGTCCGGGACGCGAATCCGCTGTGCGCGCATTGAACGCGGCTGGTTTTAAAATCACCAGCATTTCTGATATTACTCCGGTGCCGCACAACGGTTGCCGCCCGCCGAAAAAGCGCCGTATTTAAAGGGAGTCGATCTTGGCTAGAAATCTCGATGCAAAGTGCCGTCAGTGCCGCCGTGAAGGCGAAAAGCTGTTCCTGAAGGGCGAAAAATGTTTTACCGACAAGTGCGCGGTCGAACGCAGGGCTTATCCGCCTGGCCAGCACGGACAAAAGAAAAACACCCGGTTGTCCGAGTATGGTGGCCAGTTGCGTGAAAAGCAAAAAGTGCGCCGTATCTACGGCGTGTTGGAGAAACAATTCCGTCTGACCTACAAACAAGCAGAAAGCCAGCGCGGCATTACCGGCGAAAGCTTGTTGCAAATTCTGGAATCACGCTTGGATAACGTGTCATACCGCATGGGTTTCGGCGCATCGCGTGCCGAAGCGCGCCAAACGGTACGCCACAACGGGCTGCTGGTGAACGGCAAGCGCGTGAACATTCCTTCCTATCAAGTGCGCCCCGGTGACGTGGTTGAAGTGGCCGAAAAATCCAGGGCGCAATTGCGTATCAAGGCGGCGCTGGCTGCTGCCGAGCAGCGCGGTTTCCCCGAATGGATCGAAATGGATACCAAGGCATTCAAGGGGACATACAAAGCCAAGCCGCAACGTGCCGAACTGCCTCCGACCATCAACGAGCATCTCGTGGTTGAGTTGTATTCCAAGTAATCCACACGGAGTAGCGTATGCCTAAGAATGAATTTTTGAAACCCCGCATCATCGATGTGCAAAAGATTTCCCCCACGCAGGCCAAGGTGGTGATGGAGCCTTTTGAGCGTGGCTACGGCCACACTTTGGGCAACGCATTGCGCCGCATACTGTTGTCTTCGATGGATGGCGCGGCACCGACCGAAGTAAAGATAGCGGGCGTGCTTCACGAATATGCGACCATCGATGGCGTGCAGGAGGATGTCGTGGACATCCTGTTGAACCTGAAGGGCGTGGTGCTGCGGCTGCACAATACGCAGGAAACCGTGCTGAGTATCAAAAAAGAAGGCGCCGGCGTGGTGACTGCCGCCGATATCAGCGGCAATGCCGATGTCGAAGTGGTCAATCCCGATCACGTGATTGCGCACCTGACTGCAGGCGGCAAGCTGGACATGCAGATCAAGGTCGAGCGTGGCCGTGGTTACGTATCCGCGATTTCCCGCCAGGTTTCAAACGAAACACGCGCCGTTGGCCATATTGCAGTGGACGCGTCGTTCAGCCCTGTCAGCCGGGTCAGTTACGCTGTTGAAAGCGCACGTGTGGAGCAGCGCACCGACCTTGACAAGCTGGTGATGCATATCGAAACCAATGGCGCCATCGACCCGGAGCAGGCGATCCGCAATGCGGCACGTATCCTGGTCGACCAGTTCTCCGTGTTCGCCGCGCTGGAAGGCACCGAACCGGTCGTCGAGAAGGTACAGGCGCCGAAGGTCGATCCGATCCTGTTGCGCCCGGTGGATGATCTGGAGTTGACGCCACGCTCATCCAACTGCCTCAAGGCGCAAAGTATCCATTACATTGGCGACCTGATCCAGTACACCGAGAATGACTTGCTGCGCACCCCGAACCTGGGTCGCAAGTCGCTTAACGAAATCAAACAGGTTCTCGCCGAGCACAACTTGTCGCTGGGCATGAAGCTGGAAAACTGGCCTGTTGCAGCCGCTTAAAACGGCAAAATAAAACAGAAGCGCGAGAAATCAAGAAGTATTAGAGAGGCAAATCATGCGTCACCGTTCAGGATTAAGAAAACTCAACCGCACCAGCAGTCACCGTCTGGCGATGTTCCGCAACATGACCGTATCGTTGTTGCGCCACGAAGTCATCAAGACCACGCTACCCAAGGCCAAGGAATTGCGCCGTGTCGCGGAGCCTATCCTGACGCTGGGCAAGAATCCGAGCCTGGCGAATCGCCGCTTGGCGTTTGCGCGCCTGCGCGACCGCGAAATGGTCGTCAAGCTGTTCGATGAGCTTGGCCCGCGTTATGCGGCACGCAATGGCGGCTACTTGCGCATCCTCAAGTTCGGCTTCCGTCAGGGTGACAACGCCCCGATGGCGCTGATCGAGCTGATGGATCGTCCGGCGGAAGCCACAGCGGTTGAAGCTGAATAAATAATCGCAGCGCATATCAAGAGTTAAACAAAAAGCCGGAACAACTCCGGCTTTTTGCATTTTCATTCAAGGGAGACTCTAAAAGTCCATATTTCATCCCAACTGCTGCGTTGCGGAAAATGTTGCCGACAAACGCTACCGCGACTCTTCGTATTTTTTGAGTAGAATTCATTATTCGGAAAACCGGAATTCTCATGCGCTCTGTGTTTCGCGCATGGCAACACACGCTGATTTCACAGCTTCAAGGTGAGTTGCAAACACGCACAGGATAGCCAACATGCCTTTTGTGAGCACCAACCCAACCAATAATCAGGTGGCACAGTCTTATGCCAATTCGGATATTGCCCACTTGGGGGAAATATTGGAAAAGGCTCACCGCACGCAGCAAACATGGGCACAAACCGCTTTCGCGCAGCGCGCTGAAATATTGCGCAATGTCGCTGCCCGGTTGCATGCACAGCGCGACCGATATGCGTGCCTCATTACACAGGAAATGGGGAAACCGCTGCGCGAAGCGCGAGCCGAAATCGAAAAATGTGCCGGTGTTTGCGACTACTATGCGCAACATGGCGAAGAATTCATGCGCTCCGAACCGATCGCATCGGATGCCGAAAAAAGTTATGTCGCGTACCACCCGCTCGGCGTCGTGCTGGCTATCATGCCGTGGAATTTTCCGTTCTGGCAGGTGTTTCGCGCTGCTGCTCCGGCGCTGATGGCGGGTAATGCGCTATTGCTGAAACATGCGCCGAATGTGCCTCAGTGCGCGCTCTCAATCGAAGCCATATTCCGTGAATGTGGCTTGCCGGAGGGCATGTTTGCCAATTTGATGATCGAAGTCGGGCAAGTGGCCGAAGTCATTGCCAGTTCGCACGTGCATGCGGTTACGCTCACCGGGTCGGAAGCGGCGGGGCGCAAGGTGGCGGCATGTGCCGGGCAACACTTGAAGAAGTGTGTGCTGGAGCTGGGAGGTTCCGACCCGTTCATCGTATTGCATGACGCGGATATGGAACACACTGTCAACATGGCGGTGGCCTCCCGCTTCCTCAATTGCGGGCAATCGTGCATCGCCGCCAAGCGCTTCATTGTCGTACCACAGATCGCCGACGAGTTCCTGTTTCAACTCAAAGCCAGGGTCGAAGCGCTCAAACTCGGTGACCCAATGGAAGATGACACGCAAATCGGCCCGATGGCACGCCTCGATCTGCGCGATGAATTGCACCGCCAAGTCAGCGATTCCATCGCCAGGGGCGCAGTGGCGGTGACCGGATGCGAGGCAGCCGATCGGGCAGGATTTTTCTATCAACCTTCCATTCTGGATAGGGTCACCGCCAGCATGCGCGCTTACCGCGAGGAATTATTTGGCCCGGTGGCGGCCGTCATACGCGCCGCGAATGAAGAAGATGCGCTACGTATCGCCAACGAAACCCGCTTCGGGCTCGGCTCGTCGATCTGGAGCAAGGATTCGGCGCGTGCCGAGCAGTTGGCGGCGCGTATCCATGCCGGTTGCACCTTTATCAATGGCATGGTCAAGTCCGACCCGCGTTTGCCGTTCGGCGGTGTAAAGGCGTCGGGTTACGGGCGCGAACTGTCAAAGCTGGGGATGCATGAATTCGTAAATGCCAAAACGGTGTGGATTAAGAGCCTATTGCAGTAGGTTTCATGCCCCGCGCATGAAACCTACTGCAATAGGCTCTAGATCCTGATCTTCGCCGGGAAAGAGTGCGCCGCATTCTTGAAGAGGCTTCTTGGGCAAATCACGAATTTACGGAGATGCCCCTGAATCAGGGGTTCTTCGTCGCATGCGCTTCTGCCGCAGGCTTTTTGTGTTCCACAAGCAGCGAATGCAGCCTGCGACTATCCGCACGCAACACGGTAAATATCAACGCACCGATTTGCAAGCGGTCGCCGCGCTTGGGAAGCTGGCCCGCGGCTTTGAGTACAAGCCCGCCTACGGTGTCGCATTCTTCGTCGCCGAATTCCGTGCCGAGCGCCTCGTTGAAATCGCCGATTTCGGTGTCCGCCTTGACGCGATAGTGCCCCGCGCCATCCGAAATGATGTTGTCCTCGTCTTCGTCGAAATCGTATTCATCTTCGATATCGCCGACGATCTGCTCCAGCACATCCTCGATCGTCACCATGCCGGATACGCCGCCGTACTCGTCCGCCACCAGTGCGATGTGGTTTCGCTTGCTGCGGAAATCGCGCAACAGGACGTTCAGCCGCTTGGCTTCCGGCACGAACACCGCCGGGCGCAGCATATCGCGCACGTCGAATTCCTCGCCCGCGTAATAGCGCAACAGGTCTTTCGCCAACAGGATGCCGATGATGTTGTCCTTGTCGCCGTCGATCACGGGGAAGCGCGAGTGGGCGGTCTCGATGACAAAGGGGATGAATTTTTCCGGCGGCTCGCTGATGTCGATGACATCCATTTGCGCGCGCGGGATCATGATTTCGCGCACCTGGCGCTCCGAGACTTGCAGCACGCCTTCCATCATGGACAGCGCGTCGGCATCCAGCAGGTTGCGCTCGTAGGCGGAATGCAACAGTTGTATCAATTGCTCGCTGTCTTCCGGTTCGCGCAGCAGGAACGCGGAGAGGCGTTCCAGCAAACCGGGCTTGCTACTTTCGGGGTCGTTCATTGGCGATGCGTGTAGTCTGATAAGGATCAGGATAGCGCAATTTTAACATCAACTCGGTTTCCAATGCTTCCATCCCGGCGGCGTCGATATCGTTTTCATGTTCATAGCCTTGCAAGTGCAAGGCGGCGTGGATCGCCAGATGGGCGTAATGGGCAAACAAATCCTTGTGTTGCGCAGCGGCTTCGCGCTCCACCACTGGCGCGCAGATGACCACGTCACCGTGCAGCGGCTGAAAAGCAACCCCCCATCCCCCCTTATCAGGGGGGCTATATGGCTCCTCCCCTGACAAGGGGGGGCTGGGAGGGGTTTGTTCATCGTCATAAACAAAAGTCAGTACGTTGGTGGCGTAATCCCTGCTGCGGTATTTCCTGTTCAGCTCGCGTCCTTCGGCCTCGTCCACGATGCGCAATGTCATGGCTACATCGTGTTTCAGCGCGATCTTCACCCAGCGGCGAAACTGTGCGCGCGTCGGCAGATTTCTCGCGGCGCTGGCGTATTGCACCGCCAAAGAAAGCCTGGGTGGCAAAAATTTGCGCGGCGAAAGTTCAGGCGTCTTTTTGTTGTTCATGTTGTTCATACGCCGCGACAATCTTCTGCACCAGCGGGTGGCGCACCACATCCTCGGAAAGAAAATCGCTGAACGCGATGCCGCGCACATCCTTCAATATGCCGCGCGCTTCGATGAGGCCGCTCTTCTGCCCACGCGCCAGGTCGATCTGGGTGACGTCGCCGGTGATCACCGCCTTGCTGCCGAAACCGATGCGGGTCAGGAACATCTTCATTTGTTCGGGCGTGGTGTTCTGCGCCTCATCGAGAATGATGAAGGAATGGTTCAGGGTGCGCCCGCGCATGTAGGCCAGCGGCGCGATCTCGATCGCGCCGCGCTCGAAGGCACGGTTGACCTTTTCCAGCCCCATCAGGTCATACAGCGCATCGTATAGAGGGCGCAAATAAGGATCGACTTTCTGCGCCAGGTCGCCGGGCAGAAAACCGAGCTTTTCGCCGGCTTCCACCGCCGGACGCACCAGCACCAAGCGGCGTACCGCTTCGCGTTGCAGCGCGTCCACCGCGCAGGCCACAGCGAGGTAGGTCTTGCCGGTGCCTGCCGGGCCGACCCCGAAGGTGATGTCGTGTTCCTGGATGGCTTGCAGGTAAGTGTTCTGGCGCGGCGTGCGGCCACGACACGGTGCGGTGAAACCGACGAGTGCGGGAGTGGCCGCATCGCGCCTCCTCCCGCAATTGGCTGATTTCGTCAGTAACGTGTCGGAGGCGCGGCCACGTATCTCGGCCTTGCGCGTCATCAATAGCGGCACGAAATCGCTGGCCGGTTGCGGCTCGGCACGCCATTTCATCGCCTCGATCAGGCCGAGTTGCAGGCGCTCCAGCGTGATATCGTGTTTAGCTTCGAGGTAGAAATCCTGCAATACCTGGCGCGCCAGTTCGGCCTGCGCGCCCTCTATGCTGAAATGCTCGCCGCGCCGCGCGATGCTGACCTCCAGCGCGGTCTCGATCTGGCGCAAATTCTCGTCCAGCGCGCCGCACAGGCGCGCCAGCCGCTGGTTGTCTACCGGCTCGAGCGCGAATTGCAAAGTCTGGGTTTCAGTATTCATATTAAAAACATTTTTTTATCCACGAAACACACGAAAATCACGAAATAAACCAATGGGCTACATGAATCCAGCAACTCATCAATAGTGTGATATGGGTTCATGGGGGTTCGGATGCCAATTCGCCGCGTAGCGTATGCCGCACGACCTGCGTGACCTTCACATCGGCAAAGCGCCCGATGAGATCGGGCGTGCCACGGAAATTCACCACGCGATTGTTGTCGGTGCGCCCCGCCAACTCTTCCGGGTCTTTCTTTGATACACCTTCCACCAGCACACGTTGTACTCTGCCCAGCATGGTTTGGCTTACTTGCTGCTCCAGCTCATCGATGCGCGCCTGCAATCTGGCCAAGCGCGCAGATTTTACCTCTTGCGGAGTATCGTCGCGCAGCTCTGCGGCAGGTGTACCAGGGCGCGGGCTGTACAGGTAGCTGAAGCTGTTGTCGAAGCCAATATCGTCGATCAGTTTCATGGTGGCCTCGAAATCCTGCTCGGTCTCACCGGGAAAGCCGACGATAAAATCCGAAGTGATGCAAATATCGGGGCGCGCCGCACGCAATCTGCGCGCGATGGATTTGTATTCGAGTGCGGTGTGGCCGCGCTTCATCGCCGCGAGGATGCGATCCGAGCCGGACTGCACGGGCAGATGCAAATGGCTGACCAGCTTGGGCTCGGTCGCATACACATCGATCAGGCGCTGTGTCATTTCCTTGGGATGGGAAGTCGTGTAGCGCAAACGTTTTACGCCTTCCATCATGGCAATGACTTGAATCAGGAAGGCGAGATCAGCCGTGTCGCCCTTTTCCATCGCACCGGAGTAGGCATTCACATTCTGGCCGAGCAGGGTAATCTCCTTCACGCCTTGCGCGACCAGCGCTTCCACATCGCGCAGGATATCGGCAAGCGGGCGGGATACTTCTTCGCCGCGCGTATAAGGTACCACACAGTAGGTGCAGTATTTGCTGCACCCCTCCATGATTGAAACATACGCCATGCCGGAGGCTGTTGTTTGTGCTTCTTTGTGGGCGATCATGCCCGGTGCGGGGAGGTGATCGAATTTTTCTATTTCCGGGAAACTGATATCCACTTGGGGGCGGCCGGTATCGCGGCATGCCTGGATAAGCTGCGGCAATCGATGCAAAGTCTGCGGGCCGAACACGATATCCACATAGGGTGCGCGCTTCGCGATCGCCTCGCCCTCGAGACTGGCCACGCAGCCGCCCACGCCGATCAGCAAACCCGGCTTGGCCAGTTTGAGCGGGCGCACGCGCCCCAAGTCGGAAAACACCTTCTCCTCTGCCTTCTCGCGGATCGAGCAGGTATTGAACAGGATAACATCGGCCTCTTCCGGCTGGCCGGTCAGCTCCATGCCCGCACAGGCGCGCAGCACGTCCGCCATCTTGCCCGAGTCGTACTCGTTCATTTGGCAGCCGTAGGTCTTGATATAAAGTTTATTGGACATACTGAAATATTCTCCGGGTCAGATTCAGAGCGGCATCATGAAGGTAGAGCAAAACGCTTTATAAAAAGCCGCTTGTAAACGCAAAAAACTGTGTTACGATTCGCATCACTTGAACTTGTTGTTGTGTTCAATCCAGTTCTCTCGGGAGGAGAAAAATGGCGGTTATCGCTGATATAGCGTCAATTGGTACTGCGGTGTTTGCAGTTTTGTTTTGCTTGTGGATGTTGAAAGAGTTGTTCACCGGTGCCAAATAAAAAAAAGTAACTAAAAAAACCAGCTTCGGCTGGTTTTTTTATTCGACGTAAATTGTGTCTTGATCCTTCAAGTCCGGCTTTCTGATTTAATCCGGTAGGCTCCGGCGCGTATCAAACACACCCGCATTCCCCAAGGTAACGCCCAAGATGGCGGTCATCGCGGGCCAAATGGTTCAACAGCCAGTTGGCCAAGGATAGATTGATGCGGAAACCCAAGTACAGAGAATTTTCGATGTCTGCCCTGAGGTTGGCTTCAATCTCATCCCTTAGTTTGTAGAAGTATTTTTTGTAGGAGTTATGCTGGGCGATATGGTCGGAAGAGAATGGATAGGAATGTTTTATCATCAATTCGTCTTCGAAGTCGAAATGCTCCCGAATGCGTTTTTCCAGAATATCCATCGCGGACGATACGGCATCCCGGCTGTTTCCAACGGTAACGGCTTCGTGCAGTTTCTGGATGAGAGCCAGTAATTCTCTGTGCTGGCGGTCAATTTCGTCGATGCCGACTTCATATTTCTTGCGCCAGGACATTTCCTCCGCAAGCTCTTCGGTGCCGATGTAAACCCCGGTTCTGATGTAGTCGCCGCAGCGTTTCAGGTAAACCTTTGCGGGGTTGTCGCCGGGGTTTTCACGCACGATCTCTTCCAGCATCGGAAGCGCCTTCGCGGCTGCGCGGATATGGTAATAGGCGACCGCTTCCTCGAATTTTTTCAGGGATTTCGTTTTCAGATCCTTTACCTTCTGGTCATCGTGATCAAACACTTCATAGACCGATTCTGCCGGCGTGTTTTCGGCTACTTTCGATCTTCCGAGGTAACGCACCGAAAATTGCCCGGAATCGGAGAGGCTGTAAAGCGTGTGTTCACTGATCAGCAAGGGTACGCCATAAGTCTTGGTCAGGGTTTCCAGGCGCGACGCAAGATTGACCGCGTGGCTGATCACCGTGCCCTCCATCCGGTTGCCGCCGCCTATCACGCCGAGCATCAGCAACCCGGTATTGACGCCGATGCCGATTCGGATCGGTGGGTAGGCGGCCCTTGACCGGCCATTGTTGTATTCATCGAGGCGGGCCAGCATCGCCAGTGCGGCAGAAAGCGCATCGTCTGCCGATGTGGGGAACAGCGCCATGATCGCGTCGCCCATGTACTTGTCGATGATCCCCTGATGGGTGCTGATGACAGGGTTCATCACCGACAGGTAGGAGTTGATCATGTTGAAGGTCTGCTGCGGAGTCATGCTTTCCGACAGGGTGGTGAAGTCGCGTATGTCGGTGAACACTATCGACATCGTCTTTTCGACCTGGTCGCCGAGTTCGACATCGAGCAGGCTTGCCTTGCCCAGGAAAGAGATCAGGTCGCGCGGCACGAATTGCAGCACGGTGTGCTCGAGCAGTTTCAATCTTGCACGCGTTCCCGCGTGGGCATCGCGCTCGGCTTCAAGTTCTGCAACGGCGGTTGCAGGATTGATCTTGGGGATGTTAAAGGTGGAACTCATAATCTGCTCCATACATGGCTCGTACCCGCCATGCCGATGATGCCAGCGTATTAAAACTCGATCTCGATACCCTCGCGTGCCAGACGGAAATCCGCCATTCCTTCGCGCCGCGGATGTCGTTCCAGCGCCTTTGCAAATTCGCGTTCCAGGGCATCGTCGTCGCGCGTCGGTTCATGGTGCGTGCAGTAAAGGATTTTTGCGCCGACCGCATCGGCCATTTGCATGCAGGAATCGAACGTGCCATGCCCCCAGCCTTTTTTGGCTGGATATTCATTAATGGTGTAGGAGGAATCGGCAATCAGCACATCCACACCGTGCATCGCATCGAAAACTATCCGCTCCTGCGCTTCGATCAGTCCGCGATATTCTTCATAGCCGTCATCTTCCGGCGAGTAGATATTGGAATACGGCTCATGATCCCCGGTAAAAAACAGTGACTTGCCGTTGCATTCCACACGGTAGCCGAAATTGACAACCGGGTGGTTCAGCAGGGTTGCCGTCACCGTGGCCGACCCCGCCTGAATTGACTCGCCGGGCGCCAACGAGACATATTCGATGTTCGCCTTCATCTCGGCCTCGCGCACCGGGAAGTAGCTATATTGCAGTTGCACATCCATGACTTGCTCTATCCCCCGCCCGGAAACCGGATCGAGCGCGCCGTGCAATATCATCTTGTTGCCCGGGATGAAGTTCGGGATAAAAAAAGGCAGGCCCTGGATGTGGTCCCAGTGGCTGTGGGTAATGAATATATTGGCGGTGACCGGCATCTCCTTCAGGAGAGTCTGCGACAGCGGAAAAATCCCGGTGCCCCCGTCGATGATAATCAGCTCATTGTTGTCCGTACGGATTTCGATGCAGGTGGTATTGCCGCCATACCGAACCGTACCTGCGCGAGGGGAGGGAATCGAGCCTCGTACACCCCAGAATTTTATTTTCATGACGCATCCATTTGGGAAAACTGTTTGGCATGTTCGAGAATTCTCCCCAATTCATCGTCGCCGATGGAGTCAATCAATACCTCCAGGCTGCTGCCGAAATGTTTGGCTACTGCGGGGGGCAAGCTCTCAATACGTGTATCTCCGGCGGAGCCGTACTGCATTTTTTTACTGATCTGGTTGGCGGCAAATACGCAAGCCCCCATTACCGTTTCACCGGCTTTTTCCGAGTGATGGTTGCGGATGCTATCGATCAACTGCTTTGGGAACTGCCATTTTTCGGCCAGCATCGAGCCGACGACGGTGTGGTCCGTCCCGATGGCCGCTTGCTCCGCCGTAAACAGGGATATATTGAGTTCTGGGCTTTTTTCGAGCGCTATCTTGAATTGTTCCGGCATAAATTGGGCAAATACTACCTTGCCAAAATCATGCAGCAACCCGGCAACGTAACAGTCCATCGGATCGGCGCCGCCTACCTTGCCGCATAAATGCTTGGAGATGGCGGCGGTTGACAGGGAATGAAGCAGGTATTGGCCGACATCGAAACCGGCAGCATTCTTCTTGGGCATGATGCCGATTGCGGCGATGCTCAGCGCGATGTTCTTGACGGTATTCAAGCCGAGAAATACCACCGAGTGGTTGATCGAGGTGATCTTGCTGGGCAGCCTGTAATAGGCCGAATTGAGAACACGCAGGATCTTCATCGTTATGACCGGGTCATTTTCGATGACTTGTACCAGAACCTTCGGCGAACAGTTGAGGTCGCGCGTCAGTTCGAGGATTTTCTGCACGCTCTTCGGGAAAGCGGGCATCCGCTCCACGGCTTCGCCAAGTTTTTTATTCAGTTCTTCGGAAAGCTCATTCATGGGTAGAATTCCTGCGCAGGCGGCGGAACGACAGCTCGCAATTGCGGGTAACATCAAGCTGATCGAGGTTAAACTTATTCATGGATTGCAGATTCAAGTTATCCGGATCGTGCGCGTAAAGATGCGTAATTTTGCTTGAGAAACAGCATTATGCCAGTTACATCGTAAAAATTACATAGTAAAAATCATAACCCCGCTTTTATCCTTTAGAGGTTCCCTATAGCTGTTCGCCATCTGCTGGAAAAACCGCTGCGACGGTATTCTACCAAACTTCCAGTTTGCGCCCGGACGTGTTTTTGGCAAACAGGCCATTCGGGTGCGCATCATGCCGACCGGGCAAGGATATTGCCCTATAATTCGCGCATCCGTTATCAGCTCCTTATAGAACCCGATGCTTGCCTACCTGTTGCGCCGCATCCTGTATGCCTTGCCGATCCTGATCGGGGTGAACCTGCTCACCTTCGCGCTGTTCTTCGTGGTGAATACACCGGACGACATGGCACGCATGCAGCTCGGGATCAAGCGCGTTACGCCCGAAGCGATCGACAAATGGAAGCAACAGCGCGGCTACGACAAACCGTTGCTGGTCAACGGCGCGGTGAGCGGCGCAGGCAAGATCACCGACACGATTTTCTGGCAGAAATCCGCCAGCATGTTTGCTTTTGACTTCGGTTACTCCGACGACGGGCGCAGCATCGGGCGCGAGATAGCAACACGCATGGGGCCGAGCCTGGCGATCGCGCTGCCGACCTTTTTGATCGGACTCGTTGTCTATGTCAGCTTCGCGTTGCTGATGACGCTGTTCCGCGCCACCGCGCTGGACATCGCGGGCGTGGCGCTATGCGTGCTGCTGATGTCGGTCTCCGGCCTGTTTTACATCATCGGCGGACAGTTCGTCGTGAGCAAGCTGTGGCATCTGGTACCGATTTCCGGCTACGACGGCGGCATGGGCGGCTTCAAATTTGTGGCGCTGCCGATTCTTATTGGCGTGGTCGGCGGCATCGGTTCCAGCAGCCGCTGGTACCGCACCATCTTCCTCGAAGAAATCGGCAAGGATTATGTGCGCACCGCGCGCGCCAAGGGCATGTCCGAGCTGCGCGTGCTGTTTCGGCATGTGCTGAAGAACGCGATGATCCCGATTCTCACCGGCGTGGTCGTAGTGATTCCGCTGCTGTTCATGGGCAGCCTGCTCACCGAGTCGTTCTTTGGCATCCCCGGCTTGGGCAGCTACACCATCGATGCGATCAACGCGCAGGATTTCAGCGTGGTGCGCGCGATGGTGTTCCTCGGTTCGGCGCTGTATATCGCGGGGCTGATCTTCACCGATATTTCCTATACTGTCGTTGATCCGAGGGTCAGGTTGCAATGAACTTCATGCCGGTCATCCTGTGGAGCGACGCGCTGGTGTTTTTGCTGCTGGCGGCGGGCATCGCGACGGCTTGGTATGTGCGCCAACGCGAGCACCTGCTGCTGCCGTGGCGGCGCGTCGCACGGAATGCCACGGCGATGGTGTCGCTGCTGGTGCTGTCGCTGTTCCTCGTGATCGGCCTGCTGGATACGCTGCATTACCGCGCCGCGCTGCCGGAAAGTAAGGGCGGCGAAAAGGTGTATTCGCCGGAGGTGCTGAGCGTGTTCGACAAGCTGGTCGAACCGTTGCGCATACAAACCGAAAAAACCTATTCCTCGCCTTTCGCGCTGGCGCTGTATGCCAAGGAGAGCATCAGCGACGCGCAGGGCAGGGTGATACGCGACTATCCCCGGTTGAAATTCGGCGGCGCGCATCTGGCGGATGAGTCGCAGCGCGACGGCGATGTGGTGAAGCGTGCCTTGATCGGTGCGTTAGGTGGATTGCTGGTGGGGCTGCTGATTGTGTTTGCCGGAAAGCGCTGGCTGAAGCAACGCAACCTGCCGCTGCGCCCCATGCTGATCGCCACGCTTGCCATCGCCACCCTGATCGGCGCAACTGCCTATCTCGCCGCCGCCTATCACGTGCTCGGTACCGACAAGGTCGGGCAGGATGTGCTGTACCTGTCGCTGAAAAGCATCCGCACCGGTCTCATCATCGGCACGGTGACAACGCTGGTGACGCTGCCGCTGGCGCTGCTGCTGGGTATCGCGGCGGGCTATTTTCGGGGCTGGGTGGACGATGTCATCCAGTATATCTACACCGTACTGAGTTCTATCCCCAGCGTGCTGCTGATCGCGGCGGCGGTGCTGATGATGCAGGTCACCATCGACACCCATCCAGAATGGTTCGACACTTCCGCGTCGCGCGCCGATCTGCGGCTGGTGTTCCTGTGCCTGATCCTCGGCGTGACGAGCTGGACCGGATTATGCCGCCTGCTGCGCGGCGAAACGCTCAAGCTGCGCGAACTGGAATACATCCAGGCGGCTCAGTCGTTCGGCGTGTCTTCCTTCCGCATCCTGACGCGCCACATCGTGCCGAACGTGATGCACATCATCCTGATCGCGCTGGTGATGGACTTCAGCGCGCTGGTGCTGGCCGAGGCGGTGCTGTCCTATGTCGGCGTCGGTGTCGATCCGTCGATGATCAGCTTCGGCACCATGATCAATGCGGCGCGCCTGGAAATGGGGCGAGAGCCAATGGTATGGTGGGCGCTGGCGGCGGCATTTGGCTTCATGCTGGTATTGGTGCTGGCAGCCAACCTGTTCGCCGACACGGTGCGCGATGCGTTCGACCCGCGCCTGAACCGGACGGAGGCAAGCACATAAGGGAATTTCAGGGTTATCGCGCTGCTGTGGGATAATTCGCCGATGAATTCCTCCCTGCTTTCCGGTCTTAACCCCGAACAACGCCAAGCCGTCACCCTGCCGCACCAGTCCGCATTGATTCTCGCCGGGGCGGGCAGCGGCAAGACGCGCGTGCTGACGACGCGCATCGCCTACCTGATCAGCACCGGCGCGGTCAGCCCGCACGGCATCCTCGCGGTGACGTTTACCAACAAGGCGGCAAAGGAGATGGTGACGCGCCTGTCGGCGATGCTGCCGATCAACACGCGCGGCATGTGGATCGGCACGTTTCACGGGCTGTGCAACCGCATGCTGCGCGCGCATCACCGCGAGGCGAACCTGCCGCAAGCATTCCAGATCCTCGATTCCGGCGACCAGTTGTCCGCGATCAAGCGGCTGATGAAGGCGATGAATATCGATGACGAAAAGTATCCGCCGCGCGAGGTGCAGAACTTCATCAGCGGCAGCAAGGAGCAGGGGTTGCGCGCCAGCGAGGTGGAGGCCTATGACCCGTATACGCGGCGCAAGCTGGAAATCTTCGCCGAGTATGACGCACAGTGCCAGCGCGAGGGCGTGGTGGATTTTTCCGAACTGCTGCTGCGCTGCTACGAGCTGCTGTCGCGCAACGCGGCTATTCGTGAACATTACCAGGAGCGTTTCAAACACATTCTGGTGGACGAATTTCAGGATACCAACAAGCTGCAATATCAGTGGTTGAAATTGTTGGCGGGGGTTGGCGAAAAACGCCCTCTCCCCAACCCTCTCCCACTGCACCCCTCCCCCCTTCGCGGGGGAGGGGCTGGGGGAGAGGGGGCGAACGCCGCGCCTGCGGCGCTTTTTGCCGTCGGGGACGACGACCAGTCGATCTATGCATTTCGCGGCGCGAACGTCGGCAACATGCAGGAGCTGACGCGCGATTTTCATGTGCAGAACGTCATCAAGCTGGAGCAGAATTACCGCTCGCACGGCAACATTCTCGATGCGGCCAATGCGCTGATCAGCAACAACCGCAACCGTCTCGGCAAGAATCTGTGGACTTCGGAAAGCGGCGGCGAGTTGCTGCGCGTGTACGAGGCGGCAACCGATGTGGATGAGGCGGCATTCATTGTCGACGAGATCAAACAGTTGAAATCCGAA
This sequence comes from Gallionella sp., assembly GCA_049294375.1. GTDB lineage: Bacteria > Pseudomonadota > Gammaproteobacteria > Burkholderiales > Gallionellaceae > Gallionella. The sequence goes on along the minus strand of JBAQCT010000020.1, from coordinate 19,515 downwards.
GGAGTCAATCTCAGGGAGATCGCGCTGCTGTACCGTTCCAACGCACAGTCGCGCGTGCTGGAGCACGCGCTGGTTTCCGCCGGGCTGTCGTACCGCGTGTACGGCGGGCTGCGTTTCTTCGAACGGCAGGAGATCAAGCACGCGCTGGCCTACCTGCGTCTGATGGAGAATGCCGACGACGACAACGCGCTGCTGCGCATCATCAATTTTCCGACGCGCGGCATCGGCGCGCGTAGCATCGAGCAGTTGCAGGAAGCGGCCAAACAGTTCAATACAACTTTATTTGATGCAGCAGCAAAAGCGGGCGGCAAGGTATCGGCGTTCGTCGCGCTGATCGAATCGCTGCGCAGTGCGACACGCGAACTGCCGCTCCCCGAAATTATTGATCATGTGCTTGAGCATAGCGGGCTGGTCGCGCATTACGAAGGCGAAAAAACTTCAGCGGCGAAAAGGCGCGAGGCCGAAGAGCGGCTGGAAAACCTGAACGAGCTGGTCAACGCGGCGACGCTGTTCGTGCATGAGAACGAGGATGACAGCCTGACCGCTTTTCTTACCCATGCCTCGCTGGAAGCGGGCGAGCATCAGGCGGGCGACCAGGACGATGCGCTGCACCTGATGACGGTGCATTCCGCGAAGGGGCTGGAGTTTCACACCGTGTTCATCACCGGGCTGGAGGAGGGGCTGTTTCCGCACCAGAACAGCCAGCGCAAAGACGGCGGGCTGGATGAGGAACGCCGCCTGATGTATGTCGCGATCACCCGCGCGCGGCGCAGGCTGTACCTGAGCTTCGCGCAAAGCCGCATGTTGCACGGTCAGGTGAGCTACGGCATGGCGTCGAGTTTCTTGCGCGAATTGCCGGAGGGGTTGCTGCATTGGATTACGCCGAGAGTGACGGCACGCAATGCTTACACCCTCTCCCCAGCCCTCTCCCATCAAGGGAGAGGGGGGGCGGTGGGAGCTTCCGTTTCTTCTCCCCTCTCCCCGGAGCGGGAGAGGGGCGGGGGAGAGGGGGCGGCAAGGCAATCACCGTGGCGCATCGGCCAGCGCGTGTTCCACCAGAAGTTCGGCGAAGGGGTCATTACCGGGGTGGAAGGCAGCGGTGTGGATGCGCGCGTGCAGGTCAATTTCAAACGCGCGGGCAGCAAATGGCTGGCGCTGGAATATGCAAAGCTGACAGCGGTGTGATTTGATGCCCTAAATAGGCTGCACGCCGTAAACCGGAATGCGCCGGACAGGTTTCAGGGGTGGTAGAATTCCCACTTTGCGGCGCGCCGCTTCATCATGGAGTTTTTTCGTGCAACTCGTTTGTCTCGACCTCGAAGGCGTCCTCGTCCCGGAAATCTGGATCGAATTCTCGCAACGCACCGGCATTCCGGAATTGCGCCGCACCACGCGCGATGAGCCCGATTACGACAAGTTGATGAAATACCGGCTGGGCATCCTGGCGCAGCACAAACTTGGCCTGCCCGACATCCAGTCAGTGATCTCCGCGATGGGGCCGATGGAAGGCGCCAAGGATTTTCTCGACGACCTGCGCCAGCGCTTCCAGGTAATCATCCTTTCCGACACTTTTTATGAATTTGCCATGCCGCTGATGCGGCAACTGGGCATGCCGGCGCTGTTTTGCCACAAGCTGGAGGCCGATGCGAACGGCACACTGGTCAATTACCACCTGCGCATGCCGAACCAGAAACGCGAAGCGGTGAAGCGCTTCCGGGAACTCAATTTCAAGACAATCGCCGTCGGTGATTCATACAACGACACGGCCATGCTCGGCGAGGCGCATGCCGGTATCCTTTTTCATCCGCCGGAGAATGTGATCCGCGAATTCCCGCAATTTCCGGTGACCATGAACTACGCGGAACTCGATGCGGAAATCCGCAAGGCCAGCGCGAGAATTTGATTTGATGCAAGAGTGTTTTTAGAACGTGTCTTTGCCCGGCGTAAAGACATCGCCCTCCGCAGCAGCGGGCGGACTCTCCTTTGCGGGGGGGAAGATATCGTTGTAGGCAACGTATATCGAGGTGAACATGATCGGCATCAATACGAGCCAGCCGAGCATCATTGGAATAGTGGCGAGTATCGCCAGTAATATGAAGGTTATCCCGTACATCGTTATCGGGCCGATGTTGTAAAGAAACGCGCGAACGCTCAATTTCATCGCCGCTACCGGTGCGATGTTGTTAAAGAACACCAGCATCGGCGCAAACTGCATGGCCATGACAAGCGCGCTGAACAGTGTCAGGCCAAGCAGCACGGCAAAGCTTGCGCCCGAAACAGCCTGCTTGATGACTTCCGGGTCTTCCACAGGCTGGCCGCTCATCAAAATGCTGACCAGCGTGGCTCCGCCGACCATCATCATCACCCCGAAGATCAGGAATTGCCCGACCAGCGCGACACCTCCCAGTGTGACCAACTGCGCCGTGCGTTGCTGGAAACCGATGAACAGGTGCGCCAACTCCAGTTCTTCGCCGTGTTCCAGTGCGCGGCATCCGGCCATCAGGCCAACTAATACCGCCGGCAACAGCAGGCTGGTGAGCGGCTCGCCGACGACAGGCACGGCGGATAATCCAATCGCTGCGATAAAGCAGATCAACAGCAGCACAACCCACAACAGCGGCGCTTTCATGAACAGCGCATAGCCCTGTTTGATCCAGTGCCAGCCTTGCACGGCTGGCAAACGCTGAGGTTCCATCATGCGCACCTATAGCCGGGCGATTCGAGCCATGACGGCATGTACTTCAAGCCCATGCGGGGAGATAACAGACCAGTTTCGAAAGACGCGATGGAAACAAACATCGTTAAAAGCGGTGGATGATCCAGCGCGGCGGGCGGATGCCGGAATCGAGGCTCTCCTGCCGCGCAAATTTACCATCGCCCTTGTCATCCACCAGATAATAAGGCGGGCCGACTTTAGGAATGATCTTGATCATGTAGAGCCTTCCGCTCACGCGATATTCTTCGACGGTCTGCTCGGTTTGTTTGGTGATGGTCACCTGGGGCTCTTCGACATCCGCCGTAGCATCGAAGGCGGGCGGCGGAGGCAGCGGTTCGAGGTTATCGGGAACCGGTTTCTGGGCAAAAGCGGTAATGGAGAAACAGCTCAGTAAAAAAAAGTATAGGAAGCGCATCGCGTCGGTCTCGCTGGGTTGTGATGGGGCTCATTTTAGCCGATGTGGAAATTGTGTGCGCGGGTTGGTGAGTTGTAGTTCAAGTCAATGGGTTTTGGCTAAACATTTTGTTACGGCCCGCCATGCCTCCAGTTTGCGCTCAAGGGACATGGAAGCATTGGCCGGGCTGGTGGATGGCAGGCGCAGATATTCGATACTTTCGATCCCGGCGATGGGTTGCACATATTTACGAAAACACTCTTCAGCCTTCGCACCATTGAAAAAGACATGGGTGATTTGTGGGTGGCATCGGAAGAACTTGTCAAAGTCGTTGGGGGTGAGCGAACCGTGATCGATATTGGAATCGAGGCTACCTTTCCGGCGACATGACCGGAGCACGTCCCACAGGGCTATCCGGGACGATTTCAGCGCTTCAGTTCTTTGGCTGTAAGGCAAATCCGGGCCGGTATTGAGCAGCTCGCCCATGATGCGCCAGAACAGGTTCTGCGGGTGCGCGTAATACTGGCCTGCCTTGAGCGACGCCTCGCCGGGCATGCTGCCCAGGATGAGGGTTTTGGCATCCGTATTTTCGATGGGCGCGAAACTTTTTACGTGCGGCATGTTTGCGGGAGATTGTTAATTTAACTGCGATGTTGCCGCATGAACCGGCGGCGAGAGCGTAATTGTAGGGTGGTGGCCATGACACGGCGTTGCGAAGCATCCGGGGCGGGAATGGCCACCTCACACCCGCTCCCGCAAACGGCTGGCTTCGCCAGTAACGTGTCGCGGGATGTGGGCTATGCCCACCATGTCGGGCAAAGCCCGACCTACCATCCATTGATTTTGTGGCACTGCACTTGCCAACGAACAATCCGGGTTTACAAATACAACTGCCGCTCGCGCTCCGCCTCCGACGGCTCGAAACCGCGCGACTCGTAGTGTTTGAAAATCGCGCTGACCACGGCTTCCGGTTCGTCGATGACCTGGATCAAATCCATGTCCCCGGGGCTGATGACTTTCTCTTCGAGCAGCGTGGTGCGAAACCATTCGATCATGCCGCCCCAGAATTTGCTGCCCACCAGGATGATCGGCATCTTGCGGGTCTTGCCGGTCTGCACCAGCGTCAGGGCTTCCATCAGTTCGTCGAGCGTGCCGAAGCCGCCGGGCATCACCACGTAGGCGCTGGCGAATTTCACGAACATCACCTTGCGCGCGAAGAAATGCTGGAAGGTCTGGCTGATGTTCTGGTAGAGATTGCTGGTCTGTTCGTGCGGCAACTGGATGTTCAGCCCGACGCTGGGCGATTTGCCGTAGAACGCCCCTTTGTTGGCGGCTTCCATGATGCCCGGTCCGCCGCCGGAAATGACCGAGAATCCAGCGTCGGAAAGCAGGCGCGCGATCTCCTCGGTGAGTTTGTAATAGGGTTGATTCGGCTTGGTGCGCGCGCTGCCGAAGACGGTCACTGCGGGATGAATCCGGTTGAGGCGGTCGGTGGCGGAGACGAACTCTGACATAATGCCGAATACGCGCCAGGCCTCCTTGGAGTTCCATACTTCCGGGATTGCGGGAGAGGGCAGTTTGGGCGGAATATTCATGCGATGACCTTTTGGCAAAAAATGAAAACGAACAAAATGGGTTCCGGCAAAACATTACTTCTGGTGGACGGCTCGTCCTTCCTGTACCGCGCGTTCCATGCAATGCCCGATCTGCGCAACCGCGAAGGCTTTCCGACCGGTGCGATCTATGGCGTGCTCAACATGCTGCGCCGCCTGCGCCACGATTACCCAGCGGATTATAGCCTGTGCGTGTTCGACGCAAAAGGCAAAACCTTCCGCGACGACTGGTATCCCGAATACAAGGCGCACCGCCCGGCCATGCCGGACGATCTGGCGCGGCAGATCGAACCGCTGCACCAGGCCATCGCCGCCTCCGGCTGGAACATCCTGATGCAGGAAGGCGTGGAGGCGGACGACGTGATCGGCACGCTCGCGCAACAGGCCGCGCAAGACGGCGCGCGCTGCATCGTCGCCACGGGTGACAAAGACCTCGCGCAACTGGTAAACGAGCGCGTGACACTGATTAACACCATGAGCAACGAGACGCTGGACGTGCCGGGCGTGAACGCCAAATTTGGTGTGCCGCCGGAACGCATCCTGGATTATCTGACGCTGACCGGCGATGCGGTGGACAACGTGCCGGGCGTGGAAAAGGTTGGCCCGAAAACGGCGGTGAAGTGGCTCGCGCAATACGGCACGCTGGACAACCTGATGCAGCATGCCGATGAAGTCGGCGGTGTGGTCGGCGAGAACCTGTGCAAGGCGCTGGACTGGCTGCCGCAGGCGCGCCGCCTGCTCACCGTGAAGTGCGATGTGGCGCTGCCGCAGCCCTACAGCGAACTGGCTCCGCCCGCGCCGGATACGGAACAATTGCGCAGCCTGTATGAGCGTTTCGAGTTCAAGAACTGGCTGCGCGAACTGAACTCTCCACAACAAACTCCCTCTCCCTTGCAGGGAGAGGGCGGGGGAGAGGGTAGGAATTTCCCCGACAATGATGCGTTCAGCACCGCCCCCGCCCGCACCGACAACGCGCACTACGAAACCATCCTCACCGAACATCAGCTCGACGCTTGGCTGGAAAAACTGCTCGCCGCCGAGCTGGCCTGCGTGGATACCGAGACCACCGGCCTCGACGTGATGAACGCGCAACTGGTCGGCATCTCGTTCGCGATCAAGCTGCACTACGCCGCCTACCTGCCGCTGGCGCACCGCTATCCCGGCGCACCGGATCAGCTCAAGCGCGACCATGCGTTGCATAAGCTCAAACCGTGGCTGGAGAGTGCGCGCCACAAGAAACTCGGGCAGAACCTCAAATACGACCTGCATATCTTCGCCAACCACGGCATCCGCCTTGCGGGCATCCACGACGACACGCTGCTGCAATCCTACGTGCTGGAAAGCCACAAACCGCACGACATGGACAACCTCGCGCTGCGCCATCTCAACGTGCAGACCATCAGCTATGCCGAAGTGGTCGGCAAGGGCGCGAAACAGATCTGTTTCGACCAGGTCGATCTCGATACCGCCACGCGCTATGCCGCCGAGGACGCCGACATCACGCTGCAATTGCACCACGCGCTCGCGCCGCAAATTGAAGTGCAGAGCGGGTTGCAGCATGTGTACCGCGACATCGAATTGCCGAGCATGCATGTGCTTTACACGATGGAGCGCAACGGTGTGCTGCTCGATTGCGATCTGCTGAAAATCCAGAGCCGCGAACTGGGCGAGAAGCTCATCGCGCTGGAAGCCAGGGCGCATGAAGCTGCCGGGCAGCCGTTCAACCTCAACTCGCCGAAGCAGATTCAGGAAATCCTGTTCGACAAGCTGCAATTACCGGTGAAGAAGAAAACCCCGAGCGGCACACCGTCCACCGACGAAGAGGTGTTGCAGGAACTCGCGCTCGATTACCCGTTGCCGAAAATCCTGCTCGACTATCGCGGCATGGCGAAACTCAAGTCCACCTACACCGACAAGCTGCCGCAGATGGTGGATCGCAAAACCGGGCGGGTGCATACCAGCTACTCGCAGGCGGTCGCGGTCACCGGGCGGCTCGCCTCCAGCGACCCCAACCTGCAAAACATTCCGGTGCGCACCGCCGAAGGACGGCGCATCCGCGAGGCGTTCATCGCGTCGCCCGGCAGCAGCATCGTGTCGGCGGATTATTCGCAGATCGAGCTGCGTATCATGGCGCATTTGTCCGGCGACGCGGGCCTGCTGCAAGCCTTCGCCAATAACGAAGACATCCATCGCGCCACCGCCGCCGAAATTTTCATGGTCGCGCCCGCCGATGTGGACAGCGAGCAGCGCCGCTACGCCAAGGTCATCAACTTCGGCCTGATCTACGGCATGTCCTCGTTCGGACTCGCCAAGCAACTCGGCATCGAGCGCAGCGCCGCGACCGCCTACATCGACCGCTATTTCGCGCGCTACCCCGGTGTCGCCGACTACATGCAGCGCACCCGCGACCAAGCCAAACAACAAGGTTTCGTCGAAACCGTGTTCGGGCGGCGTTTATGGCTACCGGAGATCAACGCCAGCAACGGCATGAAACGCCAAGGCGCCGAACGCGCCGCAATCAATGCGCCGATGCAGGGCACAGCAGCGGATTTAATCAAGCTCGCGATGATCAAGGTGCAGCACTGGTTGGAAACCGAAAAACTGCAAACGCGGCTTATCATGCAGGTGCACGACGAACTGGTGCTCGAAGTGCCGCAGGCGGAATTGCCGCGCGTGAAGGAAAAGCTGCGCGACCTCATGTGCCATGTCGCTGAACTCAAGGTGCCGCTGGAAGTGGGGCTAGGCGTGGGCGGGAATTGGGACGAGGCGCATTAGCGATGTGGCTGCACAATTTCTTACCTACATGCTTTGGCAGGCCTAAAAAGCTATATAAATACATGAATGCCAAAGGTGCGGAGAAATTCTTCGCCAATCCCTCGCTATGGTTTTCCCTGATAAATCGGCTGAATGATATTTATGATCTCAATCCAGTGGGGGCTCACCCAACGCAATGGGGGGAGTAGGGATACTTTGCTTCAGCGATACACCAACCTCTGTGCCGATGTGGGCACACTACGGAGAGAAAGGAAATGGAGTGGTATTGGAGTGTTCATTCCAATCCGATTTTTTTCGGAAATATCCTCCACGCAAAGTTTGGTACCACTCAAGACGCCCTGTCGTTAAAAATACCGAAAAAGCCTTTCTAACAAAGGATATTGCCTGGTCGTATGAGCGCGAATGGCGTTGTATCACAGCATTCAAGGAATTTCAGGAACAAGAGCTTCTGGTACATCATCAAGCTATAAGTGTTCCTTTTCCCTATGAGGCACTAACTGCTGTTATTTACGGATATGACTCACAAGTGATGGAAGCTGCCCAACTATTCTTGAGTCGTCCTGAGGCTTCTCACGTTAAAAAATTTGTATGTCGAGCCGAAGCTTGGCGTTATGGTTTGAAGATTTGTACACTCGACGATTTAGCTTACATACGTGAGCGACATGATGCTATTGATTGGGGGCGCAGAAAAAGACGCTAGCTCACGTAGGGCGCAATAACCAACGGGCATTGCGCCGTATGCATCGCTCTCATTCGGCGCAATGCGCTGCGCTTATTGACGCCCTACATCCCTACGCCCCCAACCTAATCTGCAACCCTGCATACACATCATCCCGCGTCGCCACCGACAAGATAGTCAGCAGCCGTTTTGTATCGTTGACGCGGTAGATCAAACGGAATTGCGGGGTGGCCACTGAAGTTTCCAGGTTGATATGAAATAATAGAGCCAGCGCTACAACAAAAATCCGTCATTCCACCGTCATGGGAGGTGCAGTATGATTCAGAGAGCCGCTGTCTTCATCCTGCTTTTAACTGCCAGCCTGTTCGCTTGCGCCCGCGATCTGCCGCTGGACAGGATCAAGCTGCCGCCCGGTTTTAAAATCTCCCTCTATGCCGACAATGTGCCGGGCGCGCGTTCAATGGCGCTGAGCCCGAACGGGACACTGTTTGTCGGCACGCGCGGCTCCTGGGTTTACGCGCTGCCTAATCGAAATTTCGGCAAGCATGCGGATGAGGTCATCGTGCTCGCCGACAATCTCGATACGCCGAACGGCGTGGCGTTCCGCGACGGCGCGCTGTATGTTGCGGAGGTGAACCGCATCCTGCGCTTCGACAGTATCGAGTCGCACCTGAACAATCTGCCCAAACCGGTGGTGGTGAACGACCGCTTTCCCACCGATACCCACCACGGCTGGAAATTCATTCGCTTCGGCCCGGACGGGCTGCTGTATGTGCCGGTGGGCGCGCCGTGCAACATCTGCGAACCCGATCCGGCGCGCTATGCCGCGATCTTCCGCATGAAGCCGGACGGCACGGCGCTCGAACAATATGCGCGCGGCGTGCGCAACACGGTGGGTTTCGACTGGAGCCCTGATACTAGTGAGCTGTGGTTTACCGACAACGGGCGCGACTGGCTGGGCAACAACATGCCGCCGGATGAGCTGAACCATGCGCCGCAGCCCGGCATGCATTTCGGCTATCCCTATTGCCACGGGAAGGCGATCAGCGATGACGAATTTGGCGGCAAGCGCGCCTGCGGCGAATTCGCACCGGCTGCGATGGAACTCGGCCCGCATGTGGCGTCGCTGGGCATGCGTTTCTATACAGGCAAAATGTTTCCGGAAAACTACCGCAAGCAAATATTCATCGCCGAGCACGGCTCGTGGAATCGCATCCCGCCCATCGGCTACCGCATCACGCTGGTACGGCTTGAGAGCGGCAAGGCGGCAAGCTACGAGGTATTCGCGGAAGGCTGGCTGGGAGCGCTGACCGCGTGGGGGCGCCCGGTGGACGTGCAAGTGATGCGGGACGGCGCGCTGCTGGTGTCGGACGACAAGGCGGGCGTGATCTACCGAATATCCTATGGCGAATAACCGGTCAGCCATCCGGCGTAGTGTGCTTTGCCTTTCGATTGCGCTCAGGACAGCTTATTGACCCCCTGCATCTTATGCGATTGAACCTAAAAACTTCGATACTTCAGGGTGAACGGATGTAATAATTTATGGAAACATCAACAGGTTGAAACGGACAAGGGGAACCAGCCGGGAAAACGTTTATCATATTGCCCATGAAGAAATTGACTTTGCTGATGTTGCTTTGCCTTTCGCCCTGCGCTGCAGGCGATGGATTGCCGGATTTGGGCGACGTCTCGCAAGCCGCGCTTACCCCGTTGCAGGAGCGGCAGATCGGCCAGCAAAGCATGATGCAAATCCGCGCCAGCAAGCAGTTTCTGGACGATGCCGAGATCAACGATTATCTCAACCGGCTCGGTTACAGGCTGGTTGAAAACAGCGCAGAGCCCGGCCTCGGATTCGAGTTTTTTTCGCTCAACGATTACAGCGTTAACGCTTTTGCGATGCCGGGTGGTTTTATTGGCGTGAACAGCGGATTGATGCTGACCGTGCAGAGCGAATCCGAGCTGGCTGCCGTGCTCAGCCATGAAATTGCGCATGTCACGCAACACCACATCGCGCGCATGATGGCTGGGCAGCAGGCCGATACGCTGGCTTCGATGGCAGCCATCGCCGTCGCCATCCTCGCCGCACGCAGCAACCCGCAGGCTTCGCAAGCCGTTATAACGGGTGTGCAAGCGCGCTCCATACAGAAGCAGCTTAATTTTACGCGCACTCATGAGGAAGAAGCGGATCGCATCGGCCTGGAGCTTTTGCAGAAATCCAATTTCAATACCCATGCGATGCCGGAGTTTCTGGATCGCTTGCAAAAAGCCACCCGCTTGCTGGATGGAAGCACTCCCGGCTATTTGCGCACCCACCCGATTACCAGCGAGCGCGTTGCCGATATCGGAAACCGTGTGCAGAAACAGCCTTATCGCATGATCGAGGATAGCCTGGATTTCCAGTTGGTGCGCACCAAGCTCATCTCTGCGCAGAAGACTGTGCCGGATGCCATCGCTTATTTCAGCGACGCGCTGGGTGCGCAGAAACACGGTAATCCGGTCGCGCAGCGCTATGGGCTGGTAAGCGCATTGCTGCGCAACAATGAAATCAAGCGCGCCGCGCAGGAACTGGAGGTATTGCGCAAGCAGGCCAAAAATAACCCGATGATAGCAACCCTTGCAGGGCGGGTGAAGCGCGCCGAAGAAAACAATAACGATGCCCTGGATTTTTATAGGGTTGCCGCACAGAATTTTCCGGATCATCGCACCCTGATTTACGAATACGTCGACTTGCTGCTGCAAAGCAATCAGGGGGGAACTGCGGTCAAGTTGCTCACCGAACAACTTACGCGCCATCCGAGGGATGTCACGCTATACAACTTGCAGGCTCATGCTTATGCGATACAAGGCAAGCGTTTCGAGCAGCACAAGGCGCAAGCTTATGCCTATGCATGGCAGGGTAATATATTAGGAGCGATAGAGCAGCTCGAATTGGCAAAGCAGGCAGGCGGGAGCTTCCATCAGATATCTGCAATAGATAGCGATTTGCGGGAGCTGAGGGAGATAATAGGGGCGAGTGGGAAGCGGTGATTTGTCGAGGTAGATTACTATTTTTTTAAGCGGAAGTATTTAATTATCGAATCAGGAATGGAGTGAGATTTGGATTTTATTGGTATGTTTGTCGATATTGTTTTGCATCTGGATGTGCATCTGCTGACGCTTACACAGGAATACGGTATATGGATTTATGGCATTTTGTTTTTGATCATATATTGCGAAACCGGACTCGTGGTTATGCCATTTTTGCCGGGTGATTCGTTGCTGTTCGTGGCGGGGGCATTGTGCGGAATGGGTGCGCTGCAACTGGAGTTGCTCGCTCCGCTGCTGATGGTCGCGGCATTCGGCGGCGACAATACCAACTATTGGATCGGCAGGCTGATCGGGCTGCGCCTGCTGAAACGCACGAATGGGCTCATCAAGCGCGAGCACCTCGACAAGACCCATGCGTTTTATGAAAAACATGGTGGCAAGACCATCCTTTTTGCGCGGTTCTTGCCGATCATCCGCACCTTTGCGCCGTTCGTTGCGGGTATCGGGTTGATGCGCTATCGCCTGTTCGTGCTATTCAGCGCGCTGGGCAGTTTCGTGTGGATCGGCAGCCTGACCGTGGCGGGTTATTTTTTTGGTAACATTCCAGCGGTGAAAAACAACCTTACCTTGATCATCGTCGGTATCATCATCGTTTCGTTATTGCCCGCGTTGCGCGAACTGATCAGGCACCAAAAGCGGAAGTAACAACTTGAAACAATTTTCTTGAACTCATAGGCGCATATTTAGTCATAATGCCACCGTCGTCAATGGCGGAAATTTTTAGGAGCGAAGAATGAAAAAGTGTTTATCGATATTGGGCATGGCTCTCTTGTGCGGCAACAGTTATGCGGCGGATTTTACCGATACCGCACGGGTGATCTCCAGCACGCCGATATATGAGCGTGTCAGCGAGCCACGCCGCGAATGCAAAATGGAAACCGTACAGGTTAACCCTCAAGAACGCTCCATGGGGGGCGCGGTAGTGGGCGGTGTCGCGGGCGGTTTGTTGGGTAGCCAGGTTGGGGGCGGAAAAGGCAGCACAGTGGCAACCGGCGCCGGTGCGGTAGCCGGAGCAGTGATCGGTGACCGTGTCGCCAACCCTGACAGCAACCGTTCCGCAACCGGCGGAGTGGTTGGCGGATTGGCCGGTGCGCTATTGGGCAGCCAGATCGGCGGCGGCAGGGGAAACAAGGCCGCAACTGCGGTGGGCGGCATTGCAGGTGTGGTGATTGGCGATCGCGTCGCCAACCCCGATCAGCCGCGCACCGAGCAGGTCGAGCGTTGCCGCGAGATCGAAACCAGCCGCGAAGTCATCAAGGGCTACAACGTGACTTATCGCTATAAAGGTCAGGACATTGCCACCACACTGCCGTATCAGCCCGGTTCGACTGTCCGCGTGGGCTTGAGCGTCATCGAAGATCAGCAGGATCGCCGTTATGAAGAGCCGCAGAAGCGCAGTTACGATGACCAGCAAGACCGGCGCTATGAAAGCCGCAGGGACAGGCCGAATTATCAGTGACGTTTGCCCCGCAAGAAAGAAAAGCCCGGCTGAGCCGGGCTTTTTTGTGGGCGTTTACATGCCGAAAATATGCGTGCTGCCAATGGGCGTCAAATAATCTCCGGGCAACGGGGAGTTGAACGCATGCTTTATGCGCTAGAATGCTAGGTTAATGAAGGCCGCATCAATGATGGGAAGCGAAAAAATCAGGTGCGACTACCCAATTGTTTTTTGGTGAGCGGTTTTTTCCCCTTGTGGCGTGGCATTTTCCTGATTTCGACCTGGTGAGCCTCCGGATTGGGCTGATAGACAACCAGGGTTTTGCCGATGTGTTGCACCGGTGCGGCATTCAGGCGGTCGCATATCTCTGCCAGCATGGCTTCGCGTTGTGGCCGTTCCGCCATTACCCGGATTTTGATGAGTTCGTGGGTTTTCAGGCTCGCTGCGATTTCTTTCAACACCGCCTCGGTCAAACCGGCGTTGCCTATCATCACGATGGGGCTCAATGCGTGGGCGCGACCTTTCAGGGCGAGACGTTCGGATACGGTAAGGGATAACATAGGAGCCTTTTTGAACAGGACGTGGATTGTAAACGATGAAGCCTTCCCCAATCAAAAAAAACCTTGGCAAAAAAAAACCTGGCAAGAAAAACAAGACCAGCAAACAATGGATGCGCGAGCATATCAACGACCCTTTTGTGAAACTTGCGCAAAAGGAGGGCTATCGCTCGCGCGCCGCTTACAAATTGCTGGAAATCGATGCCAAAGACCGCCTGCTCAAGCCCGGTATGGTGCTTGTGGATCTGGGGGCGACACCGGGTGGCTGGTCGCAGGTGGCAGCGGACAAAATTGGGCGCAGCGGAAAGGTGATCGCGCTGGATTTATTGCCGCTCGATCCGCTGGCCGGTGTGGAGTTTATCCAGGGTGATTTTCGCGATGACGCCGTGTTGAAGCAATTGGAGGATTTGCTGCAAGGCAAGCCGGTCGACCTTGTAATTTGCGATATGTCACCCAATATATGCGGCGTGGCCTCGGCAGATCAGGCGCGTGCCATGCATCTTGCGGAACTGGCGATGGAATTTGCACTCGAATGGTTGAAGCCGGAGGGCAGTTTTCTTGTGAAAGTCTTTCAGGGCGCCGGATTCGAGGATTTTTACAAGATGATGCGCAGCCGGTTCTCCAAAGTGGTGACACGAAAACCGAAGGCATCGCGCGACCGCAGCAGTGAGCTGTATCTTCTGGGCACCAGAAAATTGCAGGATGCAGCCTGATTGCATCGGGTTTTGGTCGATTCGGCTCAGGATGCTCTTGAGTAATCAGGCAATACATAGTCTAATAAACGACCCCGGCAACCGTGGCGTTGCCGTTTAAGGAGCTATTTTGAATAACATGTTTAAAAGTATTGCGATCTGGCTGGTTGTGGCCCTGGTGCTGATGACTGTCTTCAATCAATTCAACACCCGGCAGCAGCAAACTTCGCAATCGCAGTTGGATTATTCGCAATTCCTCGAGGAAGTGAAGCAGGGGCATATTACCAAGGTGACCATCGAGGGGCGCACCCTGAAGGCGACGACCGCCGATGGCAAGCGTATCACCAGCTATGCACCGAGCGACTTGTGGATGGTTTCCGACCTGTTGAAGAACGGGGTAACCATCGAAGCCAAGCCGGAAGAGGAGCAATCCTTCCTGATGAATATCTTCATTTCGTGGTTCCCGATGGTTCTGCTGATCGGTGTGTGGATATTCTTCATGCGCCAGATGCAGGGCGGCGGCAAGGGCGGCGCCTTCTCATTCGGCAAGTCGCGCGCGCGCATGCTGGATGAGAACAAGGAGCGCTTCACGTTCGCCGATGTGGCGGGCTGCGATGAAGCCAAGGAGGAAGTATCCGAATTGGTGGACTTTTTGCGTGACCCCGGCAAGTTCCAGAACCTAGGCGGGCGCATCCCGCGCGGCGTGCTGCTGGTGGGTAGCCCCGGTACCGGAAAAACGCTGCTTGCGAAGGCGATTGCAGGCGAGGCCAAGGTGCCGTTCTTCTCGATCTCCGGTTCCGACTTCGTGGAAATGTTCGTCGGCGTCGGTGCGGCGCGCGTGCGCGACATGTTCGAACAGGCCAAGAAGCATTCTCCGTGCATCGTGTTCATCGACGAAATCGATGCGGTCGGTCGCCAGCGTGGCGCGGGACTTGGCGGCGGCAACGACGAGCGCGAGCAGACGCTGAATGCGTTGCTGGTGGAAATGGACGGTTTCGAGGGCGCCAGCGGCGTGATCGTGATCGCCGCGACCAATCGCCCCGATGTGCTCGATCCTGCGCTGTTGCGCCCCGGACGTTTCGACCGCCAGGTTGTGGTGCCGTTGCCGGACATTCGCGGACGCGAACAGATTTTGGCGGTGCATATGCGCAAAGTGCCGATTGCGTCGGACGTGAAGGCAGACATCCTGGCGCGCGGCACACCGGGATTTTCCGGCGCCGACCTGGCCAATCTGGTGAATGAGGCGGCACTGTTTGCGGCGCGGCGCAGCAAGCGTTTCGTCGAAATGGATGACTTCGAAGCGGCCAAGGACAAGATCATGATGGGCGCGGAGCGCAAGTCCATGATCATGCCGGAAGAGGAGCGCCGCAACACCGCCTACCACGAGTCCGGCCACGCGGTCGTCGCCAAACTGCTGCCCAAGACCGATCCGGTACACAAGGTTACGATCATCCCGCGCGGGCGCGCGCTCGGCCTGACCATGCAGCTGCCCGCCGAAGACCGTTACAGTATGGACAAGAACCGCATCCTCGATACGATCACCGTGCTGTTCGGCGGGCGCATCGCCGAAGAGATTTTCATGCACCAGATGACCACCGGCGCGTCCAACGATTTCGAGCGCGCCACCGACATGGCGCGCAAGATGGTCACGCAATGGGGCATGTCGGATGCGATGGGAACGATGGTGTACGCCGAAAATGAAGGCGAGGTCTTTTTGGGACGTTCGGTCACCACGCACAAAAATATTTCCGAGGCAACTATGCAGCAGGTGGATGCCGAGATTCGTCGCATCATCGATCAGCAGTATGCGCTGGCGCGCCGCCTGATCGAGGAGAATAGCGACAAGATCGAGGCAATGGCCAAGGCCTTGCTGGAATGGGAAACACTCGATAGCGACCAGGTCAACGATATCATGGCCGGCAATCCGCCGCGCCAGCCCAAGCCAACGCAGAGCACCCAGGCGTCGCCGAAACCGCCCCAGGATGCTGCGCCGACCGCACCTGCCACCACGCCTACGCAACCTGCGCGGGAAACCTGAAAATGCGGTCGTCAGCCGTTAGTCGCTAGTCGTTAGTAAAATCGCCCCGCGTAGCGGACAACGCCACAACTAGCTACTAACGACTAACGGCTAGCGACTGTTGTTATGCTCCTCCACTGCGGCAATTTCCGGCTCGACCTCTCCCGCCCTCTCGTCATGGGCATCGTCAATGTCACGCCCGATTCGTTCTCGGATGGTGGGCTGCACTTGCTGCGCGATGCTGCCGTCGCTCATGTACAACAGATCATCTCGGAGGGCGCGGATATAATCGATATCGGTGGTGAGTCCACGCGCCCCGGCGCGCAGCCGGTCAGTATCCAGGAAGAGCTGGATCGTGTAATGCCCATCATCGAAGGCCTGCGCGGTGTGCCTGTGCCGATTTCAATAGATACCTGCAAGCCGCAGGTGATGCGGGCAGCCGTTGCAGCAGGTGTGCAAATGGTCAATGACATTGGCGCACTGCAGGATGCAGCCGCGATGAGTGCCGTCGCCGCCGGAGATGTTGCCGTGTGCTTGATGCACAAGCAGGGCGATCCGCAGACCATGCAGGCACAGCCGCATTATCAGGATGTGGTGGCTGAAGTTTGCGAGTTTTTGCGCGGACGCATTGCCGCTGTGACAGCCGCCGGAATCGCGCGCGAGCGCATCGTGATCGATCCGGGTTTTGGCTTTGGCAAGACGCTGGAGCATAATCTCGCCTTGTTGCGTCATCTGGGCAAGCTGTGCGAACTGGACGCGCCGGTGCTCGCGGGGCTGTCGCGCAAATCCATGCTGGGCACGCTAACCGGGCAAGATGTGGAGCATCGCGTACATGCCAGCGTAGCGGCAGCACTGATCGCGGTGCAGCGCGGCGCAAGCATCGTGCGAGTGCATGACGTGCGTGCGACGGTGGATGCGCTGAAAATATGGAGCGCAGTGAATTCATAAGGAGCAATGAGCTATGCTCCAGTGGGTGAAATTCCTTGTCCACGAAAAACACGAAATCCACGAACAATCGCTTTCGTGTTTTTCGTGCCTTTCGTGGACGATGGCACTTATTGATTCAGGGGTAATGAAATGAGTAAAAAATATTTTGGAACCGACGGCGTGCGCGGGCGTGTTGGCGAACATCCCATCACGCCGCAGTTCGTCATGCATCTGGGCTACGCCGCAGGTAAGGTGCTGGCGGCTGACAGTCAGGTGCGCGGCGAACGCGCCGGCGTATTGATCGGCAAGGACACGCGCATATCGGGCTACATGCTGGAATCTGCGCTGGAAGCGGGCTTGATCGCGGCAGGCGTCGATGTATATCTCGCCGGGCCGGTGCCGACGCCTGCCGTGGCCTATCTGACCCGCGCGTTGCGCCTGCAGGCGGGCATCGTGATCTCCGCATCGCACAATCCGTTTGAAGATAACGGCATCAAGTTCTTCTCGGCGCATGGTACCAAGTTGCCGGATGAAACCGAGCACGCCATAGAAGCCGCGCTGGATGAACCCATGCAAACCAATTCATCGGACGGGCTGGGCAAGGCCAAGCGCATCGACGATGCGGTCGGCCGCTATATCGAATTTTGCAAGAGCACTTTTCCGGGCGAGCTGGATCTGCGCGGCTTGAAGATCGTGGTGGACAGCGCGCATGGCGCGACTTACCACATCGCGCGCCATGTATTCCACGAACTCGGCGCCGATGTGATCGCCATCGGCGCGCAACCGGATGGCAAGAATATCAATCACGGCTACGGCGCGACCGCACCGGACAATTTGCGCAGGGCCGTGGTCGAGCACAAGGCCGACATCGGTATCGCGCTGGATGGCGATGGCGACCGTTTGATCATGGTGGATAGCTCCGGAAAACTCTACGATGGTGACCAGTTGCTGTACGTGATC
The DNA here is from genome assembly GCA_049294375.1 of Gallionella sp. Taxonomy (GTDB): domain Bacteria; phylum Pseudomonadota; class Gammaproteobacteria; order Burkholderiales; family Gallionellaceae; genus Gallionella. Next base: position 1,660 of record JBAQCT010000020.1, on the reverse strand, counting down.
GCCAGGCACCGTCAGGCGCAAGGCAAGCTGCACGGCGGCGTGGCCGGGACGTTGATGACCAACTTGGCGTTCGAGCATGCCATGCAGAAACTGGGCATTCCATTCCTGCGCGCCAAAGTGGGCGACCGCTACGTGATGGAATTGTTGCAACAGCAAGGCTGGCAGCTCGGCGGCGAGAATTCCGGCCACATCATCTGCCTCGACAAACACAGCACCGGGGACGGCATCGTCTCCGCATTGCAGGTACTGCATGCGTTGCGCGCCAATGGCCGAACAACCCTCACTGAAGCAGCGAGCGCTTTGCGTTTGTACCCGCAAGTGCTCATCAACGTGCGGGTGAACAAGGGCGTCGATTGTCTCGGCCACGATCAGGTCAAGGCGATGGTGGCAGATGTCGAACAAAAGTTAAACGGTAAAGGCCGCGTACTGCTGCGCCCGTCCGGCACAGAGCCGTTGCTGCGCGTGATGGTAGAGGGAGAAGACAAGCAATTGGTCGAACAATCCGCACAGCGCATCGCCGATGTGGTGCGTAAATTGGCTGGCTAGAAAAAATATCGGGTATCCGGAATTTTAAAATGTGGATACAAAAAGAAATACGCCTGAAGCCAAAGACCCGTGGCTTCCATCTGATCACCGATGAGCTGCTGCGTGAACTGCCCGAGCTGAGCGGCTTCAGGATCGGCATGATGAATGTATTTATCATGCACACCTCCGCATCGTTGACCATCAATGAGAACGCCGACCCCACGGTGCGCCAGGATTTCGAAAGCTACTTCAATCGCGCTGTGCCTGAGGATGAACCTTGGTACGAACATCAGGACGAAGGCGCTGACGACCTGCCCGCACACCTGAAATCCAGCTTGCTTGGCAGCAGCCTGAACATCCCGATTACCGATGGCCAGCCACGGCTGGGCACCTGGCAGGGAATCTATCTGTGCGAACACCGCAACCACGGCGTCAGTCGCCGGATCGTCGTGACGATACAGGGCGAGTAGCTGAAAGGTATTGTGACGCTGACTCCGTTAGGTTAGATAGTCCAGATTGAAATGCCGGCATAACTCGATAGCCCAATCTGTATCCACAACATCGCCGATCATGGGGAGATTCATTTATTCCCTTCCTTAAATAACAATTCGACCCCGGTACTTTGGTTTGCATAAGACCTGCTTGCTATCGATTCTGCGTTCACTCATTTGGCTGGCGAAGATGGTGTTCCAGTCCCAAACCCGCTTTTAATATTTAATTCATCGGTTATTTTCTTGGTTTCTCGAATCCATTCTTGGAGGCACTCAAGACTAGCTGTGTTGCCCTCAGATTTAAGTCCTTCGTCGATCAAACTTTTGATAAATGCTTCTGGATACTTAACATCGAGATAGCCGTCTTTTTTTGCAGACTTAACAATGGAAATAAAGCGTAGTTTAGTGGCTGGCTCCATACATAATGCAGGAGGTTCAGGAAAAAACACTCTCAAAGGAATACCTTTCTCCAAGCTAGCTTTTGCCTTTGCAGAAAATGGAATAGGCGAATTCTCGTCTAGGGATGCGCTGAATAAGCCCCGACATTCAGAAGCCGATTAGGCGCATCTGTTTTTCATGGGCGAAATTGCCCGTTTTCTTCTTCCACACCCCACAGTCGGGGTGTTTTTCGGGGGATTTCCCCC
>JBAQCT010000019.1:0-8505 GCA_049294375.1 Gallionella sp. | reverse complement strand
CAGCCGGAAATGGACGATGCCGATAAGAGACTGGAAAGCGGCGCTGAATCGTTTTACTATCCAGTTCGAGGAACGGATGCCGCAGCATTAAAAATTCCGTTTACACAAAATCCAGGACACCCTCGAGTGCTAGATAGAGTTTATTCTTCTGCTAATGTTGCGCCACAATTCGGACAGGCAGATTTGCGTTTTAGAAAATCATCAATCAAAACCCATTTGTCTTTATATGAGTCAATGCCCCTCTCTTTTAACCTGCTCTTGGTAATTTTTCCCCATTTGTTTTTTGGGTCGATAATATCTTTTATCCAAGAGATCGGGAGAACATAGAAATCCGGTTCCCTTTCGAAATCCGGTTCCCTTTCTTTGATCCTTATCCCATCATGTTTCTTAAAACTTCGATTCAGTGCCACAAAAACCACGAAGTCACACTTAGGGTTTTTTTTAATTATAAATCCATCCCAATTTGTGGAAAATCTACTTTTTACTTGGATTTTTGCCGAAGTATTTTCGGCTGCATTAGTCGAAATTAAGTCATAGTCGGGATAATTTACATAAGCTTTGAATGTTGGAATTTCTTCCAACAATAACTGAGCAAGAACGAGAAACTCCGCAGCTTCAGACTCCAGCCTTGTATCCAATCTTTTCGCGACCTTCCCACTTTCCGTCATTTTATTTCTTGCCTATGTTGTAGCTTTTTCAAATTTCACCAGCTATCTACTACGGTCAAGCAAATATCAGTTGACACATGACGGCCAAGCCAAGTCACGTCGCACTTGCTGGTATGTCCGAGAATTGTCATTGAGCAAAACATACCAACCCCTCTGCATTCAAGAAAATGCTTCCTAGTTTGGCGAGGTGCGCTATCTGTAACAAGAATGATACCAAGTGCATTTGGCATCAAATTCTCTTTGATTCTTTCCATTTGCCCGGATACTTCATATATACCAGTAATTGCAAGCTTTGTCCCTGACGGCATTGTCTTAGCGTCAAGTTGAAAGTCTGTGAATGTTGTGTGCTTGTAACCGCGCACCTCATCATTCTTAATCCGTTTATTTACAACTGCTTCTAATTCCACTTTTTTTAGCTCAGACTCTATCAGGCTCAGGTTAATTTTTGCATTTTCATTACCCTGCTCAACTGCCTTTCTATACCATGTAGCGGCCTGCACCGGATCTTGTGGAAAACCATGGCCGTTGGCATACATGTAGCCCAAGTTAAATTGACCCTCAGCGTTCCCCTGTTCAGCCGCTTTGCGATACCATTTTGCGGCTTGTACGTAGTCCTTCTGAACGCCTTGGCCGTTAGCATACATAATTCCCAAAACGAGTTGAGCATCAGCATCTCCTTGCTTTGCCGTCTTGTTATACCACTCTAGTGCTTGTGCGTAGTTTTGAGGAACGCCTTGCCCATGATAATACGCTACGCCCAAATTATATTGGGATGCAGCGACTCCTTGTTCCGCTGCCTTTTGAAACCACTCTAATGCTTGCGTTCGATCTGGGGAAACTCCATGGCCTTTATCATAAGCCACGCCTAAATTATGTTGTGCTAGAGCATCACCCTGTTCAGCCGCTCTGCGATACCACGCAACGGCTTGTACGTAATCTTGTGAAAAACCTTTTCCTTCTTCATACGCTTGACCAATTGCAACCTGAGCATGTACATAGCCCTGCTCAACTGCCTTGCGAAACCACGCAATTGCTTCTGCGTAATCTTTTGGAACTCCTTCACCGTTATAATACGCAATGCCTAAGTTGAATTGGCCTTTGGCAAATCCTTGCACAGCTGCTTTACGATTCCATTTCACTGCATCCTTGTAGCTCTGTGAAACTCCTTCTCCCTTGTAATACATAAAACCCAGGAGAATTTGAGCCGCTGCATTACCCTGTTCAGCCAATGGTCGAATTTCCCGCAACGCGATTGTGTACTCTCCCTTGTCATAGGCCGCTTTCGCTTCTTCCATTCCGGCATGCACAGTTATAGTGTGAAATAGAGCAAGCAGCAATAAAAGGACAGTGAATTTTCTTTTCATACGTATTCCTTATTGAAGGTGGCTTGCAGGCATTATCCTAGTGAGCACTATAAATACATATCCCGCAACATAACAGCAAAAGACCCCACACACCATATGCCGAAATATATAGATACTCTGGCTATAGGCGGCTATCCGGCTCGCGAATTAAATCATTAAATGTGCAAACGTCGCATTACTTCCTGAAGGCATGAAATAAAAGTGCTTCAGAAAAGCAACGCGAAGATGCCCGCGTTCCAACCAGCCGCTGCTTGATTATTTGTGGCGAAAGGCATAAAGTAAGGATTCCTTACTTTAGCTAATTGAAGAAATATCATGCTCGCCAAAATGACTTCCAAGAATCAACTCACCCTGCCCAAGAGCATCACCGCTGCGGTTGGCACTGCTGAATACTTTGACGTGGAAGCCCGCAATGGGCAGATCGTGCTCACTCCGGTACGCATCCAGCGCGGCGATGCCGTGCGCGCCAAACTGGCCGAGCTGGAGTTGAGCGAACGGGACATTGCCGATGCGGTCGCCTGGGCGCGAAAACCTCCCGCAACCAAAAAACCCGGCCCTGTATCCAAAAAATCTGCGAAGTAATGCCGCGCTCAAAGTGCATACCCCGCGTGGTCATCGACACCAACCTAGTGCTGTCTGCACTGGTATTTGCGCAGGGACGGTTGGCGTCGCTACGCCTTGCGTGGCAAGGCGCACAGTGCCAGCCACTGCTATCGAGCGTCACCACCGCAGAGCTGATACGCGTGCTGGCCTACCCGAAATTCAAACTCTCAGCAGAAGACCAGCAAGAACTGCTGGCCGACTATCTGCCTTACTGCGCCACGGTGCGCATGCCAGCCAAGCTGCCCGCAACGCCCGCCTGCCGCGACAAGTTCGACTTGCCGTTTCTGCAACTCGCCGTCGCGGGCAAGGCAGATTATCTGGTGAGCGGCGACCAGGATTTGCTCAGCCTCGACGGTCAACTTGCCTGCCCGATCATCACCGCCGATCAATTCAGGAAAGCGCTGGGTAAATAAACTACCCCGCCGCAAGTAGCGGGGTATTGAGTAGGGTGGATAAAACGCCGAAGGCGTGTATCCACCGCCTGTTTCGGTGGATTCGCGCTACGCGCTTAATCCACCCTACGAAAAATGCTGCGCCGCAAGCGGCGGGGAATTTAACCCGAAGAGATTAACAGGTCGCGACGCTAACGGCTGGCAGACTCGTTGATACAAAAGTCTGCCAGTTGATCCAATACCCGCTGCAACGCCCTGTTCGCCGCGATGCTGCCGCCATACGCGTCGTCGCTGACCGCATCTTCAACCTCGTCGAAGAGCTTTACGGCGAGCACCCGTTGGTCAGCCACGTCGATCAATTGCGCCCGCAGCGTGAGCTGCACCTTGCTTGGCCGTATCCCGAAATCCTGCTGAAGGCGAATCAGTTCGGTGTCGAGCCTGATGTTGGCCGGGATCGTTCCCGGTGACTGCACCACTGCGCGGAAGCTCGCGGTTTGCTCCAACGCCTGTACCAGCAGCGGCCCAAGCATGCGCGCCGGGGCGTTTGCCCATCGGTTGACCGCAAAGTATTCCAGCTTCTGTGGTTGACGCAGGTAAACCATCTGGGGTGTATCAAAGCCGGATCTTGCGCGCGGCATGCTGACCGCCAACACCAGATCGCGTTTTATTTGCGCCGCCTTGACCGATGCCCGCGCGTCGAGCACATAGAGATTGGGTTTTTCCACTTTCGGGGCCTGCAGGCCACCGCACCCGGCGAGCAGCATCGCACAAACCAGCGTCAGGAGCACCCGGCAGGGTGCGCAATTTTGTCTGTTTATCCCAAATAATCCATTAGAAGAAACTGTGTCATACCGGCGTAGGCCGGTATCCAGTTGATTAACCAATCCCCGCATCAGCGGGACAATACCTTTGCTTTGCCCGCTTTGCGGAGCGTTTTTTATTGCTGGATTCCGGCCTACGCCGGAATGACGGCCTAATGGATTATTTGGGTTTATGTTCATCGTTCAGCGGTTTCTGGCAGGATAAATCAACGGGCCGGAATCATTCCCCTGGCCCCCGTTGCGCGGCGGGCTTGCCGTACAACAACATGCTCGGATTCTGTTCCAGCTCGTCGCTGAAGCGCCGTAGCGAGCCGGTCAGGTCTCTCAATTCGAGGGTCAGTTGGTGCACTTCCGGCAACGTTTCGCTGGTGAATTGGCGGGTGTTGTCAATGGTGCTTCTCGCGCTCGTTCCCGCGAGGGCCAGCTCGTTGGCCATGCGGTCAAAAGCGTCCGCGCTGCGCTGTATGCGCTGCGCGAGCAGCGGCAGTTCATTGGTCAGCCGCGCGGTGTTTTCCATCGTGCTGGCCGCGTTGGTCAGGCTGGCATCGATCATGGCGGAGCGTGACGCAAGCGTTCGCGACAACGTTTCGATATCCTTCAGCGTGTTCTTGACCGCGCGCCGGTTATCTTCATTCATCATGGCGTTGAAGCTCTCGCTGGTGCGGTTGAGGTTGGTGAGTAACGCGGTCACTGCCGAATCGAGCCGCGTCATCAGCGAAGGGCCGGTCTTGATCACCGGGTACTTCTCGCCGGTCTGTGCCGTCAGCGCGGGCGAATCGCGGCCGCCTCCGGTCAATTCGACAGAGGCGAGGCCGGTCAACCCCTGCACCTGGAGCACCGCCACGGTGTCCACTTTGACCGGTGTGCCCCGCTCGATGGACAGCGTCAATTGCACCTGTTCGACATTTCCCGGCGCCAGCACGATCTTCTGCACACGACCGACCTCGACACCCCGATAGCGCACCGGCGCGTTGAGGTTGAGCCCCGCCACCGATTCCTTCATGTAAGTCTGGTAGACATCGTAAACCTTGCGATAGGATTTTCCGCTGCTCAGCCACAGTATGCCGCCGATCAGCGCCGTGCTTAATATCAGCACGAAAGCGCCCACCACCACAAAATTTACTTTTTCTTCCATGCCTGCTCCTGTGCCGCGCGCCCGCGCGGCCCGTAAAAATATTCCCTGATGACACGGTGATCCGACTGCGACAACTCTTCCATCGTGCCGACTCCCAGAATATGCCCCTCGCCAAGCACCGCCACCCGATCCGCGGCGCGCCACAGCAGATCGAGGTCGTGCGTCACCATCATGATGGTCAATCCGAGCGCATCGCGCAAGCTTCGCACCAACTCATCTATGCCGCTCGCGCTGAGCGGGTCGAGACCTGCGGTCGGCTCGTCGAGAAAAAGCAGCTCGGGATCGAGCGCGATGGCGCGAGCCAGCGCGGCGCGTTTGCGCATCCCGCCGCTCAATTCGCTCGGATACTTGGAGCCCGCATCCGCGGGCAACCCGGTGAGCGCTATTTTCAGCGCGGCAACCTCGTCGATCAGGCGCGCGCTGAGCCGGGTATGTTCGCGTAACACCATGCTGACGTTCTCCGTCACGGTCAGCGAACCAAACAGCGCGCTACGCTCGAACATCACGCCCCAGCGCCGCCGCAGCGGCAGCGCTTCCTCGTCGCTCAACCCGACCGCTTCCCGCCCGAACACGCGGATCGAACCCGATACCGGCTGTAAAAGCTGGATGATGGTGCGCAGCATCGTGGATTTGCCGCAGCCGCTGCCGCCGACCAGCGCGAATATCTCGCCCGGCTGCACCGTCAGGCTGACGTTGTCATGCACGACATTCTCGCCGAAACGAGTGTTCAAATTGCGGATGTCGATCACGGCACTCATATCTTGAGCCAGTTGAAGGCTACCGAGAACAGCGCATCGGCCAGAATCACCAGAAAAATAGACTGCACCACGCTCACCGTCGTCTGCCGCCCGACGCTGTCCGCGCTGCCGCTCGCCTGAAACCCCTGATAGCAGCCCACCAGCGCGATGATCACGGCGAATACCGGCGCCTTACCGATGCCGGTCAGAAAGGAGGACAGGCTGACCGCATCGCCGAGGCGGTCGATGAAAACACTGAAGCTGACATCGAGCTTGGAGCTCGCCATCAGCATGCCGCCGAGTACGCCAGTCATGTCGGCATACAGCGTGAGCAGCGGCAACGCGATCATCAGCGCCAGCATCTTGGGCAGAACCAGCAACTCGATCGGCCCGATGCCGATGGTGCGCAACGCGTCGATTTCCTCGGTGACCTTCATCGTGCCGATCTGCGCCGCATAAGCCGAGCCGGATCGCCCGGCGACGATGATGGCGGTCAGCAGCGGCGAAAGCTCGCGCAGCATCGAAAGCCCGACCAGATCGACAATGAATATATTCGCGCCGAAGCGTTGCAACTGATCCGCGCCCTGATAGGAGATCACAACCCCCATCAGGAACGACAGCAAACCGGTGATCGGCAAGGCCTCGAACCCTGCGGTCTGCAAATTATGGAGGATCGGACGCCAGCGGATGCGGCGCGGCTGGATCAGCGAACGCAGCAGGGCAAGCGCGCATTCGCCAACAAAAGCCAGCATGCCGGACACGCCCAGCATGGCTTGCCAGGAATGCTGCCCGAGGCGCGCCAGCCAGCCGGGTTCGGGGGGGTGTAATGTTTTCGGTGCAATTGCGCAGGATGCGATCAGCTGCATCAAGGCGCCAAATTCCGGTCGCAGCCCGTTTATCGTGACGTTCCGCCCGCGTTGCTTCATCTCGTCGATGGCTCTGTGCAGCAACCACGCGCCTGACGTATCCAGCGCAGTGATCGCCGTGCCATCGATCACCAGATCTTTTTCGGCCAGCCCGGAAATGACCTCCATGCGCTGTTCGATCTGCGCGATACCTTGCACGATCCATGCGCCCGCGCAGCGCACATTGACCGTCGCCGCATCGGGCGACGCATCCGTTTCGATCACCAGAGATGCAATTTGTTCGTCTGTCATCGTCTCGGCAACGTATTCCATGGGGGACTCGATCAGAGGTTTGCCAACAAGCGACTTCCCGTTTTTCGGCGGGTGATCGGCAGGATAACACAGCTTCCATCAACCGTGGCTGGCGGGGGCGCAATCTCTAAAGTGCTGATGAGACTTCCTTGTTATCGCCGCCGAACACGTCATGCATCGAATTTGCTGGCTACGCTTCCGAAGCGCTGACCACCCTGTTTCGACCTGAAGTTTTGGCCTGATACAGCGCGGCATCCGCCATCCCGATGAGTTTTTCTTCCGATTTGTCGTCCGGGGGTTGCTCGGCGGCACCGATGCTGACGGTGAAGTGGAATTCCACATTGCCCAGGCTTTTTACCGAAGTATTTTCCACCGCTGCCCGAATGCGCTCCGCGACTCCCAATGCACCCTGCATGGCTGTTTCCGGAAGCAGGATAGCGAATTCTTCGCCTCCCAGCCGCGCCACCACGTCGATTTCGCGCGATTCCCTGCGGCAGATATCCGCGAGCGTGCAAATCACCAAGTCCCCGGTGGGATGCCCGTAGGTGTCGTTGATCTTTTTGAAATGGTCGATGTCCAGCATCAGCAGCGAGACGCGGCTGTTCAAACGATGCCCACGGAGTATTTCCTGGCGGAGCAGCGGCATGAAGTGCCGCCGGTTGCTCACCCCCGTCATGGGGTCGGTGTTCGATGCGAGTTCGAGCGCGGCTTCCGATTCGTGCCTGCGCAGGTAGCTGAACGCGAAAGCGAACTGGACCAGCATCGTCATGACTGCGGTAGGCCAGATCAGCACCGCATAGTGGCTCTGCTGGAAGCCATGGGCGAAATCGATGCCGGCGAGCAAGTGCGGGATAGCGGCTGCAATGAAGGTATAGATGAGGTTCAGGCGCAACGAGAAACCCTGGAATAGCACCACGGGCATGAACATGAAGAACATGAACCCGCCGATACCATAAGTCATGCCGGTATCGAGGCGGTTCAATATTTCCACGAAGGCGATTTCCGCCAGCAAGGCCGCGCCCATCGATATGAACGCCAGTACGCGGCGGTTCCTGACACGCCTGAACGCGAAGGGAATGACGGCCAGCAACAGGTAAGACAGCCTGAGCCAGACCGTGTCGCGCGCGCCGATGGGGTCAGTGACGTAGTCCCATGCCCAGAACGATGCCCCCAGGCAAGCGAAAAGCAAAAACATGGCCACGCTGAAAGAGCGGTGATCTTCCAGTTTTTTCTGGAGGTACGCAGGGTCGGCCGCGAAGCCAAAATAGCCGGGGCGGTCTTTTATTCTCCGCATGGGACGCTGTGGTTTCGAAGAGATTCAGGCATGGATGGTTTTTTCATGGTGGCGGCTCATTTTATCCCAAATAATCCATTAGCCCGTTATTCCGGCGAAGGCCGGAATCCAGCAAGAAAAATACCCCGCGAAGCGGACAAAATCTCGGCGTTGCCCAACTATTGAGGTTTCCATAAATCATTACAGGGAGCCTCTAAAAATTCAGATTTCGCCCAAATGCAAGGCGCGGAAAAAATTTTAGTTTCGGCCAACCTAAAGGTTACCCTACACTGAAACTTCGTTTTGCCGCGCCGCATATGGATGATATGTAAGCAAGAAATTTTTTGCGCAACGC
>JBAQCT010000018.1:0-51160 GCA_049294375.1 Gallionella sp. | reverse complement strand
GCGTCGAGCTGATCGAGGAACCGATGGCGGCGGCGATCGGCGCGGGCTTGCCGGTGGAAGATGCGACCGGTTCGATGGTGGTGGATATCGGCGGCGGCACCACGGAAGTGGGCGTGATCTCGCTGGGTGGCGCGGTGTATTCCGGCTCGGTGCGCGTTGGCGGCGACAAATTCGACGACGCCATCATCAACTATATCCGCCGCAATTACGGCATGCTGATCGGCGAAACCACCGCCGAACAGATCAAGAAGACCATCGGCTCCGCCTTCCCCGGCAGCGAGGTGCGCGAGATGGAAGTGAAAGGGCGCAACCTGGCGGAAGGCGTGCCGCGCAGCTTCACCATTTCCAGCAACGAAATCCTCGAAGCGCTGACCGATCCGCTGAACAGCATCGTCAGCGCGGTCAAGACCGCGCTGGAACAAACCCCGCCGGAACTCGGCGCGGATATCGCCAACAAGGGCATGGTGTTGACCGGCGGCGGCGCGCTGCTGCGCGATCTGGACCGCCTGCTGATGGAAGAGACCGGCCTGCCGGTGCTGATCGCCGAAGACCCCCTGACCTGCGTGGTACGCGGCTCGGGGCGCGCACTGGATAATATGGATAACAAGTCCACCAACATTTTTACAACAGAGTGATTCTGGTGAGTGGGGAGTGGGGCGGCACTTCGTGCCTCAGTAGGGAGCGGGAGGGAGCGTTTCCCACTTCCCACTTTCCACTTCCTACTCCCCATTGAAGATGGACAACACACAATCCTTCCAGTTTTTCAATCGCGGCCCCAGCCCTGCGGTGCGGCTGGTGTTCTTCTCGGTGCTATCACTCTTGTTGTTGTTCGTCGACGCGCGCTACCGCTACCTGGAGTCCACGCGCGGCGCATTATCCGTGCTGATTTCGCCGGTACAGCAACTGGCCACGCTGCCGAGCGTATTGTGGCAGCAGGCCAGCGATTTCTTTATCACGCAGCGCAGCCTTGTGGACGAAAATAAATCGTTGCATCGGCAGCACGAGAGCGATGCGGCGCAATTGTCGCAATTCCAGGCGTTGCAGCAGGAGAACCAGCAATTGCGCAACTTGCTGGCGCTGCCGCATCGCAGCGAATTCAACGCGCAACCGGTCGAAGTCGTCTATGCCGAGCGCGATGTATTCAAGCGCAGGGTGCTCATCAATAAGGGCGCAAACACCGGCATAAAAATCGGCCAAGTCGTGATGGATGACATCGGCATCGTCGGGCAAATCACGCGCGTCTACCCGTGGCTTTCCGAAGTCACGCTGGTCACCGAAAAGGATCATGCCGTACCGGTGCAGGTGCTGCGCAACGGATTGCGCACCATCGTTTTCGGTGCGGGAGATACCAGCCAGCTGTCGCTACGCTACATGCCTATCAGCTCCGACATCCAGAACGGCGACACGCTGGTCACCTCGGGCGTTGACGGCATCTATCCGCCGGGCATCCCGGTCGCCAAAGTGGTCAAGATCGAACGCGATGCCGCCTACCCGTTCGCGCGCGTCGTTTGCCTGCCGGTGGCCGGGGTGGACAAGCATCGCCACTTGCTGGTTTTATCCGATTCGCCCAAGTTGCCCGAACGCCCGGTTGAAGCGCCAGAATCAACCGGTACGACGCAAAATCCAAAAGCGAAGCATAAGAGATAAATGTCTTACCTTACCCCAAACAACCCTGAAATCCAGCGCCCGGCCAGCAATACCTTCATTGTGGTGAGCGTGTTGATCGCGCTGTTCCTGAACGGGTTGCCGTGGGAAGGCATCTGGTTGATGTTGCGCCCGGATTTCGTCGCGGTAATCATGTTGTATTGGTGCATGCACAAACCGCTGCGCGTCGGCATCGGCCTGTCATGGTTAGTGGGGATATTCGCCGATGTGGCCGATGCCAGCCTGTTCGGGCAGCACGCGCTGGCCTATACCCTGCTCGCTTTTGGCGGGGTTGTACTGCACCACCGTTTGAAGATGTTCGATCTGCGCCAGCAAACCACCCAGGTCTTCGGCATTCTGGCATTGACCTACGCGGTATATTCGCTCGTGCATTGGCAGATAAACGGCTACGTGGTGTGGCCATACTTCCTCGGCTGCCTGACCTCGACCCTGCTGTGGGTGCCGCTCAGCATCATGCTCCATGCGGCACAACAGATGCGCGTGGAACGCGATCGTTAGAGCCTTTCAATGAACAAGCATGTCGAATTAAGGAACCATCAGCGCGAAATATTCTACTTCCGGTTACGGCTGGCCGTCAGCGTCGGTTTTGTACTGGTATTGATGGGGATATTGCTGGCGCGCCTGGTTTACCTGCAAGCCGTGCGCCACGATTATTACCAGACGCTCGCGGAAAGCAACCGCATCTCCATCGTTCCGATTGTTCCCAATCGCGGCCTGATACTCGACCGCAACGGCGTGGTGCTGGCGCATAATTATTCCGGCTATACGCTGGAGATAAACCCTGGAAAATCGGCCAACATGGAAGCCACCATCAACGAGCTGTCCACGCTGGTCGAGATCACACCGCGAGACAGGAAACGCTTCAAAAAGCTACTCAGCGAGAGGCGCAATTCCGAGACCCTGATGATCCGTAACCGGCTTACCGATGAAGAGGTCGGACGCTTTGCCGCACAACAATACCGTTTCCCGAGTGTCGAGATCAAGGCGCGGCTGTTCCGCAATTACCCGTACAGCGAAAAAACCGCGCATCTGATCGGTTATATCGGGCGCATCAACCAGACCGATGTGGACCAGCTCGAAGAAAATGACCTCGCGGCGAACTATCGCGGCTCCGATTACATCGGCAAGACCGGCCTGGAGCAAAGTTACGAAAGCGAACTGCATGGCATCACCGGCGTGGAGCAGGTCGAAGTGGATTCCGGCGGGCGGGCGGTGCGTATGCTGTCGCGCACCCCGCCGGCTTCGGGCAACACGCTGGTATTGAGCATCGACGCAAAATTGCAGGAAATCGCCGAGCAGTCGTTCGGCAACTACCGGGGCGCGCTGGTCGCGATCGACCCCGAAAACGGCGAAGTGCTGGCCTTTGTCAGCAAACCCGGTTACGACCCCAGCCTGTTCATCGATGGGATCGATACGCAAAGCTGGGACGAGTTGAATAACTCGCCCGACACACCGCTCAACAACCGCGCATTGCGCGGGCAATACCCGCCCGGCTCCACCGTCAAGCCGTTCATGGCGCTGGCCGGGCTGCATTACAACATCCGTTCGCCCGCCCATACCATCGGCGACCCGGGCTATTTCAACCTGCCCGGCAGCAGCCACCAATACCGCGACTGGAAAAAGGGCGGGCACGGCAGCGTGGACATGTTCAGATCCATCGTGGTGTCTTGCGATACCTACTATTACGGGCTATCCAACGAATTGGGCATCGACAATATTTTCAACTACCTGTCGCGCTTCGGCTTCGGCAAAAAAACCGGCCTCGACCTGGAGGGCGAAACGTCCGGGCTGCTGCCGTCCCAGGAATGGAAAATGCGGCGCCACCAGCAGAAATGGTATGCCGGCGATACCATATCGGTCGGCATCGGGCAGGGCTACAGCCTGGTCACGCCGATGCAATTGGCCTATGCCGCCGCAACCCTGGCAAACAACGGCGTTGGCTTCAAACCGCATCTGGTCAAGGAAGTGCGCAGTTCGCGCAACAATGAAAACCGCTTGGCCAAAATCAGTCAGGAATCCGACTTGAAACTCGATCCGGCGCATCTCAACCTGGTAAAGCGCGCCATGATGGCGGTCACCCAGCCCGGCGGCACGGCGGTACAGGCCTTTGCCGGGGCGAAGTATCCTGTTGCAGGCAAGACCGGCACATCGCAAGTGATCGGCATGAAACAGGATGAAAAGTATGATGCCAGCAAAATAGATGAGCGGCATCGCGACCATGCATGGTTTATCGCTTTCGCCCCTGTCGACCGCCCCAGGATCGCGCTGTCGGTGCTGGTCGAGAACGGCGGCCACGGCAGCAGCACCGCGGCCCCGATCGCGCGCAAGGTGATAGACTACTTTCTGCTCGGCAAAGTGCCGCAACCGTTGCCGGACGTGACTATCCAGGAGGATGAGGAACATGACTAGACGCCAGTTGTGGCTACGCTTTGTCGCGCACCTCGATCTGCCGCTGCTGCTCGGCATCGGCCTGCTGATGACGGTCAGCCTGCTGGTGCTGTACAGCGCGGACAATGCCAGCTGGGGGCAGCTACTGAAACAGATACTCAATATCGCGGTCGCGCTGACCTGCATGTGGCTGATCGCCAACCTGCCGCTGCATTACCTGATGCGCACCGCCGTACCGGTCTATACACTCGGCATGGTATTGCTGATCTGCGTAGCCTTGTTCGGCGAAATCAGCCACGGCGCACGGCGATGGTTGAACATCGGCATAACAACCCTCCAGCCGTCCGAACTCATGAAAATCGGCATCCCGCTGATGATGGCCTGGTACTTCGAAAAACACGAAGCCACCCTCACCCTCAAGAATTATTTCATCGCCGCGCTGCTGCTGATAATCCCAGTGGCGCTGATCGTGCGGCAACCCGACCTTGGCACCGCGATTTTGATTTCCGCCAGCGGCTTCTATGTGCTGTTTCTGGCCGGACTTTCGTGGCGCATAATAGGCGGGCTGGCCGTCGGCGCGCTCGCCGGCGCACCGGTGCTGTGGTCGATGCTGCACGACTACCAGCGCCACCGCATCCTGATGCTGTTCGACCCCTCTCAAGACGCACTTGGCAAGGGATACCACACCATCCAGGCGACCATCGCAGTAGGCTCGGGCGGCCTTCTCGGCAAAGGATACCTGAACGGCACACAGACCCATCTCGATTTCCTGCCGGAGCGCACCACCGACTTCATTTTCGCGGTATATTCGGAAGAGTTCGGCCTGCTCGGCAACCTGATCCTGCTCGGGATGTATCTGTTCGTGATCGGTCGCGGCTTTGTCATCACCGCAAACGCCTCGACTTATTTCACGCGCCTGATGGCCGGCTCCATCACGCTGACCTTCGCCACTTACGCGTTCGTCAACATGGGCATGGTCAGCGGCATCCTGCCGGTGGTCGGCGTACCGCTTCCGCTGATAAGCTACGGCGGAACATCGATGCTGACCCTGCTGCTGGGTTTTGGTATGCTGATGAGTATCGAAACGCACAAAAAGCTGGTTAAGACTTGAAGAAAGAGGCTAGGGGTTAGAATAACGCTATATTTTATAGAGCAATACTAACCTCTATCCCCTAGTCCCGAGCCCCTTATCCAAAGGAGAAAACATGAACAGGCAAACCCTAATTCTGGCATTGGCAACTTTGGTGCTCACCGCTTGCGTGACCCCCGCGCCGCGCGCGCCAGAAACGCGCAGCACACCCGCGCCGGTCGAAGACCGTGCGGGCGGGTCGTCCACAGCACCGGCTTCCCCTGCACCGGCGGCGCGCGGCGGTTATCTTTCGGGCGATGGCCCCGGTGAGGATGTCCCTGCCAACCTCGACGAGATCCCCGATGCCATACCGAAAAGCGAGCCGCTGCACCGCTATGCAAACCGCCCTTACGTCGCATTGGACAAGACCTATGCGCCGATGACCGCCGTGGGCAAATTCAAGGAGCGCGGCATCGCCTCATGGTACGGGAAAAAATTCCACGGCCAGCGCACTTCCATCGGCGATACCTACGATATGTACGCCATGACCGCCGCGCATCCCACTTTGCCCATTCCCAGCTACGCGCGCGTAACCAATGTAGCCACGCAAAAATCCGTCGTGGTGCGAGTCAATGACCGCGGGCCATTCCTGCATGACCGCGTGATAGATCTCTCATACACCGCCGCCCACAAGCTCGGCATCGTCAACAACGGCAGCGCCGAAGTGGAAGTCGAAAGCATCATTACCGACCCCGGCGCCGGTACGCTCGCGAAATATGAACCGGTGCAAAGCAAACCGCTGGAAAAAATCGAAATCGCCCCCAACCCTCTCCCCGCGCCCATCCCAGCCCCCACAGCAAATGCGGCGACAGGCAGCAATATCTATTTGCAACTCGGCGCATTCAAGACACAGGAAGCGGCAGAAAACTTCGTGACGAAAATGCGCACCGAACTGGGCAAGGCCGGCAAACAGATCAGCGTGTTCATCAAGGACGGATTCACCCGCGTCCACATCGGGCCGTATGCGAGCGAGAACGAAGCAAGGAGCACGGCAGAGAGGTTGAAGGGGAAGCTGGGATTCAAACCCATGTTGAATTTTCACTGACACACACAACTGCTGCGCTTGCTGATACGGCGTTAAAAAATGGCTCGAAATCCTCATGTACCAAAATGTACATTCCGGTTCCGAGCCATTTTTTGCCTTGTCTAAGCGGCGCTCGTTACGTTGTGAAGTAGGGTGCGCTGTGCGCACCATGGTGCATGGAATGCACCCTACGCTTGCTCCCTCTCCCCTTGCGGGATAACCAGCGACTTGGCTGCGGTCGTTTGCAGCCTAGTCGAATGGCTAGTTTTTTTACCCAGAGGGTTGGGGAGAGGGGTAAGCCAACTTCGCCGGGGGTAGCCCGGCGGGGTTGATTTTGATTTTTGTGTATGACTCACCCTTCGATACCTCAGGGCGAACGGCGTTAAATGTCGTGCCACCCCCGGCAACCATACGTAGATCGCGGATACTTATTCTCGACATAGTGCAACAGTTGCACTATGATTCGCGCATGCCACGCATCCATTCTTTCGATTCTTGCCAAATCAGCATTTACCCCAACGGGCATGGTAAAGATACCGCCTGTTAATGATTCACCATGCCCGTTTCCCTCACCCCAACCCTCTCCCGCAAGCGGGCGAGGGAGCAAACGAATCGCTACACGAATTTTATGTTACTGATCACATGCCGCCGCATTTTCATGTGCTGGCGAGCAATGGGCGGGAGTGGTTGGTCAGGATTGATAACGGCGAAGTGCTGGAGGGTGACCGTAGTATTCGCTCTATCCGGGTTGCGCTGGAATGGGCAGCGGTGCCTGAAAACCGCGACAGGCTGCTGCATATTTTTTGGGAGTTACACACATGAAAAATCGGGATCATTTCCGCTTGACTAAAATCAAGGCGCTAAAAAATTCGTGCCTTAAACTGTCTTATGCCGACAGTGCAGATTTTAATGTTGATTTGTCCGACTGGATCAAGTCATCGTCATTTTTGAAACCGCTGCAAGAGCAAAGCCTTTTTGCCTCCGCCAAGTTAAGCGAGTTTGGGCGTGCGGTTGAGTTTGGGAAAGGCGAAATTGACTTGGCAGCGGATAATCTGCGCAATCTTGCGATAGAGCAGTCCGGTGGCATCGGTCACGAGCGCATTTGGAATTGGATGCATGAAAATAATTTGACCTTGGACAGAGCCGCAGAAGTTCTGGGCATCAGCCGCCGGATGCTGGTCTATTATCGCAACGGCGAAAAACCGATCCCTCGCCATATCTGGCTTGCTTGCGTCGGATGGGAAACACTTCAGAAGCACGGCAAAGCAGCTTAACCACCGCGGGCAGTTTTTATTCGCCTCTGCTTAACACAAGGTGCTCGACTCGAATATTCTTGGCGAAAGCCAAAAGTTTTGGAGTTGGGTTGTTTTTGGTATAGCAACTCTACGGTATCATCTCGCCCTCACAAAATCGCTACCCAGTTCAACCGCAATGGCATCCGAAAACCATATTGACCTCCCACCACTATTGACCGCCCACGGCACCATCACGTTGCCCGGCTCGAAGAGCATTTCCAAC
This sequence comes from Gallionella sp., assembly GCA_049294375.1. GTDB lineage: Bacteria > Pseudomonadota > Gammaproteobacteria > Burkholderiales > Gallionellaceae > Gallionella. The sequence goes on along the minus strand of JBAQCT010000018.1, from coordinate 43,436 downwards.
CGTGTGCTGTTGCTGGCCGCGCTGTCAGAGGGGGCAACGGAGGTGCGCGACGTGCTGCTGTCCGACGATACCGAGCGCATGCTGGATGCTTTGCGTATTCTCGGTGTCGGGGTGGAGCAACTGGATACGCATGTGTTTCGTGTGCATGGCTGCGGTGGCAACTTTCCGATCAAGGATGCGGAATTGTTTTTGGGCAATGCGGGAACCGCATTCCGCCCGCTGACTGCGGCGCTGGCTTTGTCCGGAGGACACTACAAGCTGTCCGGCGTGGCGCGCATGCATGAGCGGCCAATTGGCGATCTGGTGGATGCGTTGCGTGCGCTCGGCGCGAATATCGACTATTTGGGTAACGAAGGTTTTCCGCCGCTGGAGATAAACCTGCCCTCCCCCCCAGCCCCTCTCCCGCTCGCGGGAGAGGGGAGAAAAGTCGGTGTGCGCGGCGATGTGTCGAGCCAGTTCCTTACCGCCTTGCTGATGGCCTTGCCGCTGCTAGACCGTACAGTGACGGTGGAGGTGGTCGGCGAGTTGATTTCCAAACCGTATATCGAAATCACGCTGGCGATGATGGCGCGTTTTGGAGTTGTCGTGTCGCGCGACGGCTGGCGCAGTTTCACGGTCGCGGCGGGCAGCCGCTATGTGTCGCCGGGGGTGATCTATGTGGAAGGCGATGCGTCGTCGGCCTCGTATTTTCTCGCGGCGGGTGCAATCGGCGGCGGGCCGGTGCGCATCGAAGGTGTGGGCAGCGACAGTATCCAGGGTGACGTGCGCTTTGCGGACGCGCTGGTGTTGATGGGCGCACAAATCGAGCAGGGCCCGAACTGGATGGAGGCGCGTGCGCCCGCAAACGGCAGGCTCAAAGGAATCGATCTCGACTGCAACCATATTCCCGATGCGGCAATGACGCTGGCGGTAGCGGTGCTGTTTGCCGACGGCACGACCACGCTGCGCAACATCGCCAGTTGGCGCGTCAAGGAGACCGACCGCATCGCGGCGATGGCGACCGAATTGCGCAAGGTCGGCGCGACGGTGGAAGAAGGCGCGGATTTTATTCGCATCACGCCACCTCAAATCACTGTGATCGAAAACCAAACCCCCTCCAACTCCCCCTTGTCAGGGGGAGAGCAGAGCGGCTCCTCCATTACTCCTCACCTGACAAGGGGAGGCCGGGAGGGGTTGGGGAGGCTGGGAGGGGTTGGTTTTCCTTCGATCATCAATCCTGCCGCAGGCATCGACACCTACGACGATCACCGCATGGCGATGTGTTTTTCGCTCGCCGCGTTTGGTGCGGAGGGGATGCGCATCAACGATCCGGGCTGCGTCGCCAAGACCTTTCCCGATTATTTCGCCGCATTCGCCAGCGTGACCCAGGCCGTGCCGGTGATCGCGATCGACGGCCCGTCGGCATCGGGCAAGGGCACGGTGGCGCAGCGTGTCGCCGCCAAACTCGGCTATCACTATCTCGACAGCGGCGCGCTGTACCGGCTGCTGGCGCTGGCCGCGCAACAACGCGGCATGGCGCTGGATGATGAACCTGCGCTGGCGGCATTGGCAGAACGCATGGATATCCGCTTCAAAGGCGAGCAGATATGGCTGGACGGTGCGCTGGTGGGCGATGAGTTGCGCGGTGAGGAATGCGCGACAGCGGCCTCCAAAGTGGCGGCGTTGCCTGGGGTGCGCGCCGCGCTCTCGAACAAGCAGCACGCCTTCCGGCGTGCGCCCGGCCTGGTGGCGGACGGGCGCGACATGGCTTCGGTGGTGTTTCCGGATGCGGCATTGAAAATCTTCCTGACCGCCAGCGCCGAGGCACGTGCCGAACGCAGATATAAACAGTTGAAAGAAAAAGGAATGGATGCTAATATCGCTGCCCTTTTGCAGGATATACAGGCGCGCGACGAGCGGGATACCCGGCGTAGTGTAGCTCCCCTGCAACAGGCTCCGGGTGCAAGTCTGCTGGATACCACGGCTCTGAATATCGGGCAGGCGGTACAGGAAGTACTGATGCGCTACCCGGTAAAGTAAGGTCCCTCGCCCCTCTCAAGGGTGCGGGTTATTTAACCAACCGCCGTGCAAACGGTATTAATCTTTTAGGTATACCCAATGAATTCAACCGCAGTAGCTGCACTGAACCCCGATAGTTTTGCCGCAATGTTCGAAGAAAGCCTGACGCGCAAGGAAATGCGCGCCGGCGAACTGATTACCGCACAAGTGGTGCGCGTTGACCACAATATGGTGGTCGTGAATGCAGGACTCAAGTCCGAAAGCCTGATTGCGATTGAGGAATTCCTCAACGCCAAAGGCGAAATCGAAGTCAAGGCCGGTGATTTTGTCACCGTCGCAATTGAAGCGCTGGAAAACGGCTATGGCGAGACCAAGCTGTCGCGCGAAAAGGCCAAGCGGCTGGCGGCATGGCACGATCTGGAATTGGCCATGGAAGAAGGCCGGATCGTGGAAGGCTTTGTCAGCGGCAAGGTCAAGGGCGGCCTGACCGCGATGGTCAACGGTATCCGCGCGTTCCTGCCGGGTTCTCTGGTTGACATCCGCCCGGTCAAGGACACCACGCCTTACGAAAACAAGACCATGGAACTGAAGGTCATCAAGCTGGACCGCAAGCGCAACAACGTGGTGGTTTCCCGCCGCGCCGTGCTGGAAGCCAGCATGGGCGCCGACCGCGAAGCGGCCATGGAAAACCTCAAGGAAGGCGCAATCGTCAAGGGTGTGGTCAAGAACATCACCGATTACGGCGCATTCGTCGATCTGGGCGGCATCGACGGCCTGTTGCACATCACCGATCTGGCATGGCGCCGCGTGAAACATCCTTCCGAAGTGCTGACCGTTGGCGATGAAGTCGAAGCCAAGATACTGAAATTCGACCAGGAGAAGAACCGCGTTTCGCTGGGCATCAAGCAGATGGGCGACGATCCGTGGAATGGCTTGGCGCGCCGCTACCCGCAAGGCACGCGCATGTTCGGCAAGGTGACCAACCTGACCGACTACGGCGCATTCGTCGAGATCGAACAGGGCATCGAAGGCCTGGTGCATGTCTCCGAAATGGACTGGACCAACAAGAACGTCCATCCTTCCAAGGTGGTGCAGTTGGGCGACGAAGTGGAAGTGATGATCCTGGAAATCGACGAAGCGCGCCGCCGCATCTCCCTGGGCATGAAGCAATGCCAATCGAATCCTTGGGACGACTTTGCGATCAACCACAAGAAGAGCGACAAGGTGAAGGGGCAGATCAAATCCATCACCGACTTTGGCGTATTTATCGGCCTGGACGGCGGTATCGACGGCCTAGTGCATCTGTCCGACCTGTCATGGAGCCAGCCCGGCGAAGAAGCCGTGCGCAGCTACAAGAAAGGCGACGAAGTCGAGGCCGTGGTATTGGCGATCGACGTGGAGCGCGAGCGCATTTCTCTCGGCATCAAGCAACTGGAAGGCGATCCGTTCGGCGGCTTTGCTTCCAGTCACGAGAAGGGCGCAGTAGTTACCGGTAAGATAAAATCGCTGGATGCGAAGGGCGCAACGATTGCACTGGAAGGCGATGTCGAGGCCTACCTGAAGGCTTCCGAAGTATCCGCCGACCGCGTCGAAGATATCCGCAACCACCTCAAGGAAGGCGATAGCGTGACCGCTGTCATCATCAACGTGGATCGCAAGAATCGCGGTATCAACCTGTCGATCAAGGCGCTCAACAAGGCGGAAGAATCCGTTGCAATGCAGAAATTCTCCGCCGAAACCAACTCCAATGCCGGCACCACCAATCTTGGCGCATTGCTGAAGGCCAAGATGAGCGGCAACAAGGCTGAAGCATAAATTCGAGGCCCCCAACCATGACCCGTTCCGATTTGATTGCCAGACTCGCCGAATTGCATCCGCAACTGCAAGCCAAGGATGCAGAGCTCGCCGTTAAAGTGTTGTTGGACAAGCTATCTTCCGCATTATCGGGTGGAGGACGTGTCGAGATTCGGGGCTTCGGCAGCTTTGGCCTGAATTACCGCCCGCCACGCCAAGGGCGCAACCCCAAGACCGGCGACAAGGTAAAGGTTCCGGCCAAATATGTGCCTCATTTCAAGGCAGGCAAGGAACTGAGGGAGCGGGTCAGCGAATAGCCTGATTCTGGTTTGAAACAGTTCACAATGGCGGTATATCGCAAGGTATAACCGCCATTTTTTATGCTATCGTTGCAATGGTTTTTGGGGAAGTCCTAAAAACTGCTATTTATCCACGAAAAACACGAAAAGCACGAAATGGGGTAAGCAGGTATTTCACCGCAAGGCGGAAGCTCGCAAAACTTTCAAAGATGTTGTCAAGCTGCCGATCGTTATCAAATGGGTAAATGAGCCGGTCACGTTGTTGATTTATTTTCGTGCCTTTCGTGTTTTTCGTGGACTGGCTGATTTTTTGGGGTGGTGAAATGCGTTATCTTAATTGGATTTTGCGAATAGCCCTGTTCGTCGCGTTGCTCGGATTTGCGGTCAAAAACGACCAGCCGGTCACGCTACGCTATTTTTTCGGCTATGAATGGCAATCATCGCTAGTCATCGTGCTGCTTGTATTTTTTGCCGCCGGCACGGCGGTTGGCGTACTCGCGATGCTCGCCAATGTGCTGCAGCAACGCCGCGAAATCGCACGCCTGAAACGCGATATCAGGGTCAAGAACAACCTCGCCGGGATTGGCGAGACCCAGCAAATGCCGATTCAACCTTCCTGATATATTCCCGGTATGGAATTTGAACCCTGGATGTTGCTCATCTTCCCGCTGTTTTTCGGCATGGGATGGCTGGCCGCACGTACCGACATCAAGGAATTGCTCTCCGAATCAAACGCGTTGCCGCAGTCGTATTTTCAGGGGCTGAATTTCCTGCTTAACGAACAGCAGGACAAAGCCATCGAAGCCTTCATTGAGGTGGTCAAGGTCGATCCGCAAACCATCGAACTGCACTTCGCGCTGGGCAGCCTGTTTCGCCGGCGCGGCGAGGTGGATCGCGCATTGCGCATGCACCACAACCTGGTGGACAGGGCAGACCTGGATGACAACAAGCGCCAGCAGGCGATCTTCGAACTCGCCCAGGATTATCTGAAAGCCGGAATTCTGGATCGCGCCGAGAGCCTGTTCCGCGAACTGGGGAATACCCCGTATGCCAAGCCCGCGCTGGAATTCCTGCTGGAACTATTCCAAAAAGAGCATGACTGGATCAAGGCAATCGAGGTGGCTCAACGTTTGGCGGCAGTATCCGGCGAGCAGCCATACAGCAAGCAAGCTGCTTTTTTTTATTGCGAGCTGGCGAGCGAGGAAATGTCCGCTGGCGACCCGGTTGCAGCGCGCGAGCATTTGCTACAGGCGCTGACGGTTTATCCGAATGCAGTGCGTGCCACGATGATGCTGGGCGACATGGCGTCCAGAGAAGGCAAACTTGAGGAGGCCATCGCCACTTGGAAAAACATCGAGACGCAGGATGCCCGATATTTGCCACTGGTGGCGGAACGCCTGCTGAACGCCTATCACAGCCTGGGTCGCGAGGCGGAGGGCATTGCCCTGTTGCGCGAGTATCTGGACAAATACCACTCGCTGGATCTGATGAATGTGGTGTTCGACGGCGTGCTAAAAAACGAAGGATCGGGCGCCGCCTACAAATTGGTGCGCGACGAATTGCAGCGCAACCCTACCCTGCTGGGCTTGGATAAATTGCTCGAGGCGCGGCTGCTGGAAGTGCCGATGGACAAGCGCGCCGATGTCGAGATGGTGAAAAATCTGGTACATAAGCGCACGCGCAACCTGGCGATGTACCACTGCGGCCATTGCGGCTTCAAGGCGCGCCAGTTTTACTGGCATTGCCCGGCTTGCCATGCCTGGGACAGTTACCCGCCCCGCCGCAGCGAAGAAACCGGAATGCCTGTTTAAACATAAGAACTGAAATTCAGTCCGCAGATTACACAGATTTACGCAGATTTTTTGAGCATTATTTTTCAGGGCGCTGCATTGGCAACGAGTACGATAGAGCGTTTTAATGATTTATCCCGAATAATCCATTAGCAGAGAAACGCTATCGTAGGAGCGCAACTTGTTGCGCGATGCCTCTGGAATCGCCCGGCAAGCCGGGCTCCTACACAGCATAACGTGCTAATGGATTATTTGGGTTTATTTGCGTTAATCTGCGTAATCTGCGGATAAAAGCTTTTTAAAACGAATGACACTATGAACGATCCGAAGATCATCATCGCGCTGGATTATCCCGCCGCCGCACCGGCGCTGGCGCTGGCCGGGCGATTGCAGCCCAATCTGTGCCGCCTGAAAGTCGGCAAGGAACTGTTTACCGCTGCCGGGCCAGGATTGATCGAACAGTTGCAACAGCGCGGCTTCGAAATTTTTCTCGACCTGAAATTCCACGACATTCCCAATACTGCCGCGCAAGCCTGCAAAGCCGCTGCAAGCCTGGGGGTATGGATGGTCAACGTGCATGCGCTGGGCGGGCGCAAGATGCTGGAAGCGGCGCGCGAGGCGGTCGCACAGAGTGCGCAGCGGCCCAAGCTGATCGCGGTAACCGTGCTAACCAGCATGGCGCAGGAAGACCTTGCCGATATCGGCATCGGCGCCACGCCAGCCGAGATGGTGCTTAAACTTGCCAAGCTGGCGCGCGACAGCGAGCTGGATGGCGTGGTATGTTCCGCGCAGGAAGCGGCGCTGTTGCGCGAACAGTGCGGAAAGGACTTCTGTCTGGTGACGCCTGGCATCCGCCCGGCGCAGGCCAGCCTCGACGACCAGTCGCGTGTGATGACACCGCGCGCCGCGTTGGAAAACGGCGCAAACTATCTCGTAATCGGGCGTCCGATCACCAAAGCGGCGGATCCGTTGCAGGCTTTGCTCGATATCAACAAGGAAATTGGAGACATGGCATGAGCGCATTGCCCAAATTCGATGGCGCGAAAATACTGGTGGTCGGCGACGTAATGCTGGACCGCTACTGGTTCGGCGACGTCTGCCGCATCTCGCCGGAAGCCCCGGTGCCGGTGCTCAAGGTCGAACGCATCGAAGAGCGCCCCGGCGGGGCGGCCAACGTGGCGCGCAACATCGCCGCGCTCGGCGCGCAAATCACCCTGCTGTCGGTGGTCGGCGACGACGAAGCGGGTGCGTGCCTTGAAAAATTGCTCAATCAGTATGGCAATATCAGTGCGCTGCTGCACCGCGACAACACCATCTCCACCATCATCAAGCTGCGCGCTGTCGCGCGGCACCAGCAATTGTTGCGCATCGATTTCGAGACGCCGCCCAGCCATGAGGTGTTGAATGCGAAGCTGGCGGATTTTCGCGTCAAACTGCCGGAAGCGGATGTGGTGATCCTGTCCGACTACGGCAAGGGCGGGCTGGCGCATATCGCCGAGATGATCCGGCTGGCGCGCGCAGCTGGCAAGCCGGTGCTGGTCGACCCCAAGGGCGACGATTACGCGCGTTACTCCGGCGCGACGCTGCTCACACCGAACCGCAGCGAATTCCGCGAGGTGGCGGGTAGCTGGAAAACCGAGGCCGAACTCAACGCGAAAGCGGAGAAGCTGCGCACCGAATTGCAGCTCGATGCGCTGCTGGTCACGCGCAGCGAGGACGGCATGAGCCTGTACCGCGCCAATGAAGTGCTGCACGAGCCGACGCACACCCGCGAAGTGTTCGATGTTAGCGGCGCGGGCGACACGGTGATCGCCACGCTGGCAGTGATGCTCGCAAGCGGCGCGGATCTGCCCGACGCGGTGCGCATCGCCAACCGCGCGGCAGGCATCGTGGTCGGCAAGCTGGGCACGGCGGTGGTGAGCCGCGAGGAAATTATTCAGGATATGGCCTGAAAACAAACCCCTCCCAGCCTCCCCTTGTCAGGGGAGGAGCGGTTTTGTTCTCCCCCTGACAAGGGGGAGTTAGAGGGGGTTTGCTCCTGCCGATTTAAAGTATAAGGAGAAGTTATGTACTACATCGTTACCGGAGCCGCCGGATTTATCGGCTCCAACCTGGTCAAGGCGCTCAACGAGCGCGGCGAGCACAACATCATCGCGGTGGATAACCTCAGGAACGCCGACAAGTTCAAAAACCTGGCCGACTGCGAGATCGCCGACTATCTGGATAAAGAGGACTTCCTGAAAAAATTGCAGGATGGTTTTTTCGACGGCCTGGTCAATGCCGTGCTGCATCAGGGCGCGTGCTCCAACACCATGGAAACCGATGGCCGCTACATGATGGACAATAACTACCAGTACACGCTGGAACTGCTGAACTATTGCCAGAACGAGGAGGTGCCGTTCCTGTATGCGTCGTCCGCTTCCGTGTACGGCGGCGGCAAGGTGTTCAGGGAAAGCCGCGAATGCGAAGCACCGCTGAACGTGTACGCCTACTCCAAATTCCTGTTCGACCAGATCGTGCGGCGTCGCTGGCACAAGCGCAACGCGCAGATCGTCGGCCTGCGTTATTTCAATGTGTACGGCCCGCGCGAGCAGCACAAGGGGCGCATGGCCTCGGTCGCATTCCACCTGTTCAATCAGTATCGCGCCGAAGGCAAGGTGAAGTTGTTCGAAGGCTGCGACGGCTACGCCAACGGCGGTCAACTGCGCGACTTCGTCTCGGTGGAAGATGCGGTCAAGGTAAACATGCACTTCCTCGACAACCCGCACAGATCCGGCATCTTCAACCTCGGCACCGGGCAGGCGCAGAGCTTTAACGACGTGGCGGTGGCGACCGTCAATACCCTGCGCAATGCCGAGGCTAAACCGGCCTTAAGCCTGGCCGAATTGCAACAACAGGGCCTGATCGAATACATCCCCTTCCCCGAAGCATTACGCGGCAAATACCAGAGCTACACCCAGGCCGACATCGGCGCATTGCGCAATACCGGCTATGCCGAGCCGTTCCTGAGCGTGGAGCAGGGTGTGGCAAAATATGCGGAACAGATGCTCGAGGCGGCTTCCTGATATGGGCACCTCGATAAACCTACTGCGCGGCTTGATTGCCGCGTTACGCGGTACTCGCTTCCTTGCCTATCTATCCGATATGTCTCATCGCCCCGTTCCGAGCGCCTTGCACTCAAGCCGCTCGCTACGGTTTCTCGAGGTGCCCACATGTATCCATCCATAGAAAATTTTGTCGGCAACACGCCGTTGGTGCAACTCAAACGCATCCATGGCGATGTCTCGAACGTCATCCTGGCCAAGCTGGAAGGCAACAATCCTGCGGGTTCGGTGAAGGATCGTCCCGCGCTGTCGATGATCATGCGCGCCGAGCGGCGCGGCGACATCAAACCGGGCGATACGCTGATCGAGGCGACCAGCGGCAATACCGGCATCGCGCTGGCGATGGCGGCGGCAGTACGCGGCTATAAAATGATATTGGTGATGCCGGACAACCAGAGCGTGGAACGCCGCCAGACCATGCATGCATTCGGCGCGGAACTGGTGCTGACGCCGAAAGAAGGCAGCATGGAACTAGCGCGCGATACGGCGGAAAAATTGCGCAACGAAGGCAAGGGCATCATCCTCGACCAGTTCGCCAACCCGGACAACCCGCTGGCGCATTACGAAGGCACCGCACCGGAAATCTGGCGCGACACGGGCGGCAGGCTCACGCACTTCGTCAGCAGCATGGGCACCACCGGCACCATCATGGGCTGTTCGCGTTTCTTCAAAGAACAGAATCCCAACATTGAAATTATCGGCGTGCAGCCGGAAGAAGGCGCGCAGATTCCCGGCATCCGAAAATGGCCGCAAGCCTATTTGCCGAAAATCTACGACGGTAAAAATGTAGACCGACTGGAATACGTGAGCCAGCACGATGCGGAAGAAATGACGCGCCGCCTGGCGCGCGAGGAAGGCATCTTCTGCGGTATCTCGTCCGGCGGCGCGCTGGCCGTGGCGCTACGCATCTCGCAACAGGTCAAGAACGCGACCATCGCGTTCATTGTCTGCGACCGTGGAGACCGCTATCTGAGCACGGGCGTGTTTCCTGGTTGATGCGTCTTTCAGGCGTCCGCTCCTTCCCCGGAATCAAGACATAAACGGATAATCCGTATAGCCCTTTTCATTTCCGCCGTAAAAAGTGGATGCGTCCGGCGCATTCAGCGGTGCATCTTTTGCAAAGCGCTCCGGCAAATCCGGGTTGGCCAGAAACGGCACTCCGAATGCCACCAGGTCTGCCTGACCATCCGCCAGCACCGCGTTGGCGCGCGCCTTGTCATACCCGCTGTTGGCGATATAGGTTCCGGCAAATGCCGCGCGCAACTTTTTAAAATCGAAATCCTGTTGCGGATACTTGCTGGAGCCGATGGCCCCTTCCATCACATGCAAATAGGCCAATTTCAAAGGGCTTAATGCCCGCGCCACCGTTTCGAATGTGTGTTGCGGGTTGGAGTCGTGCATGTCGTTGAACGGGTTGAGCGGCGAGATGCGCACGCCCACCTTGTCGGCGCCAAACACCTCGGATACTGCTCCGGCCACCTCCAGCAAAAAGCGGCAGCGATTTTCCGCTGCGCCGCCATATTGGTCGCTACGCTGATTCGATCCATCGCGAATGAACTGGTCGATCAGATAGCCATTGGCGGCATGGATCTCCACGCCGTCGAATCCGGCCGTTAATGCGTTCTGAGCCGCTTGGCGGTATTCATCGACGACCCCCGGCAATTCCGAGGTCTCCAATGCGCGCGGCATGACAAAAGGCGCCAGTCCTTGATAGGTGAACGCATTGCCTTCCGGCTGAATGGCCGAGGGCGCAACCGGCAAAGCGCCGTTTGGCAACAACGACGGATGCGACACGCGCCCGCAATGCCACAGTTGCAGGAATATCCGCCCGCCACGGTCATGCACCGCGCCGGTGACCTGCTTCCACCCCGCGATCTGCGCCGCGCTGTGTATGCCGGGCGTTGCCGGATAGCCCACTGCACCCAGCGAAATCTGCGCCCCCTCGGTGATGATCAGCCCTGCCGAGCTGCGCTGCCGGTAATACGTCGCATTTATCGCCTGCGGCGCATTGCCCTCCCCCGCCCGGTTGCGGGTCATCGGAGCCATTATGATGCGGTTTTGCAGTTTGTACGGGCCCAATTGGTAGGGCATAAACAGGTCGGCATGCATGGTGCGAATCCTCCGGAATGATTGATGGCAGCATGGATGATAGCGATATATGGGCTGTATTTCAGTTGTTTTTTGGACCGTTTTGCGCGTACCCTTTCTTCGGGCGCCCCGAAGGCGGAATTGCCCCTGCGAAACGGCGCAATTTCTTAAACTTCCGCGCAAATGTATTCACAGCCGCGCCGGAATCCAGTAAAGTGCCATCCTGTTCCTAACCGATAAGAGCAATAATATGAGCGCAAAAGGACAACAACTGCAAGACCCCTTTCTCAATGCGTTGCGCAAAGAGCATGTTCAGGTCGCGATTTACCTGGTAAACGGCATCAAGTTGCAAGGCTATGTCGAATCATTCGACCAATATGTGGTGTTGCTGAAAAACACCATCACGCAGATGGTTTATAAACACGCCATTTCCACTATCGTTCCGGCACGCGCGGTAAGCATTCCTTACGACGACGCAACTGCCGACTGATGCAGCAAACACCCGCCGGCCCAAAGTCCGCAGATCCAGGGGCCGCAATACTGGTCAGCATCGACTTCGGCACAAGCGACCACAGCGAAAGTTTACAGGAATTACGCTTGCTGGCCGAAACGGCCGGGGTGCGCACGCTGGCTGTCGTCGAAGCCAAGCGCCAGCGCCCCGATGCGGCGCTGTTCGCGGGTAGCGGAAAGGTTCAGCAGATCGCCGAAATCGTGGAACAGATGGAAGCACCTCTGGTTATTTTCAATCACGATCTTTCCCCCGCGCAAATGCGCAACCTCACCGCGAAACTGAATACCCGCGTGATTGACCGGACCATGCTGATCCTGGATATTTTTGCGCAGCGCGCGCAAAGCCATGAAGGCAAGTTTCAGGTCGAACTGGCGCAGCTCAAGTATCTCTCCACGCATCTGGTCGGCATGAATCAGGACATGGGGCAGCAGAAACATGCCGTGGGCGCGCGCGGCCCCGGCGAAACCAAGCTGGAACTGGATCGGCGCAAGTTGGACAAGCGTGTCCATATGCTGAAAGACCGTTTGGAGAAGCTCAAGAAGCAACGTGTGGTGCAGCGCCGCGCGCGCAATCGTGCCGGCGTGCTGTCGGTATCCATCGTCGGCTATACCAACGCGGGCAAATCCACGCTGTTCAACAGGCTGACCCGCGCCGATGCCTATGTGGCCGACCAATTATTCGCCACGCTGGACACCACCTCGCGCCGCATGTTTACCGAAGGACAGGGCGAGATCGTGGTATCGGACACCGTCGGCTTCATCCGCCATTTGCCGCACTCCCTGATCGCCGCATTTCGCAGCACGCTCGAAGAAACGGTGCAGGCCGATCTGTTGCTGCATGTGGTGGATGCCAATAATGCCATCCGCGATGACCAGATTGCCGAAGTGAATAAAGTGCTGGCGGAGATCGGCGCGGCGGAGATCCCGCAGGTTCTGGTGTTCAATAAAATCGACTTGCAGGATGTGCCTCCCAGCGTGCAGCGCGACGATTATGGTAGAATCGCCCGCGTTTTCCTGAGCGCCAAAAGCGGCGCTGGACTGGATGGTTTGCGGCTCGCTTTGGCTGAAGCCCAGACCGAGCACCGGACACATGCGGCAATCGAACAAACCTGACCCGGACAGGCCGGAATTAAATGTAGGCATGATGGGCACAGCCCACCCTGCGGTTACTATTATGATAAGGATGAGTAATGGGAATGAATGACCCGCAATGGGGAAATAAAGGCAACGGTGGCCCGCCCGATCTGGAGGAGTTGCTGCGCAAGCTGAATGCGAAAGTGGCAGCCCTGATGGGTGGCAAGGGCGGTTCAGGCAAAGGCGGCTCGGGGCAGCCCGGAGGCGGCGCGCCGATGAAAGGTTTCGGCGGTGGCCTGGGTATGATCGCCGCGATAGCCGCGCTGATCTGGCTTGGCAGCGGCTTTTACATCGTGGATGCCAGCCAGCGCGGCGTGGTGCTGCGCTTCGGCAAGAAAGTCGAAGTCACAGAATCCGGCCCGCGCTGGCACTTACCCTTCCCGGTTGAAACGGTGGAAATCGTCAATCTGAGCCAAGTCAGAACCGTGGAAGTCGGCTATCGCGATAACGTCAAGAACAAGATGCTGAAAGAGTCGCTGATGCTGACCGATGATGAAAACATCATCGACATCCAGTTCGCGGTACAGTATTTTCTGAAAGACCCCGGTGATTACTTATTCAATAACCGCATGCCGGACGAAAACGTGCGCCAAGCGGCAGAAACTGCTATCCGTGAAGTAGTCGGAAAGAGCAAAATGGATTTCGTGCTGTATGAGGGGCGCGAGCAAGTTGCTGCATCGGCAACCAAATTGATGCAGGAAATTCTGGATCGCTACAAGTCGGGCATCCTGATCAGCAAACTGACCATGCAGAACGCGCAGCCGCCCGAACAGGTCCAGGCCGCCTTCGACGATGCGGTGAAAGCCGGGCAGGATCGCGAGCGGCAAAAGAACGAAGGCCAGGCTTATGCAAACGATGTGGTGCCGCGCGCAAAAGGCACGGCGGCACGCCTGATACAGGAGTCGGAAGGCTATAAGCAAAGCGTGATCGCCAATGCCGAAGGCGATGCCAGCCGCTTCAAACAGATTCTCGTCGAATATGAAAAAGCCCCGTCCGTCACGCGTGAACGCATGTACATAGACATGATGCAGCAGGTGATGGGCAATATCAGCAAGGTGATGATCGATCAAAAGAACGGCAACAGTTTGTTGTATTTGCCGCTGGACAAGCTGATGGAAAGCACACGCACCGCCGCTACGGCCACAGAGGCATCGGCTGCTGCTCCCGCACCCATCACTTCACAGTCGAGCGATAACACCGCAGCACAGCGTGCACGGGATTCCTTGCTGAGCCGCAACAGGGAGGCACGCCAATGAACAAGACTATCAACAACGTATTGATTGGCGCGGTTGCCGCGCTGGTTCTATTGAGCATGAGCGTGTTCGTGGTGGATCAACGCCAAGCTGCCATCGTGTTTCAGTTGGGCGAAATGGTTGGCGTAAAAACCGATCCGGGCCTGTATTTCAAGGTACCGCTGATGCAGAACGTGCGCTTTTTCGATTCGCGCATCCTGACGCTGGATACCGGAGAGCCGGAGCGTTTCATCACTGCGGAAAAGAAAAACGTGATGGTGGATTCTTTCGTCAAGTGGCGCATTGTCGATGTGAAGCAATACTACGTCAGCGTCGGCGGCGATGAAGTGCGGGCCAGGACGCGCTTGATGCAGACGGTTAATTCCAGTATGCGCGAGGAATTCGGCAAGCGCACCATCCATGAAGTAGTGTCCGGCGAGCGCGAAAAAATCATGACGGTGCTGCGCGAAAAAACCGACGCAGATGCGCGCAAGATCGGCGTGCAAGTACTGGACGTGCGCCTGAAACGCGTCGATTTCCCGCTGGAAATCAGCGAGTCGGTATATCGCCGCATGGATGCGGAACGCAAGCGTGTAGCAAATGAACTGCGCGCTTCCGGTGCGGCTGAAGGCGAAAAAATCAAAGCCGATGCCGACCGGCAGCGCGAGGTGACGCTGGCCGAAGCCTACCGCACAGCGCAGAAAACCAAGGGTGAAGGCGATGCCAAGGCTTCTGCATTGTACGCATCCGCATTCGGCCGCAACCCGGAGTTTTATTCGTTTTACCGTAGCCTTGAAGCTTACAAGCAAAGCTTCAGGAACAAGAGCGACGTGATGGTGCTTGACCCGAGTTCGGCTTTTTTCAAATACCTGAAAAGCTCCGGCAAGGGCGGGTAAGCAGTGCTGGATTACTGGCTGCTCGGTTTGGCGATGATGCTGGTAATTGAAGGTTTGCTGCCGTTCCTGTTTCCCGACTTGTGGCGTGAAACCTTCCGTAAAATGGTTTCGTTGACAGATGGGCAACTGCGCTTTGTCGGCATTACATCCATGCTTTTCGGGTTGCTGCTGTTGTATTTGGTTAAATGATTGGCGCTGCGGTGTCTGGTTTTGTAGGCTGGCGGTGAGGCACGAACCCCAGCGTTTGGTAGCCTCGAATATGCTGGGGTTCGCGTTGCTCACCGCCAGCCTACAACGGTTCTTGGTTCCGGTTCGCCCGGCTTAGAGGTTATGTAATGCAAAACTGGTTACTCCCCGAATACATCCAGGACATGCTGCCCGACGAGGCGTGGCGCATCGAACAGATGCGCGCACAGTTTCTCGACCTGTTGCGCAAGTCCGGTTATCAGCTGGTTGTCCCGCCATTGCTGGAATATGCGGAATCGCTGCTGATCGATGACAGCCGCGACATGGACTTGCGCACTTTCAAGCTGGTGGATCAATTGAGCGGGCGCACGCTGGCGCTACGCGCCGACATCACGCCGCAAGTGGCACGCATCGATGCACACCTGCTCAACCGCCAAGGCGTCGCGCGGCTGTGCTATGCGGGCAGCGTATTGCATACCCAACCGGCGGGACTGACCCGCACCCGTGAACTGTTGCAGATCGGCGCGGAGCTATACGGGCATGGCGGGCTGGAGAGCGATCTGGAAATCCAGCAACTGATGCTGCAATCGCTGAATTTACTGGGCATCAAGAACGTTCACCTCGACCTCGGCCATGTCGCAGTATTCCGCGCGCTGGTACACCACGCCGGGCTTGGAAAAGAGATCGAGGACGAATTGTTCGCCGCGTTGCAAAGCAAGGATACTGCAACCTTGCAGGCGCTGACAAAACCACTGGAGCCGGCATTGCGCGATGCCCTGCTCGCCTTGCCGTCGCTGTATGGCGATTGCAACAGTGTGTTGGCGCGCGCGCGCGACCAGTTGCCGGATTACGCGGAAATTCGCGCAGCACTGGATGCACTGCAAACCGCCGCAATGGAGTTGCAGCCGCTGGTTGCCAGTGTGGGGATAGACCTGGCCGATTTGCGCGGCTACCACTATCACAGCGGCATGGTGTTTGCCGCCTATCATGCGGGCAGCCATGACGCCATCGCCCTGGGCGGCCGCTATGACGATCTCGGCAAGAGCTTCGGACGCGCGCGCGCGGCGACCGGATTCAGCATGGACTTGCGCCAGTTGTATCGCCTGCTGCCGGAGCAAGCCGCAAAATCAGGTATATGCGCGCCGCACCTTGACGACCCTGCACTGCGCGAAAAGATTGCACAACTGCGCGCATCGGGAGAATCGGTAGTGGTTGACCTGCTTGGCGATGCCGCATTGCGCGGTGAATTGCAGTGCGACCGGGAACTGGTGTTGCGCGAAGGCAAATGGCAGGTTATCGCGTTGTAATGCAAGATTCGCAAAGCGAGACTTCCTCGCCCTCTCCCGCATGCGGGAGAGGGATGGGGAGAGGGATTTGATTTATATATTGGAAGCTTCGTAATGGCAAAGAACGTAGTAGTAATCGGCACCCAATGGGGTGATGAAGGCAAGGGCAAGGTCGTCGATTGGCTGACCGACCACTCGCATGGCGTGGTGCGTTTCCAGGGCGGGCACAATGCCGGCCACACGCTGGTAATCGGCGGCAAAAAGACCGTGTTGCACCTGATTCCCTCCGGCATTTTGCGCGACCATGTGATGTGCTATATCGGCAACGGCGTGGTTGTATCGCCGCAAGCCTTGCTGAAGGAAATGGATGCGTTGCAGCAGGCCGGAATAGACGTGTATGGCCGCCTGAAGATTTCCGAAGCCTGCCCGCTGATCCTGCCGTACCACGAGGCGATCGACAAGGCGCGCGAACTGGCGAAAGGCGATGCCAAGATCGGCACTACCGGACGCGGCATCGGCCCGGCCTATGAAGACAAGGTCGCGCGCCGCGCGATCCGTCTGCAGGATATCTTCTACCGCGAACGCCTCGCCGCGAAACTCGGTGAAGTGCTGGATTACCATAACTTCGTGTTAAAAAATTACTTTCACACCGCGACGGTGGATTTCCAGAAAACTCTGGATGACACACTGTCTTTGGCCGAGCGGATCAAGCCGCTGGTGATGGATGTGCCGCGCGCGCTGTACGAGGCCAACCAGGCGGGCAAAAACCTGCTGTTCGAAGGCGCGCAGGGTTCCCTGCTGGACATCGACCACGGCACTTACCCGTTCGTCACCTCCAGCAACTGCATCGCTGGTGCGGCCTGTGCGGGTGCCGGGGTCGGGCCGCAGATGCTCAACTATGTGCTCGGCATCACCAAGGCCTACACCACGCGGGTCGGCTCCGGGCCGTTCCCGACCGAGCTGTACGATGCCGTGGATAAATGCGATCCGATCGGCGAAGGCCTGGCCAAGCGCGGCCACGAATTCGGCTCCACCACCGGGCGCGCGCGCCGTTGCGGCTGGTTCGACGCCGCCGCGCTCAAACGCTCGATCCAGATCAACGGCGTGTCCGGCCTGTGCGTCACCAAGCTGGACGTGATGGACGGGATGGAAACCGTGCGCCTCGGCGTCGCCTACAACATCAATGGCGTGAATAGCGACATTCTGCCCGTAGGTGCGGACGCCCTGGCGGATTGCCAGCCGGTGTACGAAGAAATGCCGGGCTGGAACGAAAGCACCGTCGGTGTGCAGCACTATGAAAATCTGCCGAAAGCCGCTCGCAATTATCTGGAGCGCATCGCGCAGGTATGTGGAGTGCCGGTGGATATGGTCTCAACCGGGCCGGATCGCGACGAAACCATCGTGCTGCGCCACCCGTTCAAATAACCCTTCGGCAATAAAAACAAAAGAGCACCGCCCGGTTCGCGGTGCTTTTTTGCGTTCGATATAACCCACCTCCAGCGTATTTTTCAACTTGGCGGACTGTTAAGCATCCCTTAAGTTTGGCCTTTTATCCTGCACTCCTCGCAATTCATTTCAGGAGATCAAAATGTTTCATGTATTTCATAAATCGGGCTTGGTATTGATGGCGGTTGCCGGATTCGCGGCGCAGCCAGCTCTGGCGGAAACGCCCAGCGAAATACTGGCTTCCATACAAAAGGAAGCATCTGGAACGCCCGGTTTCCAGGGGTTCTCGGCCGCGCGCGGGGAGGGGTTTTTTAAAGCAAAGCATGGCGGCGAATGGAGCTGCGCTTCCTGCCACACCGACAATCCCGCCGCGTCGGGCAAACATGCCAAGACCGGCAAGCTCATCGATCCGCTCGCGCCCTCTGCCAATGCGGAGCGTTTCACCACCCAGAAAAAAGTGGAGAAATGGTTCAAGCGCAATTGCAACGATGTGCTGGATCGTGCCTGCACGCCGCAGGAAAAGGGCGACGTGCTCTCCTACCTGCTGGCGGTCAAGAAATAAGGAGATTGCCATGTCGGTTCACAAACAGAAAACTTTTCAGATGCTTGCAGTCGCCTTGTTGGCGATAGGCATAACGATGCCCGTCGCGCAGGCCGATAACGATGAGCATGAAGAAAGATACGGCGAGAAGTACGGTGAAAAATACAGCGGCAAATACGGCGGCGAAAACCGGGGCAAACCGCTCCAGCCCGCGCAAACCAACGCCAAATTCCAGCAGGAATGCTCAAGTTGCCATATTGCCTATTCTCCGGGGCTGTTGCCCGCCGAATCCTGGCGCAGGATGATGTCTGGTCTGGACAAGCATTTCGGCTCGGATGCATCGCTGGACGCCAAGGATAACAAGGAGATCACCGCATTCCTCGTGAACAACGCATCCAACCGCTGGAGCGCTTCAACGGCACCGTTGCGGATCAGCGAATCCATATGGTTCAAGCGCAAGCACGACGCCCACGAAATCGATCCGGCAGTCTGGAAAAACCCGCGTGTGAAGAGCCCCGCCAATTGTGCGGCGTGTCACCCTGGGGCGGAACGCGGCAATTACAACGAACGCGACATAAGACTTCCCAAGTAATAAGGAGATCATCATGAGTCAACGTATTCTGGTTTGGGATGTACCGACGCGGGTCTTTCACTGGCTGCTGGTGCTGTCGTTCTGCGGCGCGTTTCTGACCGCGGAATCGGAGCGTTACCGCGATATCCATGTGCTACTCGGCTATACCCTGCTGGGGCTGCTTGGATTCAGGCTGCTGTGGGGATTTTTCGGCACGCGCTATGCGCAATTTCGCTCGTTCCTGTTTAAGCCAAGCGAAATTGCCGCTTACTCGCTGTCGCTGCTCAAGGGCAAGCCCGCGCATTATATCGGGCACAACCCGCTGGGCAGCGTGTCGATCTGGCTGTTGCTCGGGCTGGGCATCCTGTCGGGCGTGAGCGGCGTGCTGCTGTTCGAAGATATCGGCGGCGATGCGCTGGAAGAGTTGCATGAGATTGCGTCAAATGCCATGCTCGCCATCGTGGCAATCCACATCGTCGGCGTGGTGGTGAGCAGCTTGCTGCATCGCGAAAATCTTGCGCGCGCGATGGTCACGGGTCTTAAAGCTGCCGAGCCGGATCAAGGTGTGCGTCGCTCATATGCATGGTTGGGTGCCATAATGCTAACTGTTGTCGTGGCATTTTGGGCCGGGTATCCGTCCACCGGGCTGGTGACACCAGGCGCTGATACGGCGCAGGCAAAACACCACGATGACGATTGATTCTTAACTACGAAGGGCGCGAAGAAACACAAAAGGCTATTTCGATAACACCAATCATTTCGTCGATGAATGCTAAACGGTATGCAGCCCCAGGAGAAATCTTCGTGATCTCTGTGTTCTTCGTGGTGAAGCAGTTTTTTCGGGTTGGTTATTTCAAGCGGGTGAGGCGATGCGCGTATTGGTAGTCGAAGATGATGCCCTGTTGGGCGATGCGATTCAGGCTGGTTTGAAGCAGTCCGGCTACGCCGTAGACTGGATGAATGATGGCATCTCGGCGGAGCAGGCACTCACCACCGAGCCTTACGCGGCAGTGGTGCTGGACTTGGGGCTACCGCGCCTTTCCGGACTGGAGGTACTGCGCCACCTGCGCGGCCGCAATATCCACATACCTGTGCTGATTTTGACCGCGATGGACACGGTGGATGACCGCATCAAAGGGCTGGATGCGGGTGCGGACGACTACTTGATCAAACCGTTCGATATGGGCGAACTGGCGGCGCGCCTGCGCGCGCTGATTCGCCGCGCCAGCGGAAAGACCGAACCCTTGCTGGAAGTTGCCGGGGTCAGCCTCGACCCCGCCGCACATCGCGTGTTGTACCGGGGCAAGCCGGTCGAGCTTTCGAACAAGGAATTTGCGCTTCTGCATGCGCTGATGCTCAACGCGGGGAAAGTGCTGTCGCGCGCAAAACTCGAAGAGCAACTCTACGCATGGGGCGACGAGGTCGAAAGCAATGCGGTGGAAGTGCATATCCATCATCTGCGCCGCAAACTTTTCCCGGAACTGATCGAAACCATACGCGGCGTCGGTTACCTGATGCCCAGAGACAAGGTCACCCAATATGTCGCGTAGCGCATCGCTCAAGCAACGGCTACTCGCCTTGGCATTGGCGGCGATCACGCTGGTCTGGCTCGGCGCGACCGCCTTTATCTACCTCGATGCGCGCGAGGAATTCGACGAGGTTCTGGACGCGCACCTGGCGCAAGCCGCTTCGCTGCTGGTTGTTCAGGCATCTCATGATTTGGATGAACTCGAAACCGAACATGCGCCGCTGCTGCACAAGTATGCCCGGCGCGTCGCGTTCCAGGTGTGGGATAAAGAGCACCAGCTCCGCCTGCATTCCGCCAACGCGCCGCAACAGCCGCTGACAAACAAAGATCGCGGCTTCAGCGACGCCACCATCGACGGGCATCGCTGGCGCGTCTTCAGCACCTGGGACGAATCCGGCGAATATCTGATCCATGTCGCGGAACGCACCGAGGTGCGCGACGAACTGGCGCGCGGCATCGCGGGTAACCTGCTGCGACCGCTGTGGTTCTCGCTGCCGTTGCTGGCACTGCTACTGTGGGTCGCGGTGATGCGCGGCCTGCGCCCGCTCGATAAACTGGCCCGCGAGGTGGAACAGCGCGAGCCGGACAATCTTTCCGCGCTGGATGCATCATCCGCGCCGCGCGAAGTGGTGCCGTTGATCGAGCGGCTCAACCGGCTGTTCACCCGCATCGACGCCTCCATGCAAAAGGAGCGGCGCTTCACCGCGGACGCCGCGCATGAGTTGCGCACCCCGGTGGCCGCGATCAAGGCGCAGGCGCAAGTGGCGCGCGCCGCTTCCGGCGATGAAGAACGCATCCATGCGCTCGACAGCGCGATCCTCGGCTGCGACCGCGCTGCCCACCTGATCGATCAACTGCTGACACTGGCGCGGGTAGATACGCTGGATCGCGGCGTCGCGGAACCCTGCCAGATCAAGATCATCGCCGCCGAAGCGATTGCGGCACTTGCGCCGACCGCACTGGAAAAAGGCGTGCAACTCGAATTGCTGGCTGGCGACGAAGCCACGGTACGCGGTAATCCGGGGCTATTGCGCGTACTACTGCGCAACCTGCTCGACAATGCGGTGAAACACACACCGCCTGGCACGCTGGTTCAAGTCAGCGTCGCCCATGAACCGGGAACCATCAGCCTGTCGGTGAGCGACAACGGCCCGGGCATTCCGGAACAGGAGCGCGACAAGGTGCTGGAGCGGTTCTATCGCCCGCTGGACACGCAAGCCAGCGGCAGCGGCCTCGGTCTATCCATCGTCCAGCGGATTGCCGAGGTGCATGGCGCAACCTTGCAGATACAACCGGCGAGCGAAGACCGGGGATTGCGAGTGACGGTGAGCTTCAAGGCCTGATGCGGCTCAGTTGAGGTGAGCGCAAAGCAGGAATGTGCCAATAGCTGACGGATATATCGCCATTTCTCTTGGAGATAATGATAAATTGATAACGACTTTGTACCAGCCCAGCAAATATTTCCATCAAGATTAACCGGGTGTAGGAAACATGAACGAACCACTCAAAGGCAAGCTTTACCCGCTCCGCCATCACGCAACTCAGCTGCTTATTCGAGGTTTTGCGACCAGCCTGGTTATGGCTGGAGCGATTGCAATCATACTGGCTTTCTTTGCAGAGAAAATGGGCTTCAAATGGGGTGGCTCCTCAATCGGCTCTCTCCTCATACTGGGGGGCTGGTGGGTAGATCGGCAACGTCCAAAGTGGATGGCGGAACGGCCTGCCCGCTGTCCAAACTGTGGCGGTGTTATGGATACCATATACATGGTTTGGGAAGAGGCTGATTTTGATAACTCACCTTGGCACTACACGGAGTATCGCTGCCGTAGCTGCCATCTGAAATGCACCAACGATTTTGTCGGAAAATTTTTTTATGGGTGGCCGCCCAAGGCAGCATATGAAGAAGTTTGCCGCAAACCTCCGCGGATATCAGATGTATTGACAGCCTTGGTGGCGATCTTCGTGATGCTGGGAGTCATCGCACTACTCTACTGGTTTGGCTGGGTTGGGCAAAGAGTGTAGGCCGGCGCGATTGATGCAGTTCGCGAGCCCACCACATCTACAAGGCTGGAAACGCGAATGACGGAAACGGGTCGAAAGCAGGCTTCGAATCAAGTAAACCGCAGTCAACCGTGCATGCGCACGATGCGGTCGCCCGCGAGCATGAGCCGGTCTGCCATGGAGAGCAGCAAGGTTTTTGAAAAATGCGATTCGCAGGCGGGGCTGAGTTTTTCCAGCGCCGAAAACGGGAGTTCGGCGACGATCACGTCCGAGAGCGCTTCCAGCGTGGCCTGCCGCTTTGTCCCGCGCTTGATGTAAGCCATTTCCCCGAAGTATTCGCCGGCATTGATGACGTTGAGCAGGCGGCCATGCTTGGTGACCTTCATCTGCCCGGAAGCCAGGAAGTACATGCTCTGCCCCTGATCGTCTTCGCGCAGAATGGCGGCTCTGGCCGGGAATTTTGTCCATACGCTCGCATGGACAAGCTCCCAGATTTCCGGGTCGGAAAATTCGCGCAACGTGTCGCTCGCGCGCAGCATATTGTATTTTTCGCTGTCCGAGATGCCCTGCTGGTATTTGCTGAAGCGGCCTATTTCGGCAATCTCGAGCGCAAGATCCGCCCAACTGGGATAGCGGTCATCCGGGTTCTTGGCGATCATCCGCAGGACGATCCTGTCCAGTTCCGCCGGAAGCTCGGGTCGGCGGATGCTCGGTCGCACGGCATCCTGGGTGGTGATGGCTTCGAATAATTCGAGCGTGTCCCTGCCATGAAACGGCAGCACGCCGGTGAGGAGCTCATACGCCACGACCCCGAGCGAATACATGTCGCTGAGATGGGTCAGGCGATGGCCGCTGAGATGTTCCGGCGACATGTATGAGGGAGTGCCCACAGTCACCTTCTGCGTGACCTGCGCCTTGTAGAATACGGATGCGCCGAAGTCGCCGATTTTTACGTTGGTGCCCGATACGACCATGATGTTGGCGGGCTTGATGTCCCGGTGGATGATCCCAAAACGGAACGCATAGTCGAGGGGGCCGCAGCATTTGAAGATGATCTGGAGCACGTCCCCGACCGGCAGCAGCGTGTCCGGGAATGTGTAGCGCGCGAGGTTGCCTCCCGGCACGTATTCCATCACGACGTACCCGGTATCCTCCGTCACGGAGGCTTCGATTATCAGGACGATGTGCGGGTGCGCCAGCCGCCCCGCGAGCGAGGCTTCGTTGAGAAACTGCTTGCGGCATTCTTCGTTGAATTCGGAATCGGATAGAACATCCCGGTCGATCAGTTTTATCGCGACTTCCCGCCCGGAAAATGTGTCCATGGCGTAGTAGACTTTTCCCGTCGCCCCTTCGCCGATCTGCCGGGTCAGGTCATATTTGCCTAGCCTGTACGGTAATTGGATGGACATGGATTGCGGTATAAGCCGTGAAATGAAGCAGGAAAATCTATGCGGCGTGTGAACCAACTGGCATTTCGTTCAAGGCGCCTTCCAGTGCGTCGGTAGCTTGGTCAAAAGCGTGGAATACCGCGTCCAGCGCATTTGTACCCGCGTTGAAATAATGTCCGGCATCAATTGACGGGCGTTCCGAGCCAATCAGCTTTTCATCCAGCAACGTCAGGAATTCATGGACGGCCAAGTGCGTCTCTTTCCATGTTTGTATAAACGATGCGGTCTGGGTAAGGCTGGCGCGAGCCAGTTCATTATTTACCGACCCCATCGTTTCCCTGACATGTTCCTCCAGGAAACGTAGCTTGATGCGCGCGACACTGGAGCAATAGCCTTTTGCCGCCACGCTCGATCCCAGCCCGCGCGCTTGCCCCAAGCCCTCCGCCACGGCAGGAAGCTTGTTCCACAAGGTATCTACCAGCGCGAAATCTGCGGCGCACATGCCGACGATCTGGCTGCGCTCGGCGACATCGCCTATCGAATAAAGAACTTCGCGGATAAGTTCGCTATGGCGACGGAAACTCTCCTCTGCAGGCAGCGACAGGCATCCCGCGCGCAGGGATTGCCAATCGTTGAGAATCCTTTCCCAGCGTTTTTCCGTCATCATCCCCTGTCCGTGAAAATCATTCAGGGCAGCGGTATCCTGTCCGATCGCTGCCTGTTTCTGCTCGATCTTCTGCTTGAACGAGCTGTCCCCGCTCAAAAAGGCATTCACCATCCCGCGGTGCTGTTGCAAATCGATCAGCAACTGCTTGGTCAAGCGGTTGACGCGGATGCCTTCCAGCCGGAGCAAAAGGCTTTTTCGCCAGCAACGCCTGTTGGTGAAATAAACAAGGCAAATGACCACTGCGATCAGGGTCGAAAAAAATATCAGTTCGTAATTAGCCATGAAGATTCCCCACTCCCTCGAGGTTATTTTTTCGCCCCCGCCACGGCGTCGATCATGCCGCTTGCCAGGGAAGTAAGGTGGGATACCATCCCGGCCGTTTCGCTGGCGGCGTGGCTGTTCTGGTGTGCGCTTGCGGCGACCTGCTCCACATGCCGCGCAATATCCGAACTGGCCACGCTTTGTTGCTGGGTGCCAGCGGCAATCTGATGCACGCTATCCAAGGCCGTTACCGCCTGAGCATCGATCTTGCACAGCACTTCCGTGGCTCCCTTGGCATGTGCCGCGCTCTTTTGCGCCTGCCCGCTGGCAGAAGCCATGTGGACGACCGCTTGCCGTATCTCGGTCTGGATGGTGTCCACAGTACGGGTAATTTCGTCTGCGGAAGTGCGCGCCCGCTGCGACAGCTTCCTGACTTCATCGGCTACCACAGCAAATCCGCGCCCCTGCTCGCCCGCCCGCGCCGCTTCGATAGCGGCATTCAGCGCGAGCAGGTTGGTCTGGTCTGAAATCTCCCGGATCATGCCGGTGGATTGTCCGACTTCGGCAGAGCGTTGCGTCAGTTGATCCATCAGTTGAGAAGCCTCATCAAGGGCTTGCGCCAGGGATTGAACTTCTTCGGAAGATTGCGCGATGGCACGGCGGCCTTCCGTCGAAAGATCGCTGACCGCATGGGCGGTTTGTTCGGCATCGCGGCTCTGTGCGGCCATTTCGGCGATACTGGCGGACAACTCCTCGATCGACGCCGCCATGTGGGAGGTCGACTGCTCCTCCTGCGACACCGCATCGGCCACCAGGGTCGCATTGGCTTTCAGTTCTATCGTGGCATGCGCCACCTCGGTGGCCGCATTGCGGATACTCGCAACGATGCGCCCCACTTCCCTTGCCGTATCGTTGAATTGTCCCGCCAGTTGCGTTCCCTCGTCATCGCCCATCGGCACCATGCGGACATCGAAATCGCCGTTTTCCAGCCGGATGTGCGCTTCATGCAATTCGCGGAACAAGCGGATAAAGGCAACGCATATGGAGGCGAGCAGGTACCACGAAAAAAGCGCCAGGCTACCGAGTATCAAGATTACTGAAACTGACAGCGGCCGTGCAGCGGCAGCGCTATAGACCAGCGCGATGAACGGGAACGAGCCAAGTATGGCCGCCAAGATGATTTTCGAAAACAGGGAAAGACGGCCAAGCCAAGCCGTCGCAGGTAAAAACCCGGAATGCGGTTGATTCAAAGCGATCTCCCCCAGATTACGTCCATTAATTACTTCAAGGCCCCGGGCAATAATTCATGCGGCGTATTGCCCTTTTTATTATTTTTATCAGCGATGAGTATGACTTTAACCGTCACGCGACATCATACATCCAATTATTGCGAATTTGTTAAAAATGCATTGCAATCCACTTAGAGCCTATTTCATGCACCGGATAGGGGCGCTATACTGCCAGCGCCGACGTTTGCTCGTAACACGATAGGGAAGCAGACCGGAAACCGTATACCCTCTGCTGCTGAAAGGATCATGTTTTGTGAATATTTCAAGTTACGAAAGCCTGTTGGAGGCCGCCAACAAGCAGGCCAAGCCGCAACGCCTGCTGTTTGTATTCGCCAAGGCCGGTTTGCCTGACGACCACACCCAAGACCAGGAAAAACAATTCAATGCCCGCAAGGGCGGAACCCTGACGCCGGTAATGTGTGTCGACAAGCTGGCAAGCGAGCGCATGGGGTTTGCCAGCCTGGTGGAGGAATCCCGTCAGACAGAAATGGATTGGGATATCGCATTCGTGGCTTGCATGGACAGCCAATCCGGAATTGCGCCGAATAACGAGGAAACGGAACAGCCTTTTAAAGCCATGATCAATTCCATTCAAAGCGGCAGCGTCGGAAACTACCTCGCATTCAATCGGGATGGGGAGATGATCCGCTTCCGTTAGCCTTACTGTGTCACAAAGCGCTGAAGGGCGCATTGCGGCGTTAAAATCGGGCTCAAAATGCTCATTTACCCTATGCAAACTCCGCTTTTTGCGAGTTGGGCGGCAACGGCAAGCCGCCCATCCCTGCGAACCCCACTTCACCCGATTTTGCCTTGCACTGCATCCCTTGATCGCTTTGTGACGCAGTAAGACGCCTGCACGGCTTCCCCCTAATTTCACGATTGAAACTTTCCGGATACTTCTGTAGTCTTATGCCCGTTGCGAAAGAGCTGCCTGCACGGAAACATATACCCGCCGGCACACTTCCCGCAGAAGCAATTGTTTAACGATCTACTCCAGGAGGCTACAGATGCAATACCAGACTCAAACCGCAACGCCGATCGGCGCGCTCGCCGCCGAACAGAACAAAGTGCTGCGCAACACCTACATGATGCTGGCGCTGACCATGATCCCAACGGTGATCGGCGCGTTTATCGGCACGTCCATCAACCTCTCTTTCATGGCGGAAAGCCCGATCATGTCGTCGCTGCTGATGTTCGGCGCGATGATGGGCATGCTGTTCGCGGTCAGCGCGCTGCGCAACAGCGTATGGGGCATCGCAGCCCTGCTCGGCTTCACCCTCGTGGCGGGCGTGTTTCTCGGCCCGATCCTGCAAGTGGCACTGCATCTGAGGAACGGTGCGCAACTGATCGGCATGGCCGCTGGCGGCACCGGCATCATCTTCTTCTCGCTGGCGACCATCGCCACCGTAACGAAGAAGGATTTCAGCTTCATGGGCAAATTCCTGTTCATCGGGCTAATCCTGCTGATCGTCGCATCCCTGGCGAACCTGTTCTTCCAGATACCCGCGCTGTCGCTGACCCTTTCCGCGATTGCCGTGCTGATTTTCTCGGCCTACATCCTGTTCGATGTCAGCAGGATCGTGCACGGCGGCGAAACCAACTACGTGATGGCGACGCTGGGACTGTACATGAGCATCTACAACCTGTTCATCAACCTGCTTCAACTGCTGATGGCATTCGCGGGCGAACGCGATTAAACAAACATGTTTTACAAAAAGGCGACCTGACGGTCGCCTTTTTTACGCTTGCATGCCGGTAAGTCGGGTAGCAGGCAAACCGCGATTGTCGGCAATCCGGATCGCGTGATATTCTCGGACATCCCGAAAAACAGCCTTTCGAAAGAAGCGCAAACCTTATGTCCGTATCCATCAAGACTCCGCAAGAAATCCAGAAAATGCGCGTTGCCGGCCGCCTGGCCAGCGAAGTGCTCGACTACATCACGCCGTTCGTCAAGGCGGGCGTGACCACAGACGAACTGGATAAGCTGTGCCATGATTACATCGTCGATATGCAGCAGGGTATCCCTGCACCGCTCGATTATGCGCCGCATGGGCACACGCCCTACCCGAAATCGATCTGCACCTCGATCAACCATCAGGTGTGCCACGGCGTACCCAGCGACAAGGCGCTCAAGAATGGCGATATCGTCAACCTCGATATCACTGTCATCAAGGATGACTATCATGGCGACAGCAGCCGGATGTTCTACGTCGGCGAACCGTCGATCCAGGCCAGGCGGCTCTGCGAAGCCACATGGCAGGCGCTATGGCGCGGCATACGCGTGGTCAGGCCGGGCGCCTATCTGGGCGACATCGGCCATGCCATCCAGAGCTTCGTCGAACCGCTCGGCTACAGCGTGGTACGCGAATTCTGCGGGCACGGTATCGGCAGGCGTTTCCATGAAGAACCCCAAGTATTACATTACGGTAGGCCGAAAACCGGGTTGAGGCTCGAAGCGGGCATGACCTTCACCATCGAACCGATGATCAATGCCGGCAAGGCGGCCATCAAACATCTCGGCGATGGCTGGACAGTGGTCACCAAAGATCACAGCCTGTCGGCCCAATACGAACACACCATACTCGTCACCGACACCGGCTTTGAAGTGCTGACCGTTTCCGATGGCTGCCCTCCCCCGCCATCCTCCTGATGTGGCTACCGGCCATGATGATGTGGCCGCCCTGCGCGAGTCCTTGCGCGGCGATCGCGCGGCACTCGAACAGGGCTTCCTGAAGCATAACAATCCGGCACGGCTACTCGCCGCGCACACCCGCCTGATCGACCGCTACCTGCGCCGCGTCTGGCGGCAGCTTGCCATGCCCGGCCGCATCGCACTGATAGCGGTCGGCGGATACGCACGCTGCAAGCTATATCCCAGATCGGATATCGACCTCCTGATCCTGCTGGACACCGAATCCGAAAAACTCCTGGCCGGGCACCCGCCGGATGAAACCTTGCAGCAACAATTGCACCGATTGATCGGGATATTTTGGGATATCGGCCTGGAAGTCGGCCACAGCGTCCGCACCGTCGAACAATGCATGAAGGAATCCGCCGATATCACCGTGCAGACCAACCTCCTCGAAGCGCGCCTGCTCTGCGGCAACAAAGAGCTGTTCAATGAACTGTGCGGCAAGATGCAACAAAATCTCGACCTGCACACCTTTTATCTGGCCAAACTGGAAGAACAGCAGCGGCGCCACGCGCGCTACGCCGAATCCGATTACAACCTCGAACCTAATCTGAAGGAAAGTCCAGGCGGCCTGCGCGACTTGCAAACCGTCACCTGGATCGCGCGCGCGGCCGGTCTGGGGACGCACTGGAGCGAGCTCGCGCAAATCGGGCTGCTCACGACAGCCGAGGCGCGCCAGCTTGCGCGCCACAGCGCGCTGCTGGCCACATTACGCATCCGATTGCATTACCTCGCCAAGCGGCGCGAAGACCGCCTGTTGTTCGACTTCCAAACCCGGCTTGCCGAGCAAATGCACATTGCAGCCTCGGCCAACCGGCGCGCCAGCGAGCATCTGATGCAACGCTACTATCGCGCCCGGTTGGCGGTGCGCCAGTTCAACGCGATCATGCTACAGAATCTGCACGACTATCTATTCCGCGAAACGCCCGCGCAGCGCATCCTGAACGAGCGATTCATGGTTATCGGCACACTGCTGGAAATCCGCGATGAAGAACTGTTCGAGCGCACGCCCGAAGCGATCTTCGAGCTGTTCCTGTTGATGGAGCGGCATGGCGAGCTATCCGGCCTCAGCGCGAAAACACTGCGCGCGCTGTGGCGTGCGCAGAACCGGGTCGATGCGGCATTCCGCTGCAACCCGTTTAACCGGGTGCGCTTCATGGAAATCCTGCGCCAGCCGCACGGAATTACCCACGCGTTGCGGCTCATGAACCAGTATGGCATTCTGGGCCGCTATCTCCCCGCCTTCGGGCGCATCGTCGGCCAGATGCAGCACGACCTGTTCCACGTCTATACGGTGGATGAGCACATCCTGAAGGTCGTGCGCAACCTGCGTCATTTTGCAATACCGGAATACGCGCAGGAAATTCCGCTATGCAGCAAGCTGATGGGCGAATTCGCCCGCCCGGAAGTGCTGTATGTCGCCGGATTGTTCCACGACATCGCCAAGGGGCGCGGCGGCGACCATTCGCAACTGGGCAAGAAGGATGCGCGCGCATTTTGTTCGCTGCACCAGCTCAGCCGCGACGATACCGACTTGATCGTATGGCTGGTCGAGCACCACCTCACCCTTTCCTCTACCGCACAGAAACAGGATTTGTCCGATCCCGAGGTGATTGCGGACTTTGCCGGAAAGATCAAAAACGACCGCTATCTTGCCGCGCTGTACCTGTTGACTGTCGCGGATATTCGCGGCACCAACCCGGAAATATGGAATGCATGGAAAGCCAAGCTGATGGAGGACCTGTTCCACCTGACCCGCCGCTACCTGAGCGACGGAAAAATTGCCGACCAGCTCGGTGAAATCCGGCGTGCGACGATCGACGCGCTCAATCTTTATGCGCTCCCCCCCGATTCCTACCAGTTGCTGTGGGCACAGCTCGACGACAGCTATTTCCTGGATCACACGCCGCAGGAAATCGCCTGGCATACCCGCCTGCTGGCGTTCAAGGTCAATGCTGCCGCGCCCATCGTAAAGGCGCGCCTGAGCCGCGCGGGAGAAGGTTTGCAGGTCATGGTGTATTGCACGGACCAGCGCGCCCTGTTTGCGCGCATCTGCAATTTTTTTGCGCGCATGAATTACACCATCGCCGAGGCCAAGATCCACACCACGCGGCACGGCTACGCGCTGGATAGTTTCCAGATCATGGAGGCCGCACACGGCGACACGGCATACCGCGACATCATGACCTACATCGAATTCGAGCTGGCGCAGCAGATTGCGCAAGCCAAGCCGATTGCCCTGTCAGCGCCGGGGCGCGTCAACCGCCAACTCAAGCACTTCCCCATCGCCACCGAGGTCGAAATCAAGCCGGACAACAAGGGGATGCATGTGCTATCGCTGATTGCCGGAGACCGCCCCGGCCTGCTGGCGCGCTTCGCGCTGATCCTGGACGCGCACGACATCCGCCTGCACCGCGCCAAGATCAACACGCTGGGCAGCCGCGCGGAAGACGTATTCTGGGTAAGCGGGAAACGGCTATCCGATGCCGATGCGACCAAATCTTTTCTTGGCGAGTTGCTGGAAAAGATTTAACCTAAAAACCGCAGTTGAAGATGAACGCTTCGAAAATTCAAAGCGCTACGCGGTTTGTGTAGGTGCGAATTCATTCGAACTTAACGCGTTGTTCGTGCGAATGAATTCGCACCTACAGACCCGCCAACTACGTTTTTTACCACCCCCCGCCGCAATATCAGGTAGGGTGGATAAAACGCCGAAGGCGTGTATCCACCACTTTTCGGTGGATTCGCGCTACGCGCTTAATCCACCCTACTTCGCTGATTTGTCATAATGTCCGTTCGCACTGGGCCTGTCGAAGTGCAATTTTTAGAAGCGCCTTGTGGTTGTTATCCAAAAAATGATGCAACCTACTTCGCGGCTTCTTGCGCCTCTTCCCGCGAAAGCGGATCGTTGCCCATGCTGCCGAGCTGGCCGGACATTTTCAAATCACCTGGAACAAGGGGAGCATCCATTTGAATCTGCCCGTCCGCTGGTTCGGCCTGAGCGGCGACAGCCGCATTTTTGTCGGCCTGTTTTATTATGGATTGTGCAACCGGCTGCACGGCGACCTGCTCATGCCTTGTATAAAATACCGGCAGCGAAAGCCCGATGAGCGCCGCGATGGCCGAAGTCAGTCCGGCAACTTTCGCCAGGCGGATGATCTTTTCCTTTTTGCGCATGCCCTCCATCAATTGAAGCGCATCCACTTCGGTGCGTGACTCTTCAATTTGCGCGCGAAGCAGCGAATTTTCCTCTTCATTCAACTTGGTGCGCTGTTTCTCAAGCAGCGCCTTTTCTTTTTCCAACGCTATCGTGTTCTGCGCCGCTTCAATTGCACTCCGTTCCGCAGCAGCACGTTCGGTCAATGCGACACTGGCTTCCTCTTCGGATTTCATCCTCAATTCAATTTCTGCCAGCACCTGCCGCTCAACTTCCAGTTTTGCCTGCTGCTGCACCAGCAATCTTGCATCCTCCTCACGCTGGTGCAAGGCAATTTGCTCGGCTTCTTTGGCGGCAAGAATCCTTTCGCATGCCAGCTCGTATGCGGCCTGCTCGGCTTCCAGCCGCGCCTGTTCCGCCTCGGTAGCGCGCCGCTCTTCGGCAACGCGCTGTTCGGTGGCTTCGGCAACAGTCAACACAGTTTCCTCATACTGGCGTTTGGCCGCTTCGATGATTTCCTTGGCGCGATCCAGCGCGGCCTGTTCTGCCGCAATTTTTTCCTGCACAGCCTGCACCGCCATGCGTTCCTCTTCAAGGCGCGCAATCAGAACCTTCTCACTATTTTCCGCCAGCGACTGGAGATGCGAGGCCTGCGCCAGCAGTTCGCGCTCATGTTCGAGATGGCGTTGCTCATGTTCAATTAACTGCGCTTCGATATGTTCGCGCTGCTTGGCGGCCAACGCAGCCTTCTCCTCGGTTTCGCTACGCTTGCGCGCGACAACCGCCGCCTGCGCTTCGCAACGGAGGCGTTCCTGCTCCGCTTCAACGGCCTTGCGCGCTTCCTCGACACGGCGCTTCGCCATATTTTCCGCGCGCACCATCGCCGTATCGCGTGCCTGCTCCGCTTCTGTGATCTGCTTGCTGAATGCGACGGCAGCGAGCGCCTCGGCACGGATTTTTTCCTCCTCTACACTGAGCGCCCTGCTTTCGGTCTCCGCGCGAACTTTGGCTATATTCATGGCGCGCGCTGCCGCACGCTCTAGGTTACGCGCATCCTGAATGGCTTGCTGAGTCAGTCTTTCCGTCTCTTCAGCCATCTTCTTGGCGCGCTTCTCGATTTCAATGCGTTCGAGACCCGCTTCGACCGCGCGCTGCTCGGCCGCTATGCGCTCCTCGATCGTGGCCTTGGTGCGCTTCTCCACCTCCGTATTTTGCTCGGCTATGCGGCGCGCCTCCTGCAATGCCGCAGCGCGTTCGTTTGCCGTTGCGATCTCCTGGGTTTCGGCCTGCAATTTCATGTCCAGCTGATTGGCGGCATTCAATTCCGCCTCGGCGCGCTGCTGCGCGAGCACGGCCATATCCATTTCAGCCTGCAACCTGTGCGCAGCCGCCTGGTTGGCTATGGATTCGTTCGCTAGCCGATCTTTTGCCTCCAGCTCGATCTGGCGCAACGAGGCATTTTTCTCCTCCTGCTGGCGCAGTATCTTTTTATCGACATCGGCTTGGGACAGCAATAAGGCGGCCCCCTCCTGCTCCGCCTTGAGCTTGCGTTCGGCGGCGGCTCGCGCCGCTGCCTCCGCTTCGGCATGCCTCTTTGCCGCCTCGTGAGCCATGCGCTCGTTTTGCTCTCTCGCTTCGGCATCGGTTCTTGCCTGGTCCTCGGTAAGTTTGCGTTGAGCGGCGGCTTCCGCAGCAGCCTGATCCGCCGCCGCGCGCGCATGCGCCGCCTGCTCGGCATCGCGATAAGCCGCAAGCCGCGCCTCGATCTCGTTCAACGCGAGCGCCTCGGCGCGCGATCTCGCATCCGCAGCCTCGGCAGCAGCCTGCTCGGCCTTGAGTTTGGAAGCCGCCAGCGCAACAACTTGCTGTTCCTTGTTGACCTTGTCTTCGACGGCTTGCGCGATAGCCTTGTCCGTCGATTCCTTTTCGATGACAAGTTTGGCGAATTCCTGCTCCATCCTGGCGCGATTTTCCGCCGCTTGGGCGGCACGCTGCTCGGCTTCGGTGCGCCTGTGCCTCTGTTCCATTTCGCGTTGTTCCGCTTCCGCCCGAACTTTTATCGCACGCACTTCTTCCGCTTCGCTTTCCGTCCGCTGTATCGCCATGTCCCGCAACTGGGTCTCGAGCCTCAACTTCTCTTCAGCGTGATTTTTCTGCGCCAGTTCGGCCGCAATGCGCTCCGCCCTGGCGCGCTCGGCGCGCGCCACGGTTTCGGAGATGGCGATCTGCATGTGATGGATTTCGGCTTCGGCGCGTAACTGGGCATCCTGCTCGGCCTTGCGCTGCTGCTCGATCAGCGCCGCCAATTCACGTTCCGTTTTGGTCTTGCTCTCGGCGGCGGCCCGCACGACCTGCTCGTGCTGAAAGCGCTGGTTCAATTCTTCCTGCGCTTGCTGTTCGGCGCGCAACCTTGCCTGATTTTCTTCCTGAAACCGCTGCTCGTGGGCCAATTTTTCCTGCAACTCGCGGGCCAGTTTTTTCTCCGCTTCCAGCTTTGCCCGAACCATCTCGGCATGCTTCGCCACATCATGGCAGTTGGCTTCAATCTGCGCGGCCAATTCCCTTTCCGTCCGGGCACGTGCTTCGGCCACCGCCCGCGCGTGAGCTTCGGCACGGGCGCGCGCCTGCGCGGAAAGATTCGCCTCCGTTTCAGCCTCGAGACGAGCCTTGGCTTCCTGGATGGCTTGTGTCTCGGCGATATATTCCTCGTCGCCGTTAGTGACCAAGCGGATATTGGTTGGTTTTGACATGGCGCTACCTCTCGTGACGGTTCGATGCGTCCATCGAACCGGTTTTTGACTGGCTGCTATGATGCCAAGATAACAGTACAGATGGCAAGCAAAACGAAGAACAGCGCAGGAAAATCAGGTTATTTTAGAAATCACAATAACATATTGTTTAAATTCACTATTTTCTCTTCTCATGCGCGCTGCCGGGCTTTAGGGAGCCTCTAAAAATTCAGATTTCGCCCAAATGCAAGGCGCGGAAAAAATTTTAGTTTCGGCCAACCTAAAGGTTACCCTACACTGAAACTTCGTTTTGTAGCGCCGCATATGTTTTGATATGCAAGCAAGAAATTTTTTGCGCAACGCAGCAGTTGGGATGAAATGTGGATTTTTAGAGGTTCCCTTAACATCTAAAGCGCTATTCCCAAGGTCTGCGCCGCTTCCTCGAGCTTGTCCATCGCCCCTTTGAAATCGTACCGGAAAATGAGTTTTTTGAGCTGGCCTGCAATATCGTCCTGCCCGATCTCGCCAAGGCGGTACGCAATGCCATCCACAAGCCTGCGTGCGCGGGAATCACCATCCTTCAGCAATGCGGCGAGCTCCCGCAATTCGCCGGCAAACGCCTCCATATCCGTAAAGCTTTCCGGCGAGGCCGCTGCAAGAGGCTTGTAGCCATCCATCGCGGCGGCTATCCGCTCCAGCAGAAGATTCAGCTTTTGCTCCATTTCACCCAGCGCATCCGCCAGCCCCGCAGCGTTGCCTCGCTTCAGCATGCCCTCGACCATGGCGGCGCATGCGGATATTTCGGTGGCGCCGATATTGCCCGCCACACCTTTGAACGTATGCGCTGCCCGTGCGGCGGTTTCAGCGTCGCCGCTTTCGATAGCGGCCCTGATGCGCATCACGGTATCCGCCTGTGTTTCGCCGAAACGGGCGATCAGTTTGCGCAATAGATCGACGTTGCCGTCCAGATGCCGCAAAGCCTTGCCTGTTTCCAGTCCGGGAATATTGGGTGCTTCATCGCCATTCGCCACCGCCTGCATGCCTTGCACGGGAACGGCGGGGGCTTTCAATTTGATCCAGCGCCCCAGCGTGGCAAAGAGCTGGCCTGCATCTACAGGTTTTGCAATATGCCCGTTCATTCCGCATTCGATGCATTTCTCCTTGTCATCTCCAGCAGCATCGCCGCTCAGGGCGAGTATTGGAAGATCGGCAAAGCGTTTATCCGCCCGTATCTTTCGGGTCGCATCGAAACCGTCCATCACCGGCATCTGGCAGTCCATCAGCACGGCTGCATAGTCGGCTTGCCCGATTTTTTCAACCGCCTCGGCGCCATTCTCGGCCACATCGACACGAACGCCCGGCCTGCGCAGGATTTCCAGCATCAGTTTCCTGCTAAAGGCATCGTCGTCCACCAAAAGGAGGCGAATATCGCCTATGCCTTTTTCCGTATCATGCCCATTCATCGAAAATGCTGCCGAACGCCGTTATTTTTCGGCCTGGGTATCGCTTTCGACCTGCGGCCTGGGCAGCATCACGGAAACGGTCGTGGTATTGTTTTCGTCCGAGGTATTCATCGATATCTGACCATGCTGGGTTTCGGCAATAAGTTTCGCCGAATAGGTGCCGATGCCCGTGCCGCCCGGTTTTCCGGCGGTGACAAACTTGTCGAAAAATCGGTCGCGTATCTCCTTGGGAACCGTGCCGTGATTGACCATGCTGGTCATGGAAAGATCGTCGACGACGTGCAGGTCGATCTTGATTGTCTGCTTCGCGCCGGAAGCCTCCACGGCATTCTTGAACAAATTGCTGAACATCGAATAGCACAGCAGCTCGTCGCCCATCGCCTCGAACGCCTCATGTTCCTTGACCACTTTTCCGTTGGCCATGAACTGCACGGTGATTTTGCGGGTATCCAGCTCGGATTTCTTTTCTTTCACGATGCGGTTCAATATTTGCACGACATCGATTTTGCACGGATTGAATTCGTATGTCCCCTGCTCCATCCTGTAGAGATCGAGCGACAAATTGACCATGTTCAGCACGCTGTACGCGGATTGTTCGATGTCCTTGATGATCGACTTCTGATCCCTGGTAATCATGTCGTCCTCGAGCAGCATCGAGGAAAAATTGATGATGCCGCCGATCGGGTTCTTCATGTCGTGGCGGGCGATACGGTCAACTTCCTCGCGCAGGCGGGTATTTTCCTCGAGCGCGGCATGGTGCTTCAGCAATTCCTGGTGATTGCGCCTGGTTTCTTCGAGCAGACGCTTCAGCCTGATGTGGGTGCTGATGCGCGCCTTGAGAATGAGCGGGTCGGAAGGCTTGGTCACGAAATCCACCGCGCCGACCTCAAACCCGTGCACCAGGTCGGTCGCCTCGTTCATGGCGGTGAGAAAAATCACCGGGATGTCGGCAGTGGCCGAGTTTGCCTTGATCCGGCGGCACATCTCGAAGCCGTCCATCTTCGGCATTATCACATCGAGCAGGACAAGGTCGGGGATTTTGCCCGATCCGAGGATTTCCAGCGCCCGCTCCCCGCTGTTGGCCACGCTGACACGGTATTCGTCCTCAAGCAGTTCGACCAGCACATCCAGGTTTTCCGGCACATCATCGACTACCAGCAAGCTCGCCTTATGCGGCATTTTCTTGAAGTCATCGGTCAACACGACGGCAGGAGGCTCGGCTCCACCCGGTATAACCGCCGCACCTGCGGCGGGTTTCGCCGTCTTTCCGGCAGCAGATGAAAGGGGCACCGCCCTCGCTGGAGCAAATATCGGTTTGGGCTTGTTGAAAATATTATTCAACTTTTCTTCGAGGCGGTTAACCGAATACGGCTTGACGAGGAAATCGGATACCCCGGACTCGATGGCCAATTCGATCTGATGGCGATCCGCCTCGGCCGTCACCATCAATACAGGCAATTTGGCCAGCTTGGCATCCGCGCGGATGGCCTTGGTCAACTCCAGCCCGGTCATTCCCGGCATGTTCCAATCGGTTATGACCGCATGAATGGTTTGCGACTGGAGAATGCGCAACGCTTCCGCTCCGTTGCCCGCTGTCACGACATTCTTGAAACCCATCTGGTTGAGATTCTTGGACATGATGCGGCGCATGCTGTCCATATCGTCAACCGCCAGAAATCGCATGTTGTAGTCCATATTGCCCCCAATCAAAAGGTAATCTCTACACCATCCAAGCTACTGCGCTGCGGGTACACCATAACGGCAATGCCGTTCATACGGCTACGCCGAGGTTGCCGCGTTTAACGCGCGCGCTATCTTGGCGGTCAGCGTGGCGCGGTCAAAAGGCTTCACCACGAAATCGGATGCCCCGGCCTTCAAACTATCGACCACGACATTTCCCTCGCTCTTGCCGGTAACCATGATGACCGGCGTCTTGGCGAAATGC
Source organism: Gallionella sp. (assembly GCA_049294375.1). Taxonomy (GTDB): domain Bacteria; phylum Pseudomonadota; class Gammaproteobacteria; order Burkholderiales; family Gallionellaceae; genus Gallionella. The sequence goes on along the minus strand of JBAQCT010000018.1, from coordinate 5,441 downwards.
GGGATGGCCTTCAATCGGCGAGTGGCTTCCATGCCATCCATGTCGGGCATCATGACATCCATCAGGATGACGTCCGGCCGCGTCTTGCGCAAAATATTCAACGCATCGACACCGCCGGTGGCAAAAATAAGCTGATAGTTTTCCGCCTCCAGCAGCTTGCCGATCAGTTTGCGCTGGAACTCGTCGTCGTCCACCACCAGCGCCGTAGGCCGGATGCGCTCGGCCATCGCATTCATGGTGCGTGCCGATTTCAGGAGCGGTTCGCATTCCTGCTTCAATTCGTTCGCCCACCGCTTCAGCGGCTGGGCGGATTGGGCTGCGGTATGGAAGTGCTGCTGGATTTCATCCTGCTTGAGATGGCTGATTTCTTTTTTCAGGCTATCCACATTCTTGATCTCGACCGATTCCGGCATCTCGCCATTGATGAGCCGCTGCGAAAATTTTTCCAGGCTCGCATCAACTTTCTGTTCGGCTTGCTTCATCGCCTGGCTGGCCGCTTCGATATGCTGCCCGCCTTGCGCCATCTGCTGGCTCAACGCATTTTCCAGCTCCGCCAAACGGCGCGCCTGGGCCGCAAACTCCGCCGCCGACGGCCCCCCGGATTTGAGCGATGCCAGATCGCGCAACGCATAGTGTACCGACATGAGCAACCGGCACGGGTCATAGGTCATCGGCCAGAACAGGATGTAGTCGTCGAAAAAATCCTTCATGCACAGCTCGTAAACCCGCTTCACTTCATCCTTGTTGCACAGGATCATGGTGCGGTGCGGGTGCTGGTGCACAGACTTGCACAAGCGGTACAGCCCCAGATAGTAACGTTCCGATTTTTCCATCTGGTTGAATGCCAGGATCAGCACGTCCGGGCGATGCTGCTCGAAGTCCGCTACCGCCCGTGCCGGGTCGGTGGAAACGAAGACACGCTTGAATTCCTCGCCCAGTATATCCTTCACCACCGCGGCATCATCGACGACGTCTGTGGCAACCAGGATCGTGGCAACGGCTGAGTTTGGAGTGCTCATGATGAATTGCCTCCTTCGATGAAATGTTTTAGCCGGGCGAACCGGAACCCAAAAATGCTGCGTAGGAGCGATCTCCAGGTCGCGATTTAACAGCTCGCGGACTGGAGCCCGCTCCTACAAAAACTTCAACTGCGGTTTCCAGATTAAATTATTCACGCATCCGCACTTGCCAGGTTTCAATCCAGCCGGGCAGCTCGGCGGCGAGCATGGGTTTGGCGATAAAATAACCCTGCGCAAGGTCGCATCCGGTGCGGCGCAGGTTATCCCAGTCGTTTTGATCCTCCACCCCGACGGCCACGACCTCCATCTCCAATTGCCTCGCGATAGCCATGCTGGCGTCGTATTTCGCCTGCACTGATTTATTCGACCAAGCGCCATGCACAAAACTCTGGTCGATCTTGAGTTCATCGAAAGGGATACCGCGCAACTGCACCAGCGAGGAATGCCCCGTGCCGAATTCGTCGATGGAAAGGCGAAAACGCTTCATGCGCAGCCGGGTCAACGTCTCGAGCGGCGCACGCAGGTCATCCATCGGGATGCGGCTTTCCGATACTTCCAGCACCACCTTTTGCGGCGGCACACCCGCATCGTCCGCAAGCTTTGCAACAAAATCCGCAAAATCCGGCGAGGCCAGATTATCTATCGACACATTGACGGCCAGTTGCAATGACAGCCCAGTCTCCTGCCAGGCTTTGGCCTGAGCCAATGCACCGGTCAGCACCACCCGTGTCAGCTCGTCGATCAGTCCATGCGATTCCGCTATGCCGATAAATTCGCAGGGAAACACCATGCCATCCGTCGGATGGCGCCAGCGCACCAAGGTTTCCACGCCCATCACCCAGCCGGTGGCAGGCTCTACCTTGGGCTGGTAATAATTGACCAGTTCGCCGTTGGCGATGGCGGCGCGCAACTCATCCGCGCCGCGAATTTTTACCGCCTCCGGCGCGCCACCCCGCGCGGATGGCACCCATTTTTCGAGCAACGCCGCCAGCTTGTCCGGCGTGACAGGTTTTTGCAAGCTGCCCGGCACCGCGATTTTATGCGTCTGCACCAGTTTCTCGGCAGCCTGCAGCATGTGCTCGTCTTCGCCGCTGAACAGGATGAGGCTGCCGGTGTAGCTGCGTCCGACCAAGTGATGCACAAATTCGATCCCATCCATTTCCGGCATGTTCAAATCGAGCAGGATCATATCCGGACGATTGGTGGTGCTATCGATTTGTTCCAGCGCAGCACGCCCGCTATCGCAGAGCGTAACCGATTTGTAACCCAGATTTGCCAGCATGCGCGCGATCAATTTAAGCGTAAAAGGATCGTCATCGAGCACCAGAATTTTCATGTTGAGTTTGTCCGTCATGAGCAAGCCTTCCATAATTTGCCGGTTCGCAGTGTGCGGAATATACCATTAACTGCTGCGCTTGGCTGGTTACCCAGCCGCGCCCTTTCGCCCGGTCAGGAACCAGGTATGCATCTCGCCAATGTCCTTGACCTCGACGACACCGCGTTGCTCTATTTCAAACTGTTCGCCGAGCCGCCGCCGGGTGGCATCCGAAATCTGCACGCGCCCGGCCACGCCTTGGGATTCCATGCGGCTGGCGATATTCACCGCGTCGCCCCACAGGTCGTAAATGAATTTGCGCTTGCCGATGACGCCGGCCACCACCGTGCCGCTGCTGATGCCGATACGCATTTTCAGCGCATAGCCGTTGCGCTGATTGAAGTCCTCCAGCGAATCCATCATGTCCAGCGCCATGTGCGCCGCCTGCACGGCATGCGCGTCCACGGAATGTGGGACTCCGGCTACCGCCATGTACGCATCGCCGATGGTCTTGATCTTCTCGAGGCCGCGGTTATCGGCAATCCTGTCAAATCCGGTAAAAATGTCGTTGAGCAAAACCACCAGCTTCTCCGGGCCCATCCCCGCAGAGAATTTGGTGAATCCCGCAATGTCCGCAAACAGCACCGTCGCATCCGGAAAACTGTCGGCAATGAGCGGCGGGAAATTATCGGCAACACCGCCGTTCCGCTCCTTCAGCCTCCGATCCTTCAACCGTTCGGCAATGGCCTGGGGCAGCACATTGAGCAGCAGCCGCTCCGTCACTTTCTTTTCCGCCACGACCTGGTCGTAGAGACGCTTGACCTCGGCGCTCTGGGAAAGAATCAGCTTGCGGCTGGCCTCCACTTCATCCAGCGCCTGCCCGATAGCTTTGCTGTGGCTTCTCGCCTCCTTGTGCAACAGCCGCACTTCCAGCAGGTTGTAAACGCGTGCCAGCACCTCGGCTTTATCCAGCGGGATGCTGACAAAATCCCTCGCGCCGAGCTGTAGCGCGTGCACCTTGTAATCCGGGTGACTGGTGATCACCAGCACCGAAAGATAGCCGTCCGGTTCGGCTTCCTTGAGCCCCTCCATCACCTGAAACCCATCCATGCCGGGCATCTCGATATCGAGCAGGATCAAGTCGTAACGGTTCTTCCGGTGCAGATCGCATACCTCCAGCGGATTCGTTGTCGACGCGATGGAAGTATAGCCGGCATTTCTCAGCATGCGATCCAGCACGCGGACATTGAGATCCTGATCGTCGACGATCAGGATGGCGGCGTTAAAAATTTCTGATCTGCTCACCATAACTATTTGCCTGGTTTGACCCGCGTAAGAAGGGTAGGGCGTAGCGGCAACATCAGCGTCAACGGATTGACCGGCGAAGCGGAAAATCCGTACCGGGTATAAAACTGTCTGGCCGGTTCGTTGAGCGCATGAACCAGCAATGCTCTCATGCCTGCATTTTCGGACACTGCAACCGTTCTCAGGACAGCGTCTTTGAGCAGTGCGGCTCCCATTTTTTCCCCTTGGCGGGACAAATCGACAGCCAGCCGCCCCAACACCATGACCGGCACAGGATCGGGCATATTGCGCCGCACTGCTCCTGTTGCATCGGTATGCGCCACCGCACCGGCAGCCAACGCGTAGTAGCCCAACACGCGATCAAACTCCCCAACCAGCACAAATGTTCGGCTTGCTCCGGTTATCTGGTTTGCGAGAGCGCGGCGCTTGATCCATTCATTGAGGGTTGGTTCACCGCAATCGAATCCGCTGCAGTCGTGGTTTTGCGCCAGCGGTTGAGGGGCCTGCATCATGCCGTTTTCTACTGCGCCTGGCCGGCTTCCCAAGGAGAAACCGTCGCCAGCAGGCGCTTCAATCCGGGGTTGGCTTTCGGTGGCGCATCCAGCAACTTGCAAAAATCCCGGAAGTGCTTTGCATCCAGGTTAAAGAGCACCTGATCCAGCATGACCCTCTGCGCCTTTTCGCATGACGCTTCGAGCATGAAATCGGATCTGTTTTTGCCCAGTGTCTGTGCCGCGCAATCGATGAGGTCGCGCTGCTCGGCCCGTGCTCGCAGGTTAATGGCGGTATTTCGCATAATGTAGGCCTCCTGAATTGATGACAAAAATGTATACACAACAGATACGCAAACTCTAATTGATTGCATATGCGTTGTCAATTCTCGCCGTAGCCAGAATGTATTTTTTAATACCCCTCAAGAAACCGCTCGACCCCCGCCAGCTCCTGCTCAAATTTGGGCAACAGCGTTGCCAGCGCTTCGGTCTCACCGCCCTTGCCCGCCTTCTCCATCTCTGCGCACAGCTCGCCCAGCGCCAGCGCCCCGACCGAGCGAGACGATGATTTGAGCTTGTGCGCCAGCGCACCGGCAGCCTCCGCCTGGTTCGCCGCGCAGACGGCGCGCAGCTCCGCCGCGATTTTTTTCGCGCTGAGATGGAAGTCGTGCAGGAATTCGCGGATCATCGCCTCGTCGCCGCCGATTAATGTCTTGAGCACATTCACGTCGACGGGGGCAGGTGTTATGTAGCCCGGATGAAATCCGGGGATATTCCCCGCATTATCATGCGGGCTACAGGGTTCAACTGGCGCAGCTTCATCCGCTATCGGGTCGGAGCTAACCGCCGGCATCCATTTCTCCAGCATCGTTTTCAGGTCGGCGAGCTGCACCGGCTTGCTCAGGTAATCGTCCATGCCGATGGCGCGGCAGCGATCGGCCTCGCCCTTGAGCGCGTTGGCGGTGAAGGCGATGATCGGGGTGCGCGGCTTGCCGGTTTCACCGGCATCAGCTTCGGCGGCGCGGATCGCGGCGGTCAGCTCGTAGCCGTCCATCTCCGGCATGTGCAGATCGGCGAACAGGATCGCGTAATCGCCGCTCTGCCAGCGTTCCAGCGCTTCGCGGCCATCGTGGGCGATGTCCGCTGTTCGCCCGAGCAGCATGAGCTGTTGCAGGATGACTTTCCGGTTGATCTCGTTGTCTTCGGCGACCAGGATCAGGCTGCCCCTGCGGCGCGCCTCCTCGCGCGATAATCGGGGTTTTACGCTGGCGTCGCCGTGTTTTTCTTCCGGGGCGGCCTGTTTGATCCGGC